>NZ_JBFBAM010000048.1:0-73362 GCF_040682195.1 Kutzneria sp. NPDC051319 | reverse complement strand
TCGGCGATGCAGGGAAGGACGCCTTACCCGCGTTGAACGAGGGTAAGGCGTCCTTCCCTGCATGCGGGGCGGCGGTGTGAGGGGTGCCACGTGGGGCGGATTGACCCAACAGGGGGTGATGGTCGCCAACAGGGGCATTGAGGCCTTACCATGACTCGCCGCGATGCGCAGCGCATCGTGACCACCCAAGCGGCGAGCGGGTCGACGCACACACTGACCCGAGATTTGGTAGGTACGTAGCGGAATGGGACAGAGCCTCGCCGTCATGGCGCCGCAGCCGACAGCAACGGTCGACACGGCGACACCTCCGCCGACAGCGGTGGAGCTGACCGGGGCGATAGCCCGTATCCGTGAGTACCTCGGGCGGTGCAAGCCCGCGACCCCGTGCCTGGTCATCGATCTGGCGACCGTCCGCGAGCGCTTCGAGGAGCTGTCCGCGGCCATGCCGGAGGCGAAGCTCTACTACGCCGTCAAGGCGAATCCGGCGCGGGAAGTGGTGCGCCTGTTGGCGGAACTGGGCGCCTGCTTCGACGTGGCCAGCCCGCCGGAGATCGACCTGTGCCTGGCCGAGGGCGCTCGTCCGGAGCAGATCTCGTACGGCAACACGATCAAGAAGCGAGCCGACATCGGCTACGCCTTCGCCCGCGGCGTGCGGCTGTTCACCACGGACAGCGACGCCGACCTGGAGGCCATCGCCGAGATGGCCCCTGGCGCGGCGGTGTTCTGCCGGATAGTGCTGGCCGACACCGGTTCGCTGACGCCGTTCGGCCACAAGTTCGGCTGTGCCCCGGACATGGCCGCCCACCTGCTGGCCCGGGCCCCGCAGCTGGGGCTGACGCCGGCCGGGGTGTCCTTCCACGTGGGCTCGCAGCAGCTGGATCCGCGGGCCTGGGACGCGGCGATCGAGCAGGCCGGGGAGATCGCCGCCAAGCTGGCGGCCGACGGCGTCGAGCTGACGATGCTCAACATCGGCGGCGGCCTGCCGGGCCGCTACAGCCGCCCCGCGCCGCCGCTGAGCGAGTTCGCCGCGGCGATCACCAGGTCCGTGAGCACGCATTTCCCCACGCCGCCGCAGCTCGTGCTGGAGCCGGGCCGGTTCCTGGTCTCCGACGCCGGCCTGCTGCGCTCCGAGGTGGTGCTGGTCTCCCGTAAGTCCACTGTGGACGACAAGCGTTGGGTGTACCTGGACGTGGGCCGGTACAACGGCCTGGCCGAGACCGAGAACGAGTACATCACCTACTTGCTCTCCACACCCGGCCGTGACGGGGAAACGGGGCCGGTCTATCTCGCGGGGCCCACGTGCGACGGGGATGACGTGCTGTACCAGCACAACATCTACCGGCTGCCGATGGAGCTGCGGGCCGGCGACCACCTGGACTTCCTGAATACCGGCGCCTACACGGCGAGCTACTCCTCCATAGCGTTCAACGGTTTCGCGCCGCTGCCGACGCACTGCGTCTGAGCGGGCCCACCCCGATTTTGCGTGCAGACCTCGCCGGAGGTCTGCCTTCACCTGGAACAGTAGGGAGTGATAGATGACCGGAGTACTGGGCTCGGTGCAGACCGTCGGGTCGTTCACCGGACAGCATGTCCTCGCCGAGATGGAGGGCATCGACGCCGATCTGCTCAATGACGAGGCGTTGTTGCGGGACATCCTGACGAGTGCGCTGGATCAGGCCGGGGCGACCGTGTTGGACGTGACCTCCAAGCGGTTCGAGCCGCAGGGGGTCACCGTGTTGGCGCTGCTGTCGGAGTCGCACGCCTCGCTGCACACCTACCCAGAGATCGGGTCGGTCTTCGTCGACGTCTTCACCTGTGGCCACCGGGCCAAACCCGAGGTCGCCGTGCAGCTGCTCGCCGAGGCGCTGCGCACGCCCGTTGTGCACGCGAAGACCATCCGCCGCGGCAAGGACGACTGACTTCCCTTGCCTGACAAGCAGATTGCGAGTAGCTAGTGACCACGTTGGAACGAACCACCCAGATCCACGAGCCGGTCGGCCACGGGCTGACCCGCGTGTGGGACCTGCACGACGTGCTGTGGGAGGGCGACACCGCCTTCCAGCACGTGGTGATCGCCCGCACCGAGCAGGGCGTGTCGCTGTTCTGCGACAACGACCGGCAGAGCACCGAGTTCAGCCAGCTGACCTATCACGAGGCGCTGATGGTGCCTGCTCTGCTGCTGGCCGACAAGATCACCTCCGTGCTCGTCGTCGGCTCCAGCGAGGGCGTCGTGTGCCAGATGGCCGTGGCCGCCGGCGCGACCCGCGTCGACCACGTCGACATCGACACCCAGGCCGTGAAGCTCTGCGCCGAGCACCTGCCGTACGGCTACACCCCCGAGGAGCTGGCCCGCGCCGAGCGCGGCGAGGGTCCCGTGACGGTGCACTACGCCGACGGCTGGCAGTACCTGGTCGACGCGGCCGGCGGGGACCAGCGCTACGACATCGTGCTGGTCGACCTGCCCGACGAGCGTGAGGAGGAGGCCCAGCACAACCGGCTCTACGGCACCGAGTTCCTCACCATGTGCAAGGCCGTCCTCGCGCCCGGTGGCGTGGTCGTCACCCAGGCCGGCTGCCAGACCATGTGGCGCAACCAGACTCTGCTCACCTCGTGGCGGCGGTTCACCGAGGTCTTCGGCACCACCGCGTACTACGGCTCGGACGAGCACGAGTGGGCCTACCTGTTCGGCCGCGCCGACGAGGTCGCGGACCCGACGGCCCTGATGCAGTCCCGGCTGCCCGGCCTCGGCTACCGCCCGGTGTCCATCGACGCCGAGGCCCTCGCCGGCAACTCCGTGCCCCCGTACCGGGTTCGGCACCAGGCCTGACGTTATGCAGGGAAGGACGCCTTACCCGCGTTGAACGAGGGTAAGGCGTCCTTCCCTGCATCAGGTGGCCATCGCGGGTTCGGGGGCGGCGGGTGCACGGCGGCGGGTGGCCAGGAGCAGGAGGGACAGGACGGCGGCGAGGCAGCTGAGGAGGCCGGCGATGTACCAGGCCAGGTCGTAGTTGCCGAGCTGGTCGCGGACGATGCCGGCGGCCACGGCAGCGAAGGCGGCGCCGACCTGGTGCGAGGCGAAGACCCAGCCGAACACGATGGAGCCGGCGGTGCCGTAGTAGCGCCGGCACAGGGCGACGGTCGGCGGCACGGTGGCGACCCAGTCCAGGCCGTAGAACACGATGAACACCAGCATGCTGGGCTGCGTGCTGCCGGCGAACAGGCTGGGCAGCGCGAACAGGGACAGCCCGCGCAGGCCGTAGTAGGCGCCGAGCAGCACCCGGGAGTCGACGCGGTCGGTGAGCCAGCCGGAGAAGATGGTGCCGGCGATGTCGAACACGCCGACCAGCGCGAGCAATGACGCGGCGGCGGTCTCCCCCATGCCGTGGTCCATGGCGGCGGGGATGAAGTGCGTGCCGACGAGGCCGTTGGTGGTGGCCCCGCAGATGGCGAACCCGGCGGCCAGCAGCCAGAAGTTGCGGGTCCTGGCCGCGCCGGCCAGCACCTGGACGGCCCGGCGGCCGGCGCCGACCGTGATCACCGGCTTGGGCTGGGGCTTGGTCGCCCCGTACGCCAACAGGCCGATGTCCTCGGGGCGGTCCCGCAGCAGCCAGGCCACCAGCGGCACGACGATCAGCGCCGCGGCGGCGACGGTCAGCGCGGCGACGCGCCAGCCGGCGGAGTCGGCGATGGACGCCAGCACCGGCAGGAAGACCAGCTGCCCGGCGGCCCCGCCGGCGGTCAGCACGCCGGTGACGATGCCCCGGTGCTTGACGAACCAGGCGTTGGTCACGGTGGCGACGAAGGCCAGCGCCATCGACCCCGTGCCCAGGCCGACCAACACGCCCCAGCAGAGGACGAGTTCCCAGCTCGCGGTCATGAACACCGTCAGCCCGCTGCCGGCGGCGACCACCAGCAGGGCGATGGACACGACCCGGCGGATGCCGAAGCGTTCCATCAGCGCGGCGGCGAACGGCGAGGTCAGGCCGTACAGCGCGAGGTTGACGGAGACGGCGGCCGAGATCGTGCCCATCGACCAGCCGAACTCGGCGTGCAGGGGGTTCATCAGAACGCCGGGCGTGGCCCGGAATCCGGCCGCGCCGACCAGCGCGACGAAGGTGACGGCGGCTACCCACCAGGCGCGATGCAGCTTGAACACGGTGGAGATCCTGACAAGTCCGCCCGGATCGAACGAGTGGCCCGCAAGCCACTATGTGCAAGAATCGGGCCATGACCCATCGCGTGGTGGTGCTGGCCCTCGACGACGTGGTGGCGTTCGACCTGAGCATCGCCTCCAGGGTGTTCACCTCGGCGTCGCTGTCCGCCGGCCAGCCGCTGTACGAGACGCTGACCTGCACCCTTGACGGTGGCCCGGTGCGGACGACCGCCGGCTTCCGGCTGATGCCCGACCACGGCCCGGAGATCCTGGCCACGGCCGACACCGTCGTCATCCCCGGTCCGTACGAAGGTCCGCTGATGACCAGCACGGAGCTGCCGCCGGAACTAGCCGCCGCCTTGGACACCGTGCCGGCGACGGCGAGGTGGGTGTCGATCTGCACCGGGGCGTTCGTGCTGGCCGCGGCGGGCAAGCTCGACGGCCGCGAGGCGACCACCCACTGGTGTCACGCCGGCGCGATGGCGGAGATGTTTCCGCAGGTCAAGGTGACCCCGGACGTGCTGTTCGTGGACGACGGCACGGTGCTGACCTCGGCCGGCGCGGCGGCCGGCATCGACCTGTGCCTGCACATCGTGCGCACCGACCACGGCAGCGAGGTCGCCAACCACACCGCCCGTCGCGTCGTCGTGCCGGCCTGGCGGGAGGGCGGCCAGCGGCAGTTCATCGAACGGCCGGTGCCCGAGGTCGCCGACGCCGGCACGTCGGCGACCCGGCAGTGGATGAGCGAGCACCTCAACCAGCCCCTCGACCTGCGGCGGCTGGCCGAGCACGCCCGGATGAGCGTGCGCACCTTCACCCGGCGCTTCCGCGAGGAGACCGGCCTCAGCCCCGGGCAGTGGCTGCTCCGCGAACGGGTGGAGCGGGCCCGGCACCTGCTGGAGTCCACGGAACTGACGGTGGAACGGATCGCCCGTGACGCCGGCTTCGGCACCACGGCCGGGCTGCGCCAACATCTCAACGCCGCGGTCGGCGTTGCCCCGCTGGCTTACCGCCGCAGCTTCACGTGCCGATGACCTACTTGTAGGCGTCCTGCCCCACCGGCCTGATCACGATCTCGTTCACGTCCACAGTGGACGGCTGGCCCAGCGCGTACAGCACCGCCCTGGCCACGTCGGCCGGCTCCAGCTTGGGATCGGCATTGCGGTCGGCCGGGATGGCCTCGGTGTCCACCAGTCCCGGCTGGATGATCGTCACCCGCACGCCGGTGCCGACGCATTCGGCCCGGATGGCCTGGGCCATGCCGGTGACGGCCCATTTCGTGGCCGAGTACAGGCTGCCGGGGCGCACCCCGCGGCCGGACGCGGAGCCCGTGAGCACGAGGTGGCCGCCCGAGCGCACGAGCGCCGGGAGGGCGGCGCGGGCGGTGTAGGCCGGGCCGCACACGTTGGTGACGACCATTTCCCGCCACAGCTCGGGATCCTCGCCGGAGCGGCCGAGGAACGAGGTGCCGACGCTGCTGCCGGCGTTGGCGAACACGGCGTCCAGGCGGCCGAACGTCTCCTCGACCCGGTCCACGACCCCGCTGATCTGCCCCCAGTCGCCGACGTCGCAGGGCAGCGTGAGCACCCGGTCGGCCGGGCCGAGGTCGGCGGCGAACGCCTGGAGCCGGTCGGCGCGGCGGGCGGTCAGGACCAGGCGGTAGCCCGCCCGCGCGGCGGCGACCGCGGTGGCGGCGCCGAGTCCGCTGGAGGCGCCGGTGATCAGCAGCACTGGATCGTTCATGAACCCACCTTAGGGTCACGCCTCTGGCGAAATTACCCCCAGGGGGTATGCTCCGACCATGTTCATCGTGGACGCGTTGGCCATGGCCGGATCGATGACGTGGGAGATCCTCTGGGCGCTGATCCTGGGTTTCGCCCTGTCGGCCGTGGTGCAGGCGGTGGTGCGACGGTCCACAGTGGTCAGACTGATCGGCAGCGACTCGCCCCGGTCGCTGACCATCGCCGCCGGCCTCGGCGCGGCGTCCTCCTCGTGTTCGTACGCGGCGGTCGCGCTGGCCCGGGCCCTGTTCCGCAAGGGCGCGAACTTCACCGCGGCGATGGCCTTCGAGATCGCCTCCACCAACCTGGTGGTCGAGCTGGGCGTGATCCTCGCGCTGCTGCTGGGCTGGCAGTTCACCGTGGCCGAGTTCGTCGGCGGGCCCATCATGATCGTGCTGGTCGCCTTGCTGTTCCGGCTGTTCCTGCGTTCGCAGCTGGTCACCGCGGCGCGCGCTCAGGCGGACAAGGGCATCGCCGGCTCGATGGAGGGCCATGCCGCCATGGACATGTCCCTGAACGGTCAGAAGTTGTTGTCCCGTGCGGGTTTCACCGCCGTGTCGCACGTGTTCGTGATGGAGTGGGCGGCCATCCTCCGGGACCTGGTCATCGGCCTGCTGATCGCCGGCGCGGTCGCCGCCTGGGTGCCCGACGCCTTCTGGCAGGGCTTCTTCCTCGCCGACCATCCCGTGCTGAGCGCGATCTGGGGGCCGATCGTCGGCCCGGTCGTGGCCATCCTCAGCTTCGTCTGCTCCATCGGCAACGTGCCGCTGGCCGCCGTGCTGTGGTCCGGCGGCATCAGCTTCGGCGGCGTCGTCGCCTTCGTCTTCGCCGACCTGATGATCCTGCCGATCCTCAACATCTACCGGAAGTACTACGGCACGCGGATGGCCCTGCTCGTCTTCGGCGCCTTCTACGCCGCCGCCGTCGGCGCCGGCTACCTGGTCGAGCTCCTGTTCGGCGTCACCGGCCTCACCCCCACCGACCGCGCCACCCGTATCGTCGAGGCCGGCATCTCGTGGAACTACACCACGTGGCTCAACATCGTGTTCATCCTGCTCGGCCTGGCCCTGGTGCTGCGCTTCTTCCGCTCCGGCGGCCGGGACATGCTGAAGATGATGGGCGGCGCACCCGATTCCGACGGGCACGCCGACCATCACCACCACACGGGTTAGCCCTCGGTCACCGTGATCGTCAGCGGGCCGCCGGGCATCGGCTTGCCATTGGGCGGACCGTAGGCCGTGGTCAGGCGGCCGTCGTCGGACAGCGAGAAACCGATCGTGTAGACGCCGGGCGGCACCGGGTTGCTCAGGTAGGCCTCGAACTTCACGGTGCCGTCAGCGGCCTGGCCGACGCCGCCCACGGACTGGCCGACGACCTTGCCGGCGGCGTCGTACACGGCCTCGCTGTAGCCGTTGATCGCGGTCAGGCCGATGGCGGCGTGGACCGTGACGAAAAAGCGGGCGCTGGACTGCTGGCTGGCCGGGATCGTCGCGGGGCTGACCGACACCGAGCTCACCGACGGCGGCGTGGTGTCGGGGATCCGGTTGACGACCAGGCCGGGATCGGGCGTGCCGAGATAGCGTTTGCCGTAGAGGGCGACGTTCCCGGCGGCGTCGGCGAGCGCGATGCCGCTGATGGTGCAGGAACTGCTGCCCTGGTAGATCCGCAGCGGGATGGTGTAGCTGCCGTCGGGGTTGGCGGTCGGCGTGCTCGACAGCACGCCGCAGTCCGCGTCCACGGTGATCGTGCTGACCTCCGACCGGTTGGCCCGCATCGTCAACGAGACGTCCACCGCCGACCGCCAGTTGTCGACCACGTCAGGCGTGACGCGGAACCCGGAGGCGTTGAGGGCGATGTTGTCCGTCACGGTGATCGGGGCCGCGGCGAGGTTGTCGTAGACGGCGGTGGTGCCGGCGTTGCTGGTCAGCACGACCTTGGACACCACCCACCGGCCGGGGGCCGAGCCCTTCGGGAACACCACCGACACGGCGCAGCTGTCCTCGTTGTGGAAGTCCTGGCACGGACTGTCCAGGTGCTGCCCGTTCACCTGGGCCTGGGCGAAGCTCTTGGTGAACGACGCGCCGCCCGGCCCGCTGACGGTGATCGATCCCCGCCAGAAGTCCTCGGCCTGGTCCTGAGGGTCGATGTGGTACACGGCCGTGTTGGTGACCCCGGAGTACAGGTATGGCTTGTCGAAGACCGTGCCGAACTCGAGGGTCTGGTAGGTCGGGCCCTTGCTGCCGGCGACGGTGGTCGCGGTCAGCACGGCGCCGGGATAGCCGTCGAGGTCGCTTCCGACGGCCAGCAGGTGGTTGCCCAGGTCGTCGGTGAGGGCGAACTCCGAGACCACCCAGTGCGTGGTGGCGGAGTCGGAGACCGGCGGCACGTACAGGCGGTAGGTGTAGGTGGACCGGTGCGCGTCGCCGGAGACGAAGGTGGCGCTGCCGCAGCAGCCACCGGGCGAGAACGACTCGGTGACCGACTGGCCCAGGTAAGTGTCGGGCTGGCTGCCCTTCCGCCGCAACACGAGGTCGCCGGCCAGCACGTTGACGTTCGTGTTGCTGTCGGTGACGGTCCAGGTCAGGTCGACCGCGGCGCTGCCGTTGGTGGCGTCCACTGTGGACTGGGCGAAGGCCAGGGACTCGATGCCCAGGTCCGGGCCGGCCTGGAAGTAGCCGAACATGTCGACCACGAGGTCGGTGCGGCCGAACCGGTTGTAGAAGGCGACCTTGCCGTCCGGGCCGACCGGCACCACGACCAGGTTGGACAGCGTCTGCCCGGCCATGAAGTTGACGTTGGAGGCATTGGGCGTCGCCGAGCCGTTGGGGTAGGCGGTGACGAAGCCGTCGGCGGTCGGGCTGGCAACCGTCAGGTTGAGCACCACGGCGGTCGGCTTGCCCTGGTCCATGGAGTGCAGCCCGCTGACGGTCAGCGCCCGCGACTGCCCCGCGGCGACTGGGCCGCCGTCGGACCGGGTGTCCAGCACCCGGGTCGGCGTGGCCAGCGTCTCGTAGACGCCGCCGTGGGCGAGCGTGCCGGGGGTGTTGGCGGTGAAGTAGCCGGAGATGTCGGCCACCACGTCCACCCGGCCGGCCAGGTTGAAGAAGTTGATCCTGCCGTCCGGGCCGAGCGGCACGATCACCGCGTTGGCCACCGTCTGCCCGGCGGTGAAGTTCAGGTTCGACACGTTGGGCGGAGCGCCGCCGCTGGGGAACACCGACAGGAAGCTCGACGCGGTCGGGCCGGTGACCGTGACGTTCAGCTGGACCGCGGTGACCCCGGTGGCCGGCACCGAGTTGCGCCCGGTCACCTGTAGCGGCAGCGTGGCGCCGGGGCCGACCGCACCGATGCCGTCCCGGGTGTCCAGGATCCGGGTCGGCGCCACCGTGGTCAGGCTGCCGCCGGGCCGGTCGGTCGTGTAGTAGCCGAAGATGTCGGCGATCACGTCGGCCGTGCCGGCGTGGTTGAACAGGAACACCGTGTTGACGTCGCCGTACAACGGCGCGGTGACCAGGTTCGGCACCGTCTGCCCGGCGCGGAAGTTGATGCTGGAGACCGACGGCACGAAGTTGCTTGCGGACACCGAGACGAAGCTGTCCTGGGTGGCGTTGGTGACGGTCACGTTCAGCACCACAGCGGTCGCGCTGACCGACGGATTGCCGGTGATGTCGCTGACGTCCAGCGGCAGCGAGGATCCCGGGCCCAGCGGCGCGACGCGGCCGTGCGCGCCGGTGCCGTCCCGGGTGTCCAGCAGGCGCTTGGGCGCGACCGGCACGAACTTGCCGGCCAGCGACTGCTGGCTGGGTAAGGCGGAGTGAGGTCTGCTCGTGCCCGGCGGTGTCGGGCTGCTGGACGGGGCCGCGTGCGCCAGTGCCGGCACGGCCCCGAACGTGACGGTCAGTAGGGCCGCGACGGCCCAGCGTGTGATGGACACTGCCGGATTAGAGCAGAATGCGACTTTCACCGTGTGGGAATTCCGCCAAGTAGTACGAGCGTTGTGTTGACACGTGACCGACGCCAGTGAAGTGCCCCTGTCCGTGCTCGACCTCGCCCCGGTTTCGCAGGGCTCGACCAGCGCGCAGGCGCTGCAGAACACCCTGGACCTCGCGCGGCACGCGGAGCGGCTGGGCTATCACCGGTACTGGCTGGCCGAGCACCACAACATGCCGGGCATCGCGAGCTCGGCGCCGGCGGTGCTGATCGGGCACGTGGCGGCGGCGACGGAGCGGATCCGCGTCGGCTCGGGCGGCGTGATGCTGCCGAACCACCCGCCGCTGGTGGTGGCCGAGCAGTTCGGCACGCTGGAGGCGTTCCACCCGGGCCGCATCGACCTGGGCATCGGGCGCGCGCCGGGCACGGACGGCGTGACGGCACAGGCGCTGCGCCGGAGCACGGCCCCGCTGTCGGCGGACGACTTCCCGCAGCAGCTGGCCGAGTTGCTGCGGTACTTCGAGGAGCCGGCGCCGGACCAGAAGGTCATCGCCGTCAACGCGCCGGGCAACAAGCCGCCGCTGTGGCTGCTGGGGTCGTCCGGCTACAGCGCCCAGGTGGCCGGGCTGATGGGCATTCCGTTCGCCTTCGCGCACCACTTCAGCGCCGAGAACACGCTGCCGGCGCTGGCCCTGTACCGCGAGTCGTTCCGGCCGTCGGCGGTGCTGGACAAGCCTTACGCGATGGTGGCAGCGGCCGTTGTGGCGGCCGATGACGACGAGCACGCGCGCTACATCGCCGGGCCGAGCGGGCTGTCGTTCCTGCGGCTGCGCAGCGGCCGGCCGGGGCTGTTCCCGTCGTCCGAGGAGGCCGCCGCCTATCCGTACACCGACCTGGAGCGGCTGTTCATCGAGGACCGGGCCCGGTCGATGATCATCGGCGGGCCGGAGACGGTAGCCAGGGGCGTCGCGGAGCTGCTGGAGAAGACCGAGGCCGACGAGCTGATGGTCACCACCATGGTGCACGACCACAACGACCGCCTCCGTTCTTACGAATTGCTGACCAAGGCCGTTCGCGGTTCGTAAGCACCGATTGTCTTGTGAGGGCCGCCGATCCGCTGTGGAATTTCTCCATGGCGATATCGGTGGCACATGAGGTTCAGTCCTCGACACGGCTCTCCCGCGGGCTCATCACCGCCGTGCGGGTGATCACCGGAATGCTGTGGGTGCAGAACGTCTCATGGAAGTCGCCGCAGCCGCCGAACTACGGCGGTTTGCGGATGTGGACCCAGGACGCCGTCGACCACCCGGTGTTCCCGCCGTTCTCCTGGCTGGTCCAGCACGTCGTGCTGCCCGGTTTCCCGTTGTTCGGGGCGCTCGCGCTGGCCGTGGAGATCCTGCTCGGGGCCTTTCTCGTCGTCGGGCTCGCCACCCGGTTCTGGGCCGTCGTCGGCATCGGCCAGACGCTGGTCATCACATTGTCGGCTTTGTACGTGCCCGGCGAATGGTTCTGGTCCTATGCGCTGATGTTCGTCGCGCATTTCGCCGTGCTGGCCACCGCCGCCGGACGATTCGGCGGTGTGGACGCCGTGCTGCGTCCCCGCTGGGCCGCCCGGAACGCCCGGTTCCTGCTGCTCGCGTCCTGAACTGACCGACCCTCTTCGGCGTAACTCAAGGAGTGCCCATGAAACTCGCCGTCGGAATCGGCGTCGGCCTCGCCCTGGCCACGCTGCTGGCGATCCCCCAGGGCCTGCCGTGGCACATGATCGGCCTCGGCGTCCCCGGTTATCTCGTGGTGCTCGCGCTGGCCGCGGCCGCGATCACCGGCGGCTGGCACGAACGCCGGTCGCTGGTGCTGATCGCCGGCTTCGGGCTGCTGGCCGCGGCCGTGTTCCAGCTGCTGGAGCTGGTCATCGGCGGCCAGAACACGCTGGGCGGCGACCTGTCCACCGTGTCGCTGCTGCTCGGTGGGGCCGTCGGGCTGGTGGCCATCGGCTCGCCCAGGACGGCTCCGCAGACGGCTCCGCAGACCTGATGGAGCAACTGGGGTGGGGCGCCGTCGCCGGGCTGGCGGCGGCGCTGCCGGTCGGGGTGCTGATGGCGACCCAGCACATGGTCACCGCGTTCCCCGGCTGGCTCGCGTTCGCGGCGTATGCGCTGGTCATCGGCGTGGCGCTGGGGGCGGTCGCCCGTGGCACGCGGCAGGGCCTGGCCATGACGGCGTCGGCCGGCGTGCTGCTGGGCGCGCTGGGGTGGCTGGCGTTCTCGCTGACGCTGGAGCCGCTGCTGCACGGCGTGCTGCCGACCTGGTCGGCGGTGGCCGCGGCGAAGACATATCCGGAACTGGTCGGGAATGTGTTGCACGGCGCGATAACCGGGCTGCTGCTGCATTGTGTGGTCGGTGTCTGGACGATGAAGGAACGGGTCAGGCGGGCGCCGTCGGAACGGACCAAGGTTGTCGTGGTCGGCGGCGGATTCGCCGGAGTCGCCGCCGCGCAACGGTTCGAGCGGCTGGTGCTGCGCGGGGCCAAGCTCGATGTCACTCTCGTCAGCGACTCCAACTTCCTGTTGTTCACGCCGATGCTGGCCGAGGTCGCTTCCGGGGCCCTGGAACCGGCGCACATCAGCGCCCCGATCCGTTCCGCCGCCGCGCACACCACGTTTCTCTACGGCCGCGTCGATCGTGTCGATTCGGTCGTTCGGGAAGTCGTGCTGGAATCGGGGGAAGTCCTTGGATACGACCATCTCGTGCTGGCCGTCGGCTCGGTGCCGCACACCTTCGGGCTGCCGGGCATCGCCGAGCACTCGTTCCCGTTGAAGAATCTGGCCGACGCCGTCGCCCTGCGCAACCACGTGCTGCGGCTGCTGGAGGCCGCCGACCGGGAGACCGATCCGCGCACCCGGCGTGAGCTGCTGACCTTTGTCGTGGCGGGGGCCGGTTTCGCCGGCACCGAGACGATCGCCGAGCTGTTCGACCTCGTGCACGGCGTTTCCCACTACTACCCGGGCATCGCGCCCGAGGAACCCCGGTTCGTGCTGGTGCACGCCGGCGACCGCATCCTGCCCGAGCTGGGCCCGGAGCTCGCCGCGTACTCGATGGAACGCCTTGCGGCGCGCGGGATCGAGCATCGGTTGAAGCTGCGGGTCACCGAGGCCGCCGAGGACCTGGTCCGGTTGGAGAACGACGAGCTCATCGCCACCCGGACGTTCGTGTGGACCGCCGGCAACAAACCGGCGTCGTTGGTCGGGGCCCTCACCACCGACACCGCGCTTCGGGCCGAGGGCATGGACAACGTCTGGGCCGTCGGCGACTGCGCGCGAATCCCCATGGTGGACGGCGGTTTCCACCCGCCCACCGCCCAGCACGCGCTGCGTCAGGGCAAGGCCGTCGCCGACAACATCGCGGCCGTGGTGGCCGGGCGAACCCCGGTGGAGTTCCGCTTCCACACCATCGGCGTGCTGGTCGCCCTGGGTCATCGGACCGCCGCCGCCGAGATCCGCGGCCGCCGCTTCGCCGGGCTGGTGGCGTGGTTGCTGTGGCGGGGGATCTACCTGTCCAAGCTGCCCGGCGTCGAGAAGCGGCTCCGGGTCCTGTTCGACTGGACCCTGGACCTGGTGTTCCCGCGGGACATCGTGGTCACGTCGGCGACGCCGCGCAAGTCGAAGGTGAGGGCCCGGTGACCGACGTGATGAAGGCCCGCGACGCCGCCGTTTCCGGGGCGCTGGCCGGCTTGGCCGGTGGCGCCGCTTTCGGCGCCACCATGGCGATCCAGGGGCAGCTGGCCACCGTGGCCTCGATCGTGCACACCGACAACGTGGTCGCCGGCCTGGCCGTGCACATGGTGATCGCCACCGTTCTCGGCGCTGGCTTCGGGCTGCTGGTCTCACGACAGCGGGCCCGGGCCGGCGAAACCGTGTTCTGGGGCCTGATCTACGGGGCCTTCTGGTGGTTCCTCGGGCCCCAGACCCTGCTGCCGCTGTTCCTGGGCCAGCCCGTGGCCTGGGATCTGACCAGCGCACAGGCATTGCTGCCGAGCCTGATGGGGCACCTGCTGTACGGGGCCGTCACCGGCATCGCGTTCGTTGTGCTACAGCAGGACACGGATCCGTTGTGGCAGCGTCCTTCCCGTTCGTCCATCCTTCGTGGACTGATCGCCGGTCTGGTTCTGGGGCTCCTGCTGGGGTTGCCGTGGGAGGGGCTGCTGGCCGGCGCGGGCTATGCGCTGATCGCCTCGCCGGAAAGCACCGGTCCAGCGCTCGTTCGGGGCACGGTATATGGCTTTGCCTGGTGGGTGTTCGCCGCGCTGACCGTGGAACCGTTGCTGTTCAACGTAACCCTGGACTGGTCGCAGAAAGCCGCCGCCGCGGACGCGCACCTGATGCCGGCGTATGTGTTGCTGGGGGCCGGAACCGCCGTGCTGTACACGTGGCTCGGCCTACTGTCCACGGTCCTGTTCACCGACGACATCCGGCTGGTGCGCACCGAGGCCGCCGGCCAGCGGGGCCTGCGGGCGCTGGGCTACGGCGCGCTGGCCGGCATCGCCGGCGGGCTCGTGTTCACCGTCGTGATGGCCGCCGTCGGGGAATTCCCCCTGGTGGCGCAGATGATCGGCTCGCACTCGGCCGTCGCCGGCTTCGTCGTGCACATGGTGATCGCCCAGATCCTCGGCATCTCCTACGCCGTGCTGTTCCGCCGCCGCAGTTTCGACCTGACCTCCGGCATCGGCTGGGGCCTGTCGTACGGCTTCTTCTGGTGGACCCTGGGCGATTTGACCCTGCTGCCCCTGTTCACCGGCACCCCCGTCGACTGGAGCGCCGCCGGCATCGCCGCCGGATTCCCTTCCCTGGTCGGGCATCTGGCCTACGGCGCCGCGCTCGGGGCCGTCTACCACCGCCTCGAACGCCGTGCCAACCCCTGGTGGCAGACCCGCAGCAAGGCCGCCGCCGAACGCACTGTCGCCCGCCGCGACCAGATCCGCGGCGCCGCCCCCGCCATGTGGGTCTTCACCGTGCTGATCGCCCTGATCATCCCCATGCTCGTCGCCGGCGCCCCCTGATGTCGCCGCCGGCACCCCCGATGTCGCCACATGCGCTTCCTATGTGGCACCAGAGCGCAAATGGGAAGCGCATGTGGCAGCAGCTAGCGCAGGGTGCGGGGGCGGACGGCGTTGGCGCGGTCGACCAGGGCCACGCGTTCCGTGACGGTGCTGGCCAGGCGGGCCAAGGTGCGGTAGCAGTCCTCCAGCCCGAAGCGCAGGCCCCGCTCGGTCAGCTCCGCCCCTAACACCGTGGTGACGCCGTTGTCGCCGCCGGGCTTGCCGGCCAGGACCCAGTCGAAGGCGGCGCCGAGGACGTCGGCGGTGAGCTTGACCCGCTTCTGCACGTCCAGCAGGAGGTGGTCGAGGCGCTTGCCGGACTCCAGCAGGTCGGCGACGGTGAGCTCGGCGGGGCGGCGGTCCCGGATGCGGACCTTCAGGGCGCCGATCTGCGCGGACAGGTACTGGCTGGAGCTGTCGGGCACGGTGTCGAGGATCTCCACGGCCCACGACCGATGCCCCTGGGCCAGCCGGGTCCGGGCCAGACCGAAGGCGGCGCTGACGTAGCCGTGATCCGTGCGCCACACCAGCTCGTAATACCGCGCGGCAGCGCCATGATCACCGCAGAGCTCGGCGCTGACGGCCAGGGCCAGCTTGGCGGCGGGCTCGCCGGGCAGCCGGTCGTACACGGCGTTGAAGGCGACCTTGGCCTCCTTCGGCTTGGACTGGGCGATCGCCACCAGGCCCCGGTACCAGCTGACCCGCCAGTCCCCCGGCACGTCCTCGGCCGCCTCATCCAAAGCGGCAACTGCCGACGGCAGGTCCTCCAGATCGATGTACGCGCGGGCCCGCCGCAACAGGACTTCAGGCGTGACCATGGGGGCGTTGTCCAGGCTCTGCAACATGGCCTTCGGATCGACGCCGGTCACGGTGGCGAGGAAACCGGCGGCCGGGTCGCCGGCGTTGACCTGCGGCACGGGCAGCGCGACGGCGACCTCGTGGGGCTCGGGCGCCAACAGCTCGTCCCGTGGCCCGAAAGGACGGCGCTCGGGGCTGAACATGTGCGACAGCCGGGGCGGCGGCTGCTCGCCGCCGATGGCCACGACCTCCCGCAGCACGCCGACCAGCTGCTCGGCCATGTCCTCGGCCGAATGGAAGCGCTGCTCGGGCTTCTCGTGCGTGGCACGGGCCAGAAACCGGTGGTAGGACTCGAAGATCTCGAACAGCGGCACCTCGTCCGGCCCGGGCAGGCTGTGCTTGCGGGTGCTGCGGTACTCCGGGAACTCGAAGCTGAGCACGGCCATCATCCGCCCGACCGTGTACAGGTCGGACGCGATCGACGGCCCGCGCCGGCCCAGCTCCGGCGCGCTGTAGCCGGCGGTGAAGAACAGCGGGCTCTCGTAGTCGTCCATCCGCCGCACGGCGCCCAGATCCAGCAGCTTGAGCTGCTCGTCGGTCTGGATCACGTTGTCCGGCTTGAGATCGCAGTACAGCAGGCCGACACCGTGCAGATAACCCAGCGCGGGCAGGATCTCCAGCCCGTACGCGATCACCTGGGGCAGCGGCATCGGCTCGATCCGCCGGTCCGGCCGGCGGCGCTTGTAGGCCAGCTCCCGCAGCGAGTCGCCGCCGACGTACTCCATCACGATGTAGCCGACCATCGTGCCGGTGTCGGGGTCCGGGTGCTGCACGAAGTTGTAGATCTTGACGATGTTCGGGTGCTCGACCTCGGCCAGGAACCGACGCTCGGCCACGGCGGCGGCCATCGCGGCCGGGTCGCCGGTGTCGATCAGGCCCTTGAGCACCACCCAGCGGTCGTTCACGTTGTGGTCGCGGGCCAGGTAGATCCAGCCGAGGCCGCCGTACGCGAGGCAGCCCAGCACCTCGTACTGCCCGCCGAGCACCTCGCCCGGCGTCAGCTTCGGCACGAACGAGAACGGCGTGCCGCAGCGCGGGCACACGCCGACGGTCTCCCCCGCCGCCCCGTTGCCGCCGCGACCGACGCGGGACGCGCAGTGCGAGCAGAACCGCTTGTTCTCGGCCACCATCGGCTCGTCCAGCACGGCGGTCGACGGGTCCCGGTAGGGCACGCGCGGCACCTCGACCAGGCCGGCGCCCAGGCCGCCGCGGCCGAGCGACGGCCCGGTCAGCGGTCTGGAGCCCTGGCTGGACGGCCGCCAGTGCGAGTCGGTGTGCCCGGTCGGCGCGAGGCCGGTCGCGGCGGGTTCCCACTGCTCGGTCGCCATCGTCAGTCCAGGTATCGCGGGGTCGGCGGCGCGGGCACCGGCCCGAGCCGATCGCCCAGCCAGTGCTTGTAGTCGTTGGTCCAGGTGCCGTCCGCGCGGATCTTCTCCAGCACCGCGTTGATGAAGCGGACGAAGTCGGTGTCGGTCTTGGGCACGGCCAGCCCGTACGGCTCGTCGGCGAACCGCGGCCCGACCACCTTGGTGTACGGGTCCTGCGCGGCCAGCCCGGCCAGGATCGTGTCGTCGGTGGAGGTCGCGTCGACCTGGCCCTGTTGCATGAGGACCAAACAGTCCGTCCAGTTGTCCACCGACACCAGCTGCGGCTTGGAGGCCACCTTGGTCAGCGCGTCCAGCGAGGTGGATCCCTTGGTGGCGCACACTTTCTTGCCGGCCATGCCGCCGATGTCCTGCACGGTCGAGTTCGCGTCGACCAGAACCCGTTGCCCGGCCGAGAAGTACACCGACGAGAAGCCGACCTGGGCGGCCCGCGCGCAGTCGATGGTGAACGTGCGGGCCACGATGTCGACCTGTCCCTGTTGCAGCACCGGGATCCGGTCGGCGGAGGTGATCGCCTTGAACTGGATCCGGTCCGGGTCACCGAACAGGGCGTCCGACACGGCGTGCAGCATGTCCACGTCGAAGCCCTCGACCTGGCCGGTGATCGGGTCGCGGAAGCCCATCGGGAACGTGTTCTGGTCCACGCCGGCGATCAGCCGCCCACGCTGCACGATGCGGGCCATGGTCGAGCCGTCCGGCATCTGCCCGGGCGGCGGCAACGGACCGCTGGGCCGGAGGCTGGCCGTGGCGTCGCATGTGGTGTCCGGGCCGTTGGCGCCGGTGGTCGGCGCGGGCGAGCCGGCGACGCCCGGCGGCTCGGGCATGGTGACCGAGGAGGAGCTGTCCACGGGCTGCGCGGGCACGGCCGAGCCGCACCCCGCCAGCACCATCGCCAGCGCGGTCACCGCAACCGCCGCCCTCACCAGTACTCCCTGAACCGCTGCCAGATTCCCCACCCCGAGGCTACGCCGATCAGGACCGCGATGACGATCAGTCCGGGCCGCAGCAGGATCAGCGCCGAATCGGCGGCCGAGGCCTGCCGGTTGAACGCCGTGCGCGCGGTGTCCAATGCGGACACGAGGTTGCGGTCGAGATCCGCGAACAGGGTGCCGCTGCTGCTCGCGCTGGCGCCGATGCTGGACTGCACGGCCTGGTTGTACTGGCCGGCGTCGTCGGCGTCGCGAATCCGGCGGTGCACCGTCATCCAGGCCTGCTGGGCGCGGATCGCGTCGTCCAGTGCCGTCTGGACGGACGGGTCGGTGGCCATCGCCCTGGCCTGCCCGAGCAGGCCCTGCGAGCCGTCGCGGCCGCCGAGCCGGTTGGCCGCCGTGAGGTAGTCGGTCTGGTAGCTCTGGCCGTTGCCGCGGACGACCAGCGTCAGCGTCTCGTCGGCCCGGGCCTGCACGGCCGCGAACCGGGCCTGCACCAGCACGGCGACCTGGTCGGAACCGTCCTTTCTGGCACTGTCCAGGTGCAACGTCACGGCCGTCATCGCCGCGGCCGTCCACAGCAGTCCGATCACCGCGGCCGTGCTGGCCACCACCAGGCCGGTGTTGACCAGGCGGTTGGTCGCGCCGACCAGATACCACTGGGCCGCGAACAGCAGGCCGACGGTGATCAGCAGCAGCACGATCTGGCCGATCGGGAACGAGGTCGCCGCGTCCTGCTCCTGCGTGAAGCGGGCGTTCTCGGCTCGGTACAGCTGCTCGGCGGCCGGCAGCAGCTTGGCCCGCATCAGGCCGGACGCCTCACGCAGGTAGGCCGCGCCGACCGGGAAGCCCTGACGGTTGTTGGCCCGCGCCGTCTCCACCAGCCCCGCGTAGATCGGCAGCTGGCTGGACAGCGTCTCCAGCGCGCCCGGGGCGGCCTGGGTGCCGGCCTCCAGCGTCAGGGCCGAGGTCGCCTGGGCGATGTCGGCCAGGTACTGCTGACGGGTCGCCGCCGGCTCGATGCCGCCGGCGAGGAAGGCACTCGACGCCGTGGCGTCGGCGTCCTGGAGGGCGCGGTAGATGTCCTGCGCGGCCACGCTCAGCGGCTCCGCGCTGGTGGCCAGGTCCTGCACGTCGTCGCCCTTGGCCTGCACGCCGGACCAGGTCACCACGCCGACGATGATCGCCAGCACGACCAGGCCGGCGGCCATGCCGACCAGCCGTCCAGGCGTGGAGCGGACCAGCTTGCGGGCCAGCCGCCACAGCCGGATCGGCGCGCGCGGCAGGGCCGCGGCCCGGGTGATCACACCGGCCACCGGCGATCACCCCTTCCCCGCTCGTCCTCCCATGTCGACTATCGATCGTGAGGTCGCGCGGCGCTACCCGAATCGATGAGCGGGCACCACATGTCTGCCCCTCGGTGTGGTCGCCCTCACCTGGTTGGCGCAGGCCGGGGCCCCATTGACGAACCCGATTGGTCTAGGTGAGGAACAATGGCCGGCATGACCACCGACGTGCTGCGTTACGCGGCGTTCACCACCACGCCCGACGGCGGCAACCCCGCCGGCGTCGTGCTGGACGCCACCGGGCTGGACGAGGCCGACCAGCAGAAGATCGCCGCCGAAGTGGGCTACTCCGAGACCGCCTTCGTCACCAGGGCCGAGGACGGCTACCGGGTGCGCTACTTCAGCCCGCTGGCCGAGGTCGCCTTCTGCGGGCACGCCACCATCGCCACCGCCGTCGCCCTGGCCGAACGCGACGGTCACGGGCCGCTGCTGTTCCACACCCAGGCCGGCGAGATCCCCGTCACCACCACGCTCGGCGACGACGGCCTCACCCGGGCCAGCCTGACCAGCGTGCCCACCTCGTCCCGCGAGGCCACCCCCGAGGAGATCGCCGACGCCCTCGTCGCGCTGCGCTGGTCCACCGCCGACCTGTCCAGCCAGCACGTGCCCCATGTCGCCTTCTCCGGCAACCACCACTTGGTCCTGGTGCTCGCCTCGCGGGCCCGGCTGGCGTCGCTCAGCTACGACTTCGACCGCCTGACCACGATCATGACCCGCTTCGGCTGGACCACCGTGCAGCTGCTGTGGCCCGAGAGCGACACCGTCTGGCACTCCCGCAACCCGTTCCCCGTCGGCGGCGTCGTCGAGGACCCCGCCACCGGCTCCGCCGCCGCGGCCTTCGGCGGCTACCTGCTGGCCACCGGCCGGGTCACCGAACCCGTGCGGCTGACCCTGCGCCAGGGCGAGGACATGGGCCGCCCCAGCCTGCTCACCGTCGACCTCGACCCGGCCGACCCCCGTGTGACCGTAAGTGGCGCCGCGACACCCATCACCTAGTCCCGTTCCGGCTACGTGAGTGGCTCAGGTGGCCGTGGATGCGAAGCAAGCCACTCACGTAGCGAAAATCAGAGGCCCTGCCAGGCGGGCTTGGTGGCGTAGGTGGAGCGGTAGTAGTCGGCCAGTTTGAGCTGGCCGGCGGCGGCCTCGTCGAGGATGACGGTGGCGTGCGGGTGGAGCTGGAGCACCGAGGCCGGCACGATGGCGGCCAGCGGGCCCTCGACGGCGAGGGCGACGGCCTCGGCCTTGGACTCGCCGGTGGCCAGCAGGATGAGGTGCCGGGCCTCCATGATCGTGCCGATGCCCTGGGTGAGCACGTGCTGCGGCACCTCGTCGAGGCCGGCGAAGAAGCGGGCGTTGTCGACCCGCGTCTGCTTGGTCAGGGTCTTGACCCGGGTCCGCGAGCCGAAGGACGAGATGGGCTCGTTGAAGCCGATGTGGCCGTCGGTGCCGATGCCGAGCAGCTGGAGGTCGACGCCGCCGGCCGCGGCGAGGGTCCGCTCGTAGTCGGCGCAGGCCCTGACCACGTCGGCGGCGGAGCCGTCCGGTCCCATGAACCGGTCGTCGGAGATGCCGAGGCGGTCGAGGACCTCGCGGCGGACGACCTCGCGGTAGGACTCGGGGTGGCCGGTGGGCAGGCCGACGTACTCGTCGAGCTGGCAGATCCGGGCGCGGTCGAGGTTCAGGCCCTGCTCACGGCGGCGCTGGAGGGCCTCGTAGACGGGCAGCGGGGTGGAGCCGGTGGCGACGCCGATCAGCGCGTCGGGCTTGCGGCCGACCAGGTCGGCGATGGCGCCCGCGGCCAGGTCGCCCTGCGCCGGCGCGTCCGGCACGATCACGATCTCCATCTTGAGGCCCCCGACGACTCGGTCCAGTGGTTCAGACCAATCTTAGCCGTGTGCGGGCGTCGGGAGAACGTGCGCGGCGACACGTTCACGGGAGTTTCCCCGAACGATCAGCGAGAGGGCCAGGCCGAGCTCCCAGGCGAGGACCGGGATCGCCGGGACGGCGGCGGCGACGGAGAACTGGGCGACCACGCCGAGCAGCTGGGCGGCGCTGACCAGGAACAGCAGCGGGCCGCCGACCAGGCCCAGGACCGGCACGATCTTCGGCGCCAGACCGGCCTTGAGCACGAGGAAGGCCGCGAGCACGGTGTTCGTGCCGCAGACGAAGCCGGGGCCGAGCAGGAACGTCCCGTTGTGCAGCGTGACCAGCGTGGCCGCGTCGGCGGACGGCAGGGCCAGCAGCGGGAGCACGCCCACGGCGATGACCGCCGCCTCCAGCGTGCGCAGGCCGATGTAACCGAGGGCGATGGCCTGGCCGTGCCGTTTGACGAACGGGTACAGCGCGACGGCGGTGCCGATGACGGCCAGCGCCAGGATGATCTCCAGCAACGCCCCGACCTGCACGTTCGGGTTCGTTCCGCTGGACGGATCGGTCAGCAGCCGGCCGTACAGGATCACCGCGGCTATGGACGTCACGTGCGTGACCAGGTACAGCGCGCCGGTGGATCTCATGAGTCTCCCCTCCAGGTGTACGGCGTACACCTCAATGTCCGGAACGGTAGGTGTACGCTGTACACCTGTCAAGCCGTCCGTTCGGGAGAAGCGCATGCCGGCTCGCCGGGAACAGCTCAATCGGGACCGGGTGCTCGCCGCGGCGGTGGCGCTGGCCGACGCCGAGGGGGCCGACGCCGTCAGCATGCGGGGCCTGGCCCAGCGGCTCGGCGTGGTGCCGATGGCGCTGTACAAGCACGTGGCCAACAAGGACGAGCTGCTCGACGGCATGATCGACGCCGTCGTGCTGGAGATCGAGGCGCCGGTCGACGGCCTCGACTGGCGCTCGGCCGTGCGGCGGCGGATCCTGTCGGCGCGGACCGTCCTGTTGCGACACCCGTGGGCCCGGCGGGCCATGGAGTCCAAGACCACGCCGACGCCGATCGTGTTGGCCTACATGGATTCCACCATCGGGATCTTCCTGAGCGGAGGCCTGTCCGTCGACCTCACCCACCACGTCATGCACGCGTTGGGCAGCCGCGTCTTCGGCTTCACGCAGGAGCTCTACGACACGACGCCCGCGACCGAGATCCCGCCCGAGGTCGCCCGGTTCATGGCCATGCAGTTCCCCAACATCGTCGCCGTCGCCACCAGCCGCCCACACGACCCGGGGTCGGTCGTCGGACCCGGCTGCGACGACCAGTTCGAGTTCGAGTTCAGCATCGACCTGTTCCTGGACGGCGTCGAACGCCTGCACCACAAGGGATGGCACTCCTAGGCCCCGGCGCGATGCCTCGGACGAGGCGAAATACCATCAGCGGCATGGCACTGGACAGGCTGAAGTCGACGTGGGAGAAGCTCGGGCGGGTCGACCCGCGGTGGGCGGTGCTCACCGACCCTGACCGCCGGCACGGCGGCTGGGACACCGACGAGTTCCTGGCCACCGCCGCCGCGCCCATCGCGCACGTCCGCGAGCTCACCGCGGCCGCCGGGCTCTCCCTCGGCGCGCGGGCCCTCGACTTCGGCTGCGGCGCCGGCCGGCTCAGCAACGGGCTGGCCGCCCACGTCGACACCGTCGTCGGCGTGGACATCGCGCAGTCCATGGTCGACGAGGCCAACAAGATCAACCGTTTCCCGGACCGGGTCTCGTTCACGTCCTACGACGGGCACCGGCTGCCGTTCGAGGACGAGTCCTTCGACTCCGTGGTCAGCCTCATCTCCATCCAGCACTCGCCGCCGGCCGTGCAGCTCGCGTGCCTGGTCGAGATGCACCGGGTGACCAAGCCCGGCGGTGTGCTGGTGCTCCAGATGCCGGCCCAGCCGGCCAAGCCCACGTCGTTGGGGCTCGACGCGATGCGTGCCGGCATCGAGCCGCTCGACGTGCCCGCCGCCCTCGGCGCCGGGCAGACCGCCGTCGTGCGGGCCCGGGTCACCAACCTGAGCTCCGTCGCCTGGCCGGCCGGGCAGCTCATCCGTCTCGGCAACCACTGGCGGCGGGGCGAGGAGGCCGTGCGGTGGAATGACGGCCGCACCGACATCCCGTCCGACATCGCTCCCGGCGAGTCCGTGGAGATGCACGTCCCCGTCGCCGCCCCCGACGAGCCCGGTTCGTACGAACTGGAGCTGGATCTCGTGCAGGAGGCCGTTTCCTGGTTCGCCGAGGCGGGCGGCGCGTCCGTTCGGATCCCCGTTTCCGTTGCCGGTGCCCCGGTTCCGGTCGCCGCGCCCGCGGTTTCCGACCCAGCGCCGCTTTCCGATGCCGCTCCGGTCGTCGAGGGCCGTGAGGACGGCGGCATGGAGATGTTCGGCGTGGACCCCACCTTGGTGCGCTTGTTGTTCGCCCACTGCGGTTCCGACGTTGTCGCCGCCGTCCCCGACGACATGTCCGGCTCCGAGTGGGAGAGCTTCACCTACGTCATCCGCCGCGGCGCCACCCTCTAGTCGAACCTGACGAAGGCGCGCAGTGTGCCTTCCCCGAAGTCCCGGATCTCCTTGTATCCCAGCGCTTCGTAGAAGGCCCGCTGCGCTTTTTCATTGTCCGTCAGCAACACCTTCTGCCGCACCGACCGGTACCGCCCCAGCACCGCCTCCACCAGCTGTCGACCCAGGCCTTTTCGCTGCGCTTCCGGGTGCACCAGCACGTCTTGCAGGTAGCAGATGGTCGCATCGTCCGACACCGCCCTGGCCAGCCCCACCAGCCGGTCCCCCACCCGCGCCGTCACCACGTACGACGACCCCTCTATGGCCTTCCGCAGCACCTCCGGATGGCCCGTGTACGCCGTCCAGCCCACCGCGCCATAGAGGTCCAGCAGTTCCTCCAGCGGCACCTCGGATTCCGGGCCGATCACCGGTTCGTCCATGGCCCGCACCCTAGGCGATGAGCTCCTCGGCGACCCAGTGGGCGACGCCGTCGGGGTAGGGGGCGGGGAGGCCGAGGACGAGGTGGGAGAAGCCGGCGTCGACGGCTTCCTTGATGGCCGCGCGGGTGGTGGCGGGGTCGTCGTAGGAGACGGCGAGGTGGATGGAGCGGGTGATGGTGGCGGGGTCGCGGCCGATCTCGGCGCAGTAGCGGTCGAGCAGCGCGCTGCGGCTGACGGCGTCGGGGAGGTCGCCGCCGGGGATGTTCCACAGGTCGGCGTGCTTGGCGACGAGGCGGAGGGTGGCCGACGAGCGGCCGCCGATGAGCAGCGGCGGATGGGGTTGTTGGAGGGGCTTGGGGTTGCCGAAGGCGCCGGTGAGGGAGACGTGCTCGCCCGCGAAGTCGAAGGGCGCGTCCTCTGTCCACAAGCGACGAATTACGGTGCAGGCCTCGTCGAGGGCGGCGACGGCGTGGGCGGAGTCGTGGAAGGGCAGGCCGTGGGCGGCGTATTCGCGCCGGGCCAGGGGATGGTCGGGGCGCGAGCCGACGCCGATGCCGAAGTCGAGGCGTCCGCCGGAGACGTGGTCGACGGTGGTGGCGATCTTGGCCAGCACGGCCGGCGGGCGGAAGCGGTTGCTGGTGACCATGACGCCGAGGCGCAGCCGGCTGGTCTGGGCGGCGAGGGCGGACAGCAGGGTCCAGCCCTCGAAGATGGGGCCGTCGGGATCGCCGCCGATGGGCATGAGGTGGTCGAACAGCCAGGCGTGCTCGATGGCGGGCACGTCGTCGGCCTCACGCCAGACGCGTTGCAGGTCGGCGTAGTCGGCCTGCATGGGAACGGTCATGATTCCGAACCGAGGCATGACTGGCCTCCAGGTGGCACACTAAGGGAAACGGAACGTTGCTCCGCTAACGATACGGAGCAATGTTCCGTTTAGCAAGGAGGCACGGTGACCCAGCGCGCGGATGCCCGGCGCAACCAGCAGGCGCTGCTCGACGCGGCGGCGGAGGTGTTCGTCCGCTCGGGGGTGGACGCGCCGGTGCGCGACATCGCGGCGGCGGCCGGCGTCGGCATGGGCACGATCTACCGGCACTTCCCCACCCGCGCGGAGCTGATCATCGCCGTCTACCGGCACCAGGTCGAGGCCTGCGCCGAGGCGGGCCCGCGCCTGCTGGCCGCCGACTCCCCGCTCGTCGCGCTGGGCCGGTGGATCGACCTGTTCGCCGACTTCCTGGTCACCAAGCACGGTCTGGCCGGCCTGATGCAGTCCGACGACTTCCGGCCGCTGCACGAGTACTTCCTCGACCGGCTCGTGCCCGTGTGCACCTCGCTGCTCGACGCGGCCGCCGCGGCCGGCGAGATCCAGGGCGATCTCACGGCGTACGAGCTGATGCGCGGGGTCGGCAACCTGTGCATCGGATCGGACGACCGCTACGACGCACGCCGCCTGGTCCGGCTGCTGGTCAGCGGACTAGCCGCGCCACGTCCAGCTTCGCCTTGAGTTGGCCGTACGCCAGCATCAGGTCGGCGACCCGCTGCAAGCGCTCCCGTGACACCGAGGTCGGAAACACCGGGATCGCGACCTCCTTGGCAATGTCCGGTGTCACTCCCCCGACGAAGGTCGGCAGGATCTGTTGCACGGCAACCACATCGCGCGCGTCGGCGGCCCCGCGTTCGATCGCGCGCCGGAACGCGGCGACGGCGCCCCGGTTCTGCTGCGTGAACTTGTCGAGCGCGAAGTAGCCGGCGATGGGGAGATCGTTAGCGGGGCCAGGGCCGTAGAGGTCGACGACCGGGACCGTGCCGACCTGTCGGCGGGCGATCGTGATGAACGGCTCCAGCTGCAACGCGGCGTCGACCTCCTTGCCGGCCAAGGCCGCCGGGGTGTCGGCGTGGTGCACGATGGGCGTCTTGACCGTGCTCGGGTCGATACCGTCGGCCTGGAGGATGGCCTTGAGCGCGAGCAGCGGGATGTCGTTGGGGGCATTGCTGCTGACGGTCTTCCCGGCCAGATCCCGCGCGCTGTGGATGCCGGAATCGGGGCGGGTGGCCACGATCTGCACGTGCGGGGCTCCCCGCGAGCCGTCGGCCAGGACCCGGTAGTCGCCGGTGCCGTTGGCCTGCGCCTGGAACAGCGTCGCCCAGTTGCCGAAGCCGATGTCGATGTGGTCGCCCGCGAGCAGCGGCAGGCTGTCGGTGCCGCTCTTCGTCAGCGTGATCTTGACGGTCAGCCCCTCATCGCGGAAGTATCCCTTGCTCAGGGCCAGATAGAACGGGGCCGTGTCGATCACCTGCATCACGCCGACACGGATCACCGTCGCCCCGTTGCCGTGCTGTTCCTGAGCCCCGTTGAGCACGCTGCACCCGGTGACGGCGACCATTATCGCTGCCAGCAGCGCGATGCGACGCATGACTCACGCTCCCTTGTGGACTGTTCGCCAGCAGACCGTGGTGAACCGGACGTCGACCGTGCCGTCCGGCTCCGTGGGCACTGTTGATCGTTGGCGGTCGAGGAATTCCTCGCGTTCCACCGGATCCAGCGCGAGGACGCGACTGTAGGTGCCGAGCAGGGCGACCAGGTCGTCGATGTGGCGCCGCCAGGTCCAGTGCAGCACACGGTATCGGGGCGTCGCGAACGGCGCTTTTGTCGCCAGGATCAGACGACCTGGCCGGCGGTTCTCGTCGTGGGCCGATGTGACCGGCCACCAGAACCTCTCGGTCCAGTCGCTGTCGATCTGCGGCAGATTCCACGCTGCCGCAAGGGTTCCTCCGGGGCGGAGAACCCTCGCCGCCTCGCATGTGGCCTGCGGCTGGGCGAACCAGTGCCACGACTCGAAGGCCACCACCAGATCCGCGGTGGCGTCCTCGACCGGGATGTCCTCGGCCGTGCCGGCGAGCAGCTTCGCGTTGTCGACGGCGAAGGCCGCTCGCATGTTCGGATCGGGCTCCACGGCCAGCGTCTCGTCGGCGAAGACAGCGAGGCGGCGCGTCTGAATGCCTGTGCCCGCACCGAGTTCCACCGCCCGTCGACACGGCTGCAGCACCAGCCAGTCGAAGGCTGCGAGCGGGATCTCGGACCGCCGCCGGTGGTACGCCTCGGCGATGGCTCCGAACGCGTGGGACACGGTCGCAGTGTGGCGGCGACGCCGAGGAAGCGTCGGAGGTTTGTGGCGATGTCACCGGATTGGTGTAGGCGGGCGGCCAGCGGCCTGCACGAACGGTTGCGGCAGACCCTGGACTCCCAGTTGAATGAGGGCGCGAGGCCAGTCGAACTGGTCCCAGTGTTCGTAGAGCTGCCCGTCACGAACCGTCCAGACGTCAATTCCGTCCCATTCGAGTTTCTGACCGCTCGGCGGGATGTCCAGGAAGGGGCCTCCGGTCACGGTGCCGGTGATGGTGAAACGGGAGACCACCCTGCTGCCGGTGGCGAAGATGTCGCGAGCAGTGAACTTGACGTCCGGCATGACCGTCCGGATGCCGTGGAAGAAGGCTAGTAGTCCGGCACGACCCGGCGCGACGATCGCGTTGTGCTGGATGTATGCCGGAGAGACGATGCTGTCGGCGAGCTGTTGCCGGCGAGTGTCGTCATGCTCGTTCTCCAACACCACGAATTCGCGACCCAGTTCGGTGTTGTGCTCGACGAGGCTCGACACGTGTGGCGGCTGTTGGCTGTGCGGAATGTCGGCCTGAGCCTCGACGCTCACGCCTCCGACGAGCAGGGTCCCGAGGGCCACCGCGATGGCGATCGACTTACGGACTCGCATGAACGCTCCTTGGCTGTGTGGGACACCGACGAATGCCGAGCAGGTCGCGCGCCGATCCGCGTCGCTGTGGTCAGCGCGATCGCGTGCTGCCCGGCCATCGTCGGGGCGAGCCGTTGAAACCGAGGCTCAGACCTGGTCGGTGGGGCGGATGACGATCTCGGCCACGGCTCGGCGGCGCGGGCTGGTGACGATGTAGGCGACAGCCTCGGCGATGTCGTCGGGATGCAGCTGTTCGACGTCGGCGAACCTGGCCGTCATGCGTTCCTGAACCGCCGCCTGCTGGTGGCCCATGAGCTCGGTCTCCACCAGCCCCGGCTCGACGACGGAGAAGCGGACGTTGCGCCGCGCGAACTCCTGCCGCCAGGACTCGGTTGCGGCGGTGACGCCGAACTTGGTCGCGTTGTACACCGCGGCGTTGGGGATGGCGAAGCGGCCGGCGATCGAGCTGATGTTGACCACGTCGGCGACCTGCCGCGGGTGGGTGGTGGCGGCGTCGACCAGGTGCGGCAAGGCGGCCTTGGTGATGTAGAGCAGCCCCTTGACGTTGATGTCGACCATCTGCTGCCACTCGGGCAACGGGGCCCCGATCGCGTCGCCGAGGAGCATGACGCCGGCCGCGTTGACCAGCATGTCCAGCCGGCCGAGCTGCGCGACGGCGGCGCCGACCACGCCGGCTGCGGCAGCGGGGTCGGTCAGGTCGGCGGCCAGCGCGACGGCGTGGCCATCCCGCTCGGCGATCTCCTTGGCCAGTGTGTTGATGCGGTCCTGGCGGCGAGCGACCAGCACGACAGTGGCGCCCTCGGCGGCGAGCCTGCGGGCGGTGGCCTGGCCGATGCCGCTGCTGGCCCCGGTGACCAGGGCGACCGTCGACCGCAGGATGGTGGAATGGGGCACGGCGATGACCTCCGGAATCGTGATGATGACGAGGTCAACTCTGCGGTCCGATTTATCCTGGTGCCAGAGTGTGGTTATCCCGGTACCCACACCACCTGGTAACAGGCTTCGCGCAGTGGCACAGTGTCCTCATGACGACGCCGGCCGAGCCGACACCGCCGACCGATCAGCAGGTCAGGCGGCGGGAGCTGGCGTCGTTCCTGCGCAGCAGGCGCGAGCGGATCTCCCCCGAGCAGACGGGTATCCCGGTCGCGGGCCGCCGGCGCACCCCGGGCCTGCGTCGCGAAGAGGTCGCGCAGCTCGCCGGCGTCGGCGTGACCTGGTACACCTGGCTGGAGCAGGCCAGGGACATCAACGTCTCCGAGCAGGTGCTCGCCGCGATCGCGGGCACGCTGCGACTCGACTCCTCCGAGCGGGTCCACCTCTACACGCTGGCCGGACATCCCGAGCCGGCGATGGACCGCGACTGCAAAGCCATCCCGCCCGCCGTGCTGGTGATGTTGACCCACCTGGAACCGATCCCGGCCGCCGTCGTCAACGCGCGCTTCGACCTGCTCGCCTACAACCGCACCTACGAGCGAATGGTCGGCGGACTTGCTCACCTGCCGTTCGAGGACCGCAACTGGCTGCTGCTGGTGTTCACCTCGCCGAGGTGGCGGGCGGCCACCCTGGACTGGGAGGACGCCGCCGCCCGACTCGTCGGCCGGTTCCGCGCCGGCATGGCGGCGCACGGCGCCGAGCCGCGCTGGAAGAGCCTGGTCAAGAGGATGCGGCAGGAGTCGCCGGACTTCGAGCGACTGTGGGACCAGCACGACGTGCGGGCGCCGGAGAACTTCACGAAACGCTACCTGCACCCCGAGGTCGGCCTGCTCACGCTCGACTACACGCAACTGTGGCTCGGCGAGCGCTCGGAGATCAAGCTCATCACCCACACCCCGGTGGACGAGGACACGTGGGCGAAAGTACGTGTCCTCCAGGAGACCGTGGACCAGTGATCCGGCCGGGTCGTTGTCCGGCGGGGCCACCCGGGTGCGAAAGCATTGGAGGACCGAATGATCGGCGTGGCCGACGTTCGCGATGCGTTCGCCGACCGCTGTCCGTGGCAGCAGGAAGTGGCTCTGTGGCAACAACCGTTCGGCCACGATGACCGTCACATGGAGTTGCCCGAGAGCGGGACTCGCGGCGGTTTCTGACCGGGGGTCTGCACGAAACCTACATTCGGTGTGACGCTGGGCGGGACTCGCCGGGGTTGACGTGGGCGGATATGGCGGTGATGTCGGCGGGGCCCAGTTGGCAGCAGCCGCCGACCAGGAGGGCGCCGTCACGGATCCACGTGGGGACGAGCGAGGGGTCGAAAGTGGGCTTGCCGTCCCAGGAGCGGGCGATGGGATCCCAGCCCTCGCCGCTGTTGGGGTACACGACGACGGGCTTGCCGCTGACGGCGGCGGCCAGCGGAACCGCGGCCGCGGCGTCGAGCGGGTCGCAGCAGTTGACGCCGACGGCCAGAACCGAGGGCACGTCACGGACGAGGGCGAAAGCCTCGGCCAGGGGCTGGCCGGCGCGGGTGAAGGAGCCGTCGATACTGAAGGAGAGCCAGACCGGGATGTCGACGTCGGCGATGACGGTCAGCAGAGCCTCGGCCTCGTCGACATCGGGAATGGTCTCCAGGGCCAGGACATCGGGCGAGGCGGAGGCCAGCACCTCGATGCGCGGCCGGTGGAAGTCGACGAGCTCCCGGTGGGAAAGCCCGTAGCGGCCACGGTATTCGGAGCCGTCAGCCAGGACCGCGCCGTAAGGGCCGACCGAGGCGGCCACCCACAGCCGGCGATCGACGTTGGCCTGGAACGAGGCCTGCCGGGCCAGCCGGACGCTGAGGCGCAGCAGCTCGGGGGCGTCGTCGCCGAAACCGGCGTAGGAGGCCTGATAGCTGGCCGTGGTGGCGATGTCCGCACCGGCTTCGAAGTACGCCCGGTGCGCGGCGACGATGGCCGCCGGATCGTCGCGAAGCAGCCGTGCCGACCACAGCCGATCGGACAGGTCGTAGCCGGCGGCGGCGAGCTGGTTGGACAACCCGCCGTCGAGGACCAGCGGCGTGTCCAGGCGGAAAGCCATGGCTACTGGGCCGGACCCTTCGCGAGTTGCACGGTCACAGTCTGCTGGCCCTCGGCCGACAACACGCCGACCGACACCCGGTCGCCCGGGTGGAACTGGGTCAGCAGCGTCGTCAGGGTGTTCGGGGAATCGACGGCCTGGCCGTTGACGGACGTGACGACATCACCCTCGGAGATGCCGGCGGCCTGGGCCGGCGAGTTGGGAAGCAGCCCGGAGACCACCGCGCCGTTCACCGCCTGGGCCCGGCGCCCGCGGCCGGTCGCGGCCGGCGAGACCTGCACGCCGAGCAGGGCGGAGTCGCCGATGTGCACGGTCGCGCTGGACTGGTGGGCGGCGATCTGCTTCTCGACGGCCATGGCCTGGTCGATGGGGATGGCGAAGCCCTGCCCGCCCCCGGTCGGCTGCCCGCCACGGTCCATCTGGAAGCCCTGCGACGCCGCGGTGTCGACGCCGATGACCTGTCCGCTGGAGTTCACCAGCGGCCCGCCCGAGTCGCCCGGCTGCACGTTGGCGGCGACCTGGATCAGGCCCGTGAGCTGCTCCGACGTGCCGTCCTCGCTGGACGCCGTGATCGACTGCTCCAGGCTCGTCACGGTGCCGGCAGCCACACTGGGCGCGCCGCCGACGCCGCCCGCGTTGCCGATGGCCAGGATCTGGTCGCCCTGGGCGACATTGGCCGAGGAGCCGATGGGCGCCGCGGCCAGGCCCGACGCGTTCTGCAGCTGGATGACCGCGATGTCGTGCGACCGGTCGTAGCCGACGACCGAGGCCTGGTAGGTCTTGCCGTTGCCGATGTCCACCGCGCTGATGCTGGTCGCGCCGTTGATCACGTGGTTGTTGGTCAGCACCAGGCCGTTGGACGACAGCACGATGCCCGTGCCGGCGGCCTGCGCCTGTTGGAAGCCCAGCGTGGTGTTGATGTCGACCAGCGTCGGATCGATCTTGGCGGCGATGCCCTGGCTGTCCGCCGGCGTCTGCTGCTCGGTCCGGCCCGGCTGCCCCGGCAGCGTGTACTGCTCCGACGGCGAGCCCTGTGACTGTCCGTGCAACAAAGTCGGGATGTAGTTGCCGGCCGCCGCGCCCAGCGCGACCCCGGCCGCCACCGCCAGCACCACCGTCAGCGCCGTTCGCCCCGTCCGGCGCGGGGGCGGCGGAGGTGGGGGCGGCGGCGGGTAGCCGAAGTAACCGCCCTGGTCCGGCATCTGCGGGTAGCCGTACGGCTGGGTCATCGCCCTCTCCTCGACGCCGTGGCGCTTTTGCTGCTCCCCACCACTACACCTCGCGTACCTGAGGAGAGCCTGAGTGCAGGCTGTCAAGGGAGGGGTAAGAATGTGCTCATGGACGACGGCGATGTGCTGGGACGGGTCAAGGCGCTGGTCGACGAGGAGCACACGCTCCGCGGCCACCACGAGCCGGATGCCGCACGGTTGGCGGAGGTAGAGGCCGAGCTGGACCGCTGCTGGGACCTCCTGCGCCAGCGGCGGGCCAAGGAGGAGTTCGGCCGCAACCCCGACGAGGCCGCGGCCCGCTCGACGCGCGAGGTCGAGAACTACCGCCAGTGACGCGGTAGTTCTGGACAGCCCCCGCCCTATCCCGGGGTGGCCGCCCCAAGCCCAGCCTACCCGCGCCGGCCCGAAGTGGATCTTGGACGAGGGGTGGCTGTGGATAAGTCGGCGCCTGTGGATAGGTGGGAAACGGCAGGTCAAAGGGGTGGAACGCCGCCAGTAGCGCCCCTATGGGGGCCGGCGCTGCAAGTCGTGCGCGTCGGCCCCCATCAGGGCGCACTGCCGGGTCTTACGAGCGGGCGTCGCGGCCGGTGCAGGTGTAGCGGCGGTGCAGGATGCGACGGCCGAGGGAGTCGGTGACGCGGGAGCAGCGGCAGGCGCCGATGTCGAGGCCGTCCTCGACGGGGCGGGTGCGGTAGGTGGGTCGACGGACACGCTGGTGCAGGGTGGTCATGGGCTCGGCTCCACTCTTCCGGGGGGATGCCTATCGCGTACCCGGTGACGACCGGCGGCCAAACGCGAGGTGAACTGCGCCACCGGAACGGCGGTGCGAGCCTCACGGACGGTGCCGGAACCTGCGCCGAGCGTGGGAACGCGGTGCGGCTGCGCGTCCTCAGGAAGACATCACTACTCTCTCGGTGTGATCGTCACTCATCGCACCGCCGGAGCGGTCCATGGCCGGTAACCGGTTCGGGCCGCTGGACCCGTTCTGCTTCCTGGCGGTCGTGCCGCTGGTGATCGTGGCGGTCGTGCTCGTCATCAGCGACCTGGTGGTGTTCGCGCTGGTGCCGGTGGCCATCGCCGGGCTGATCCTGCTCGGCGACTCGTGGGCCAACCGGCGACCGTCCTAGGACCTCACGCGTCGCGCCGTCGCAGCAGGTAACCGCCGACGAGCAGGGCGAGCAGCGCATAGCCGCAGAACACCGCGAAGCCGGCCCACGGGCCGAGGGTGGCGGCGGCGTCGGGATGGACGACCAACACCTGCTGTCCGGCGTTGCTGGGCAGGTACGGGTTGATCTTGTCGCCCCAGTCGGACGGCAGCGCCTCGCCCAGCACGGGCAGGACGAGCAGCAGCCCGAACAGGGTGGCGACGGCCCCGGCGGTGCTGCGCAGCACGAAGCCGATGCCGGTGCCGACCAGCCCGACGACGGTCAGGTACAGCCCGGTCCCGACGACGCCCCGCAACACGCCGTCGGCGCCGAGGCCGACGTCGAGGTGCTGGCTGGCCAGGAAGGCCTGACCGACGAAGAACGCGGCGAACGAGGCGATCTCGGTCACGACCAGGGTGATGCCGGCGAAGATGACGGCCTTGCCGACCAGCACGGGCCAGCGGCGGGGCGCGGCGGCGATGCTGGAGCGGATCATGCCGGTGGCGTACTCGCCGGTCACGACCAGCACGCCGAGCACCCCGATGACCAGCTGGGCGATGGCGTATCCCCGCAGGCTGACCTGCGCCGGGTCGATCGCCGCCTGCCGCGCGGGCGGCATGGTGGGGTACTGGTTGGCGGTCACGAGGGCGAACAGCCCGCCGAAGACGATCATGGCCAGCACCATGCCGCCGAGCGCGAAGTAGGACGAGCGCAGCGACCAGAACTTGGACCATTCCGAGCGCAGCACGCGCGGCAGGGTCACGCGCACGCTGTCGGGCAGTGCGGTGCGAGCAGCAACGGGCTTCGAGGCCACGGCGGTCATGACGCCTCCCGGTATTCGACCGCGTCCTTGGTCATGTCCATGAACGCGTCCTCAAGCGACGCGGTGACGGGCGTGAGCTCGTCGAGGGCGATGGCGTGCCGACAGGCGACCAGGCCGATGGCCGAACTGTCCATGCCGTGCACCTGCAACACATCGGGCGCGATGAGCTCCACGGTCACACCCGGGCCGACGAGCCGCTCCCGCAGCTCCTCTGCCTCACGGGTGCGGACCCGGACGCTCGCGTCCATCATGGCGGTGAACTCGGCCATCGAGGCGTTGGCGATCAACTTGCCCCGGCCGACGACGATCAGGTGGTCGGCGGTCAAGGCCATCTCGCTCATCAGGTGCGAGGAGACGAAAACGGTCCGCCCCTCGGCCGCCAGCGACCGCAGCAGGTTCCGGATCCAGCGCACGCCTTCCGGATCGAGCCCGTTGACGGGTTCGTCCAGGATCAACGTCGCCGGGTCGCCCAGCAGCGCGGCGGCGACGCCCAGCCGCTGCCCCATGCCCAGTGAGAAGCCGCCGACCCGCTTGCGGGCCACCTCGCGCAGACCGACCAGGTCGATGACCTCCTCGACCCGACGGCGCGGAATGCCGTGGGTCAGGGCCATCGCCAGCAGGTGGTGGTACGCGGACCGTCCGGTGTGGACGGCCTTGGCCTCCAGCAGCGCGCCGACCTCCCGCAGCGGCGCGGCGTGGTCGGCGTAGTGCCGGCCGTTCACCAGCACGTCGCCGGAGGTTGGCCGGTCCAGGCCCAGAATCATGCGCATGGTGGTGGATTTCCCGGCCCCGTTGGGGCCGAGGAAGCCGGTCACCGCGCCCGGACGCACGGTGAACGACAGGTCGTCGACAGCGACCTTCGCCCCGTACCGTTTGGTCACACCGTTGACTTCAATCACGACCGTAGAGTGCTACGACCGTCCTGACAGCACTCTCAGAAACCCTGGCTCCACGCCGCGGCGACGGCGGCCCGCGTCTTCACGCCGAGCTTGGTGAAGATCCGGGACAGGTGCGCCTCGACGGTCTTCGGGCTCATGAACAGCTGCTCGGCGATGACCCGGTTGGTGTGGCCGGCGGCGACGAGCTCGGCGATCTGGCGCTCACGGTCGCTCAGCTGCACCGGACCGTCCTGGCTGGGCCTGCGGGTGCGGCCGCCGACCCGGCGCTGGTGGATCTCCGCCTGCCGGAACAGCGGTTCCGCTCCGCACGCGCCGAACAATGCCTTGGCCCGCCCGAATTCGGCCATGGCGGCGGTGCGGTCCGCCAGGACGGAGCCGGCGAACATGTGGGCCTGGGCCTGATAGAGCCGCATGCCGGCGCCCTCGAACGCGGCGGCCGAGGCGGCGGCGGCCTCAGCGGCGCCAACGGAATCCCCGTTGGCCAAAAGGATTGTGGCGCGGGCCAGGGCGGCGTGGCCGCGATGACCGTTGAGGCCGCTGACCGCGGCGGTCATTTCCGCCCGCTGCGTGGAAAGCTCGGCCGCCGCGAGGTCGCCGAGCGCAAGCTCCGCGTGCACCAGCGTGCGCAGCCAAGCCGCACGGGTGGGAAACTCCAGCTGTGGCAACGTTTCTCCGCCGCCTATCTCCAGCAAAGTGCTGCGGGCCCCTGGCGCGTCGCCGGTGAGCAGCTTGGCCTGGGCCAGCATGCCGGCGGCGATCGTCGGGCCACGGCCGGCGGCACTGCCCATTTCGGACACGGTCTTTTCCGCTTCCCGCAAGGCGATCGCCGGCTCTCCCGTCCACAGCTGCACGGCGACGACCACACCGGCGGCCATCGTGCGGAGCTCGTCGCTGCCGACCAGCACCGCCGCCTCGAACGCCTCGTCGGCGTGCCGGGCGGCCTCGTCCAGTCGACCGGTCCACAGGCACGCGAAGGCCAGCCCGACGAGGATGTCGGCCAGCAGATAGCTGCGCCCGCTGGCCCGGGCCAGCTCAAGGCCACGACCGAGGTGTCGGAGGGCATCGTCGTACCGCTCCAGGAAAACCTCGGTCCAGCCGGCGCGCAGGATGGATTCCAGCTGGCCCATCAACATCTTGTCCTGAGCCCGGTCGATCATGCGCACTGCGGTGTCGAGATGGGCGGCGGCCTCGGCCGTGGAGCCGTAGAAGGTGTGGGCCAGGGCCAAAAGCGCGGTGATGGTGGACAGCAGCTCATGCTCGTTCTCGGCCGTCGCCGACTCCAGGGCCCGCTCGCCCCAGCTCACGGCCGTGGCGAAGTGGCTGCCCCGCATGGCGCCGGCGGCGACCTCCAGCTCCAGCGCCGCCTTGCCCTTGCCCGTGCCCAACTCGCTGAGCAGCAACCGTTTCACGCCGGTCGGGCTGCCCAGCAGGCGCTCGACCATGGCCAACGTGGTGACGGCTTCCAACCGCTGTTCGCTCGGGCCGGCGGGTAGTCGTCCCAGCACCTCGTGCAGGATCTCGCGGCTCTCGTTGAGCTGGCCGGCGACGGCGAGCGTGTGGGCCAGCCGCATGGACAGCTCCGGCTGGTCGACGGCCCGATCCCCCAGCAGCCGCAACGCTTCCCGTAACCAGTGCGCGGCACGGGCCGGGGCCAGCGAGGTGGCCTGATCCGCCGCCTTGACCAGCACCTCCACCGCCCGCGTGTCCCCGATAGTCGCCGAACGTTCGAGGTGAATCGCTTGCACGGCAAGGGAAGCGCCGCGTTCGGCGAGCAGGCCGGCGGCCCGGCCGTGCGCGCCGATGCGCCAGCCGGCGCCGGCGCTGCCGTACACGACGGAGCGCAGCAGCGGGTGCCGGAACTGGAATCGCTGTCCGGCAAAGGACTGCCGGATCAGGTCACGGGCGATCAGCTCGTCCAGGGCGTCCAGGGTGGCGATCTCGCCGGTCTGCGCGACGGCCGCGATCAGCCCGGCCTCGAACTCCTCCCCCAGCACCGCGGCGGCCTGGGCGACCAGCCGGACCGGGGCCGCGAGGTAGGCGAGTTCACCGATGAGAACGGCACGGACCGTGTCCGGCAGCTCCTCGCTGTCCCCGGGATCCAGCCGCAGCAGGGCATCGAGGTAGAACGGGTTCCCGCCGCTGGCCAGGAACAGCTCGGCCCGGCGGGCCTCCGGCACGGATTCTCCGCACATCGCGGCCGCTTCTGCGGGCGTCAACGGGCCGACGTCGATACGCCGCCACCAGTCCTCCCGGCCCAGCGCGGAGAACGCCGTGGCCAGCCGGCCCGGCAATTGCCGGGGCCGATAGGCCATCGCGAGCACCGCGGGCCCCTCGGGCGGGTGCCGCAGGACGTGCTCGATCAGCTCCACGCTGGCCTCGTCGGCCCAGTGCACGTCGTCCAGCACGAGCACCGTGCCCGGCAGCAGCGACCGCGCCGACCGGTACAGCGCGGCACGGCCGTCCGGGGTGTCCACGCTGGTCAGCAGGTCCGTCCAGGCGTCGCCGAAGGCGTCGGAGAACATCGCGAACGGCAGCCGCTCGAACTCGGTCGCCTTGCCGGCGGCGACCGGACGGCGGCGCGTCGAGGCGGCCGCGCGCAGCTCGGCCAACAGGGCCGTCTTGCCCATTCCGGGCTCGCCCACCAGTTCCACGACCCGGAAATCATCGGCGTCAAGAGCGCGCGCCAGCTCCCCGAGCTGCGCTTGTCGACCCACTACACCGAATGCCACCGTCCGCACCCCATCGCGACACATGTAGGGAAATGCCGGATGTTAGCGGAAACGGGGGATCGACATGGTTGTCGTGTCGCTGTCGCGGCCGAACACGCCCGCTGACCGCGTCACGGAAATGTCTCGGACAAAGATCAAGCAACAAGGAGAAATGGACTCGTGAGCACGCCCCAGGCCATGCTGCCGGCAGTTCGGCGCCCCGGCACGATCATAGCCGCGCTGATCGCCACCCTCGTCTCGGCAGCGGCCGGCGTCGCCGCCGCGATCACGGTGTTCGCCGGCGGCACGAACATGGTGAAGTCGCTGCTGGAGGACCCGGCGGTGCAGGCCCGGCTCGGCCTGTCCGACGACCTGTTGAAGACGGCGCAGGACCTCGGCGGGGACCTGTACCAGCAGGTGCTCGACCAGGCATACGCCACGCTGTCGGCGCGGGCGGCCTTCGGCGCCGTGCTGGCCGTGCTGCTGCTGGTGTTCGCGGTGCTCGCGCTCGGCGCGGCGCTGTGGGCCCGCATCCTGATCACGGTGGTCGGCGTGGTCGCCGTCAGCCTGCAGCTGCTGGTGGTCACCGATGTGGCGACCAGTTCGATGAAGCTGTTCGGGCTGCTGGTGGTGGCCAGCACGGTGGTCGCGATCGTGCTGTGGTGGCTGCCGGCCAACGGCCGGTATGCCAAGGCGCGCAAGGCTCCCCACGCCTGAGGCGGGGGACGCTGAGCCCGCGGGTGAGGCGGGGCCGACGTCCGCGGCCCCGCCTCAACGCGTGCTCAGTTCTTGCTGACGAAGGTCGCCGCGGCCTTGCGGCCGGCGGTGACGGTCGCGTTGTGGTCCTCGATCTTGCCGGACTTCGAGCCCGGGAACACGATGTAGGTCACCGGGTCGGCGGTGCCGCCGTTGCTGGGATCGGGGTTGATGCCCAGCGCCTGCGCCGTCGCGTAGGACGCCTCGCCGATGATGTTGTTCGGGCCCTCGTCGCCGAAGACCGCGTACTCCACCTGTCCCTTGTAGACCACGGCCAGGATGTCGCCGCCCTTGATGCCGTTGCTGGCGTACTTGAACCGGCTGCTGGGCAGCGGGATCACCACGTACGGCGTCTTGGCGGCGTTCATCGGCTTGCCGTCGGACTGGTGGAACGAGGTGTCGTTCTGGTAGCAGCAGTCGGTGTTCTCGTTGCACTGGGTGGTGCGCTGGCCGTCGCAGTCGATGTTCATGCCGGACGTCCAGAAGAAGGCGCCGGTGGCGCCACAGATGTTGACCTTCTTGTTGGCCTGGGTGTTCGTGTACGTGCCCTTGCTGACGACCTTGCAGTTGGCGGTCTTCGCCAACAGCTCGGCCGCCGTCGGGCTGCCGCCGTCGGCCTTCGGCGCCGCCTGGGTGGCGGCCGGGGCCTGGGTCGCGGCCTGAGCGGTCAGCTGAGCAGGGACGAGCACCACGGCGGCAGCGATCAGGGCTGCCAGCGCGTACTTCAACTTCGCCATGCGATTCCTCCGCAAGATGGCTCTAGACCACTTTGCGGCGGCGGATGGTCAACGTTGTACGGCATTCAAAGCTGAGCCGTCAACGTGTGTCAGGCGGGCAGCCGGTCCAGGAAGGCCCGCTGTCCCTTGACCAACTTGACGCGGGCGTCGTCGACGGTGAACCAGGCGACCCGGTCCACTTCCGGAAACTGCCTGGTCTTGCCGGACCTGGGCGGCCATTCCAGGTCGAAGGTGCCGGGCACGACCGCGTCCGGGTCAAGATCGCCTTCGACCGCCCACAAGGTCACGGTCTTGCCGGACTGTTTGACGTCGCCCAGCGGCAGCAGCTCCCCCGCCGGCGCCGGCAGCCCCAGCTCCTCCCGGAACTCGCGGCGGGCGGCGGCCAGCGGGTCCTCGCCGTCCTCGATCAGGCCCTTGGGCACGGACCAGGCGCCGTCGTCCTTGCGGGCCCAGAACGGGCCGCCCATGTGGCCGATCAGCACCTCCGTCCGGCCGTCGACCTTTCGGAACACCAGGATCCCCGCGCTGCGCATACGGCCAGTATCTCGTGACGATGAAGTGACGGCCCGCCGATACCCTCCGGGTCACCAACCCGGAGGGGGAGCACCATGTCTCGACGGCCCGTCCTCGTCGCGCTGGCGGTTGTCGCTGTGACCGTCGGCCTCGCGCCGGAAGCCGCCGCATCGCCGATCGGCCACCACCAGCCGACCGCGGAGATCTTCGCGACCGACAACACCGCCACCATCACGGATCCGAACGACCCTCGCTTGAAGGACCGTCTGGTCGCTTTCGGCGCTCAGGTGCGGGGCATCATCGCGACCAACGGCTCATGGCCCGGTTGCAGCACCCTGCTCGACGGCGTCTTCTGGTCCGACGACCTGAAGACCGCCACCTACGAGCGGTCCCGCGAGTTCGATGTGGACCACGTCAGCGCCGGCGGCCTGCACCACATCGCGTCCGTGATCCGCAAGCAGTACCAGCAGGAGTCGGTGCTCACGTTCCAGTACCTCCCGCAGCCCGGCGCCGACTCGGTCGAGGTCGAGGTGCCCGGCGTCACCGTGCAGCAGCTGTTCAACGGCCTGGCCGCAGACCCGGTGCTGCGCGAGGAGCTCGGCGGTGGGTCCGTGACGGCCGACGGCGGGCGGCTGGCCCTGATCGCCGACAAGTCGGAGCTGGCCTCGATCCGCGAGTTCGTGGGCGTGCTGGGCGCGAACTGGTCGAAGGCCACGGTCGCGTACGGGCACCTGGAGTTCGTCGCGGACTGACAGCCGCACGATGCCGTGACCGAGCAGCGCGATCACCAGCACCGCTGCCATGAGCTCCACCGCACCACCCCCTGGCGCGGCGCCGGCGGTCCCCCCGAAGGACCTGCCGGCGCCGCCGCCACCAGGTGTAGACCCGATGCGATGTTCGGTGTCGCCGATCGCTGTCGAACAATCGGAGTCCTCACAACGTCAACGCTGTGACGTGCGGAAACGCGCCCGGTAGGCGGTCGGTGTGACCGAGAGGGTGCGCAGGAACAGCCGGCGCAGCGTCTCCGCCGAACCCAGCCCGACCCGCCGGGCGATGAGATCCACGGGGTCGGTGCCGCTCTCCAGCAGCGCGCGGGCCGCCTCCACCCGGACGGTGTCGACGTACTCGGCCGGGGTGCGGCCGATCTCCGCCGTGAACAGGCGGGCCAGGTGCCGGCCGCTCATGTTGACGCCGGCCGCCAGCTCCGGGAGCCGGTGCGAGCCCGAGGGGTCGGCGACGATCGCGTCCATCACCTGCCGGACGACGGCGCTGCGTGGGTTGCGGGGGCCGAGGCGAGCGCTGAACTGGGACTGGCCGCCCGGCCGGGCCATGAACACCACCAGCTGCCGGGCGACGGCCCGGGCCAGGTCGGCGCCGTGGTCGTCCTCGATCAGCGCCACCGTCAGGTCGATGCCGGCGGTGATGCCCGCGGAGGTGACGATGTTGCCGTCGCGGACGAACAGCGGATCCGGCTCCACGATGATCTTCGGATAGCGGCGTTCCAGGTCCTCGGCCAGCTGCCAGTGCGTGGCCGCCCGCCGCCCGTCGAGCAGGCCCGACTCGGCCAGCGGGAAGGCCCCCGCGCACACGCCGGCCACCCGTTTCGACCGTTGGGCCAGCGTTCGCACGGCGTCGACCAGGGCCCGGTCGGAGACCGCCCGCTGCCAGTCCGGCCGCCCCGGCACGATCATCGTGCCGATGTGCGCGGGCACCTCGTCGAAGGTGATGTCGGCGGCGATCCGCACCCCGGCCGAGGTCGTGACCGGCTTGCCATCGGCCGAGGCGATGACCACCTGATAGTCGGCGCCCTGCTCGTTCGCGCTGGTCAGCGCGTCGACAGGGCCGGCGACGTCCAGCAGTTGCACGCCGTCGAAGGCCAGCACGACCACCAGGTGGCGGCTCATTCCGGCCAGTCCGAGTTCAGGATCGTCTCGACGAAGTCGCCGCGCCGGAAGCCCGGCACGTAATGGGCCAGGACGTCCGCCTTGACGTTGCCGAAGGTGGTGTCCGGCTTGGGCGCGATTCCGTCGGTGAAGGACTGGAGGATGCGCCGCTTGAAGTCGGGGCGGGGGTGCAGGGCCACGACCTCGGCCCGCTGCTCGGGGCTGATGTCGTGGTAGCCGATGCCGAGCACGTCGTACTCGACGCCCGCCGTGAGCAGCGCGATCTCGGGCTCCATGAACTCCGGGATGCCCGGGGTGGTGTGCAGGGCGATGGCCGTCCACACGCGACGGACGCTGTCCTCGGCGACGTCATGGCCGCGCAGGAAGTCCCTCGCCGCGACCGCGCCGTCCACCTCGAACCGGCGGCCGCTGGCGTGATGCGCCTCGCCGAGGCCGATGTCGTGGAACATGGCCGCGACGTACAGCAGCTCGGGGTCCCAGCTCAGGTCCCGGTTGCGGCCCTGCAGGCTCGCCCAGTGGTAGACGCGGCGGGAGTGGTCGTACACGAGGTCGGTGGTCTGGTCGCGGACGAGTTCCGTGGCCTCGCGGGCGATTTTCGTGTCGGGGATCTGGATCGTCGTCATGACTACGATCCTCGTATCCGGACATCGCTTCGGCCCGCGTCCATCAGGCCACCATACCCACGTATCAGGACAAGCGCCGCTGCCACCAGCGGCGCTTCCTGTCCTCGGTGACGATCGGCGGCTGTATCGGTTTCGCGCGGGCGGCCCGCCACTGCTCGACGGTCTCGTCGGCATCGACCGGACCGACCTTCACGTGCGGGCCGGACGGCGAACGCAGCCAGGCCACGATCCGCTTGTTCAACTCCGACACATGCTCGCGTACCTGCCGCTCGGACGTCAGGTCCTCGATCACGCCCGGCAGGCGCTCGATCTCCTTGCGCAGCTGGAGCGACTCCGGCAGCAGCGCGCCCCCGACGCCGCCCTCCCGTGCGACATAGCTGCGCGCCCACCAGTCCGGGTCGCGCAGCTCGCCGCGGTCGGGCAACGGTTTCCCCTTGCCCGGCAGGTCGTCGAACTCCCCCCGCTGCTCCCCCTCGCGGATCTGCTTGTCCAGCCACGTCTCGAAGCTCATGCCGGCCGGCTTGCGTTCCGTCACAAGGCCGATTCTACTGGATTTTGCCCGAGAACGAGGCGGAGCTGCGGCAGGTGCCGGAGGTCGCGGACTGGCAGTTCACGGTGATCACCAGGTGCTGTCCCGGCAGGATGCGCCAGGTCTGGCCGACGTGGTAGTCGAAGGCGCGGAAGTTGCCAAGGCCGAACTCGGCCAGCACCTGGTTGTCCCGCTGGATGCGGATGATGCCGTTGTCGCCGTACGGGTTCTGCAGCAGGAAGTCGGTCACCACAAGGACCTTGTCGGCCGGCGGCGGCACCTCCATGCCGAACTTCTTGAAGTTGTTGGCATCCGCGGTCACCGCGGCGTTGGCGACGATGCGGAAGTCCGTCGCCGTGCCGGGGACGTCGGTGGCGCCCGTGCCGCCCGCACCCGTGCCGGCGCCCGGCTTCGGGGCGTTGCCGCCGCCGGCCGCCTGCTGCGCCTGCGCGGCCTGCTGCTGCGCCGACTCGGCCTGCTGCTGCGCGCGGTCGGCGATGGAGATGACCGGGGTCACCTGCTCCTGCGCCGCCTGCTTGGCCGTCGACTGCACCTCCGGCTTGACGATCGTGAACCACAGCACCACAGCCAGGATCAGCAGCGCGATCAGCGCCGCCAGCGCCGGCAGCAGCCACTTGGGCAGCAGCTGGTTCTGGATGAACGTGCCGTCGGCCGAGACCGGGTCGCCGCCCGTGGTCAGCACCGTGGTCTGGAACTGGTGCTTGTGCTCGACCCCGCGCAGGTACCGCTTGTGCGGCCGGGCCGTGAACGGGACGAACGCGGCCGTGCCGGGATCGACGGTCAGCGTCGGCTGGCGGAAGCGGAAGGACAGCCGCTCCTCGGTGTCGGTGGCGATGAGCTCCACCTCGGCCGGGGCGTTGCCCAGGTTGTCGATGACCAGCTCGTGCCGGCCGTTCATGCGGCCGTGCGAGGTACGCGGCGTGACCTCGGCCCGCAGCTCCATGAACGCCGCGACGGTGATGACGCCCTCGTCGACGACCGAGCCCTCCGGGTCCTCCCGGGACTTGACGCGGACGCCGAACGGCGTCTGCCCGGCGCGCGCGTCGGCGCTGCGCGGCGGGGCGAAGGTCAGCGCCACGGTGCCCACGTCGCCGGGCATCAGGTTCACGACGCGAGGCTCGGCGGTCGCCCACTTCTGCGCGTCGCCGATGACGTCCACGGCGAACTGGTCCACGATGCTGCCGGTGTTGCGGATCTGCACGACACAGTGGGCCTGTTCGCCGGGAGTGACGGCCAGGCTCGGCTGTTCGAGCGACGTGATGGCACCCATGGCGGAAAGTGTCGTGCCCTGGCACGATCTGAGGCAGCGACGTTCGGGAGCCGCAGGGGGCGACACGGGTCGCACCAAAGGGCGACCAGCGGCGACCGGAAGGTCGCCTGTTCAACAGCAGCGGCCGTGGCCGGCCGTGCCCTAGCTTCTGGCCCATGAGCTTGCATGTCCGCGGGCCCCTGCTCGCCCTCCTGGCGGCGGTCGGTCTCCTCCTGGCGACGACCGTCCTGCTGGTGGTCGGCCAGGGGCCGGCCGCGGTCGCGGCGGTGTCGCCGGGAACGACCGTACGCGCCTCCGTGCAGAACAACGGATCCCAGGCGAGCAGCGGCGGTTCGTGGTCGACAGTGTCGGCCGACGGCCGCTACGTGGCCTTCGCCAGCCGCGGGCTGGTCCCCTCGAACTCCGAAGGCAGCCACCTGGACGTGTACGTGCGGGATCTGGTCGCCGGCACCACCACGTTGATCAGCACCGGCCCGGACATCATCGTCCACGCGGCGCCCGACGCCCTCAGCGACAGCAACGGCGACAGCTACGAGCCGTCCATCTCCGCCGACGGCCGGTACATCGCCTTCACCACCCAGGCCAGCAACATCAGCGGCGCCGCCGAGGGCGGCGGGCACGCGATCGTGGTGTGCGACCGGGATCCCGGCAACAGCGGCAAGTTCCAGAGCCCGTGCGCCTTCACCACCGTCAGCGTGCTGCCGCCGGAGACCGGGACGCACGGCGAGTCCCTGAACGCCCACTCCCCACGGCTGTCCGGCGACGGCTCCCGTCTCGCGTGGATCGAGGGCTCCGGCTGTTACACGGAGGCGGTCGGGCAGGAAACCCTTCTCGTCACCACGTTGCACAAGTCCGCCACCGGCTCGCTGTCGGCGCCCGCGCGCACCGATTCCATCGCGCAGAACATGCCGCTGCCCGATTCCCGCACCGAGGACTTCTGCGACCCCGCGCTGTCGGCCGACGGCAACCACCTCGTGGCGTCCGTGAAGTACATGTCCACCCAGACCGACGGCGACTTCTACGCCATCGTCAGCAATGACCTGCGCACCAACAAGATCACGCGCCTTGACGTCACCACCGGCGGCGACCCGCTGAACTCCCGGGCCCAGTACTTCGAGCCCACCGTCAGCGCCGACGGCCGGCACGTCGCCTTCACCAGCATCACCGACGGCGACACCTCCGCCCGTGTGCACCTCGTCGACCGCGCCGCCGGTCCGGGCGCGGTCGTCAAGACTTCCGTGGTGTCCAAGGACTTCGCCGGCAACGAGCACGACGGCAAATACCCCGCGCTGTCCGCCGACGGCCACTACCTGGCGTTCGTCACCGACGCCCCCGAGATCACCGAGAGCACCGGGCCCAGCGTCACCTTCAACTGCTTCCACCCGAACATCCTCTCCCTGCGCAAGAACGCCGTCCTCCAGTCCTCTTCCGCCCCCGAGCCCGGCATCCAGGCGTGCCAGGTCGTGGTCGTCAACCTGCTGACCGCCCAGCACCCCGAGCTCGCCTCGGCCAACCTGAAGTCCGCCCCCGGCGACCGGGACAGCCTGTTCCCCGTCATGCCCGCCGACGGCGGCTCCGTCGTCTTCGACTCCGACGCCGACGACCTGGTGGCCGGTGACACCAACCGCACCACCGACTCCATCGTGCGGACCTTCCAGGCCGGCGTGATCGCCGACCCCGTCGACTTCGGCTCCGTGACCGTCGGCCAGACCGCCGAGCGCACCGCCACCATCCACCACACCGGCTTCGGCCCCCTCGGCTTCGACCAGGTCGCCACCACCGGCGCCGGCTTCTCCGTCGGCGGCCAGACCTGCACCAACGCGCCCTTGAACGGCACCGACACCTGCCTGGTGACCGTGAAGTTCTCCCCCACCGACACCACCGCCCGTACCGGCGTCCTGTCCTTGCGGGCCAAGGGCTCCGGCAAGATCTTCACCGTTGATCTTCGTGGCGTCGGCACCCAGGTCGTGCTCAAGCCTCCGCAGTTCTCCGCCGGCCCCGACCCGCTGGACTTCGGGCAGCAGCTGCCGTTGGCCAAGAACGTGATCAAGCTCGTGACGGTCGTGAACAACGGGCAGTCACCTCTTGTCGTGAGTGGGGTTTCCATCACTGCGGGTCAGCAGGCGGGTGACTTCTCCGTGTCTGCCAACGGATGCACCACCGTCCAGGCTGGACAGACGTGCACCGTCACCGTGAAGTACAGCCCCACCGGCCGCGCCGCCTTCGCCACCACACCCGACCAGCGCACCGCCGCCCTCCGCTTCGAGGACAACGCCGCCGGCTCGCCCCATCTGTTGGCGTTGAGCGGATCCGTGACCATTCCCACCATCAAGCTCAGCCCCACCGTCGGTTCTCCCGGCTCCGTGATCACCGTGACCGGCACCGGCTTCGCCGCGTCGAGCGCCGTTCTCGTGCACTACATGAACGGCTTCCCCGAGTCGGCGACGGTCAACTCCGACGGCAACGGCAACTTCAGCACGCCACTGCTGGTGTTCCCGTTGAGTGAACTCGGGCCTCGGACCGTGCAGGCCGCGGTGAACGGGACCACGCCGGCGGTGGCCGGCACCGCCGAGTTGTTGGTCAGCCCCGGCAGCCTCGTCTCCCCGGAGTACGACTCCCGGCACTGAGCCTGCGCCGAGGGGCCTTCGCGGCATTGCCGCGAAGGCCCCTTTTGCCGTTTCCGCAGCTGGTCACGCGTCGCCAGGCATGATGTGCGCCATGACGCACACCCCTCGTCGCATGTTCGAGCTCCTGGAGCCGATCTGTCTGGTCACGTTCATGTCCGACGAGTGCAACGAGGAGCTGGCCGCGCTCGGCCACCGCACCTACTGGGACGGCTACTTCGCCAGCCGCGCCGCGCCGCTGGGGCGGGTGCCGGCGGAGGTCGTGCACGCGGCGTTCTACAACTTCGCCGACGGTGAGGCCGCGCGACACATCCCCAGCGCGTGGGCCACGATCCCGCCCGAGGCGTCCGTCGCCGCGCGGGAACGGGGCAGCGCGGCCTCCCTGCGGCGGATTCTCGGCGCCGAGCTGGCCGACTCCCCCGGTCTGGTGCGCGCCGCCGACCTGACCACCAAGGCGGCGACGAGCGCGCCCACCAACGGTCGGATGATGTACGCCGGGATGCGCAGCCTGCCGGTGCCGGGCGACCCGGTCGCCCGGCTGTGGCATTCCGCGACCACGCTGCGCGAGCACCGCGGTGATGGCCACATCGCCGCCCTCGTCGTCGCGGGCATCGGCGGCATCGAGGCGCACGTGCTGTCCGCGATCGAGATGGGCATCCACCCGCCGGAGTCGTTCGGGCGCATCCACCACCTGCCCAAGCAGCGGCTGGCCGCGGTCATGGCCGGCCTGCGCGACCGTGGGCTCGTCGACGCCGACGGCCGGTTCACCGACGCCGGCCGGGCGACCAAGGAGCGCATCGAAGCCCTCACCGACGAGCTCGCGGCCCCGCCCTTCGACGGCCTCTCCCCCGCCGAGCTGGACGAGCTGGTCGCCGAGCTCGAACCGATCGCCGCGCGGCTGGTGGCCGCCGGCTCGCAGTGACAATCCGACAGCGACATACCGAAAGGCGTCCCGGACCAACGTCGTCCGGGACGCCTACTCGGGCGGGGATCAGCTGCGTTGGAACAGCTCGATCTCGCTGATGGCCACGTCGGTGCCGTGCAGCGACTGGTAGGTGGCCATCACGTGCAGCTCGACGCTGGTGATGTTGTGGCCGTTCTGGAGGGTCAGCTCCTGGGGATCGGGCTGGTCCTTGAGCTGGAGGTCCTCGGTCTTGCCGGTGGAGTAGACCAGGTGCAGCCGCTCGACGCGGAAGGTCTGGTCGAACTTGTCGTTGTCGCCGTTCTGGATGATGGCCTTGTCGATGTTCACCGGACGGTCGAAGGTGAACACGAGGGTAGCCTCGCCCTTGTTGGTGGGGGCGGCCCAGAAGCTGTTGCTGACGCTGTCGGCGGCCAGGTCGGCCGGGTGGGTGGGCTCCTCGAAGGTGGCGGTGACCTTGGTGGGGTGCACGGGGGCATAGGTCATGTCGAGGGCGGACTGGGCATCCTGCTGCCACGAAGCGACCTGGTTGTTGACCCACGTGCGGACGGCCGGCAGGGAGCCGTAGGCGATGCCGCCGAGCACGAGGACGACGGCGACCAAGGCCCGGATGGTCTTGAAGGCGGCGCCGAAGGCCCGGCTGGACGCGGTGCGCTTCGCCTTGCGGTCCTTGGCGGTGCGCTCCAGGGCCTTACGGACCTTGGTGCGGCGCCTGGGCATGATCTTGCGCCACCACGGCGTCTTGACGACCTCGGCGGTCAGCAGGCTGGCGCCGCAACGACTGCAGAACTTGCGCGTGTCGGGGTTGCCCTCGCCACAGTCGCCGCAGATCAGGTCGCCGGGCTGAAGACGCCGCGTCGGCGGCTTCTTGACGACCGCGGTGACCCGCTTCTGCTCCCGTTCGGGGAGCACGGACAGCGGATCGGGCTTGGGCGGCGTCGCCGTGGTGGCATGGAGCGGGGCGACCAGCGCGGCCTCGATCGGCGGCTGGGCGGTGTGGGGCTGGGCGGTGGGAAGTTCGAGCGACGGCTCCGCCACGCCCAAGGACCCCGTTGCCGGGGCGAAAGAGCCGGGCACGCCCATCGGAACGGCGGTCAGCGGTCCAGAAGGGCCGACCGGAGCGGGCGGACCGACCGGGGCAGGCGTGGCAAAAGCGGCAGCAGCCGGACCGGGAGGGCCGACCAGGGCCGGTGAGCCGACCGACAGGCCGGGAGGGCCCACTGGTGCGGCCGCCCCGGTCGGCGGGCCGGCGGGCGTGGGAGGACCGACCGTGCCGGCGGGCGGACCGGGAGGACCAGCCGGCCGCGGCGGGCCGACCGATCCCGCCGGCGGACCGGGCGGACCAGCCGGCGGCCCAGGCGGACCGGCGAGTGGACCGGGCGGGCCGGCGGGCGAGCCGGGCGGACCGGCTGGCAGACCGGGCGGACCGGGAGGCTTGGGCGGGCCGACGGTGGCGGCCGGTGGGCCGGGAGGACCGGGCGGGCCGACGGTGGCGGCCGGTGGGCCGGGAGGACCGGGAGGACCGCCGACACCGGGCGGACCCGGCGGGCGAGGGGGACCGCCGACGCCGGGAGGACCGGGAGGGCCCGGGGGACGCGGAGGACCGCCGATGCCGGGCGGGCCGGGCGGACGGCCCATGGGGCCGCTCTGGGGCGGCAGCGGATCCCGCTCGCCGACGTCCATGTACACGATGGACTGGATACGCTCCAGGAGGGAGCGCTTGGCGGGGGCGGGCTCCTCGGGCTCGGGCTCGACGACGGGCGGGGGCTTGGGGGTTATCTTCTCCCCGGTCCACTCCAGGAACTCGCCGCAGGACCCGCAGAACGAGTCGGCGTCCTTGTTGTGGAAACCGCAGCTCCGGCAGACGATCACGACGCAACCACCTCCACCCTGTGCACGACGTGCGCCGGCTTGGCGGCGGACACGACGGCGTCGACGGCACTGACGGACACGGACGACGGGTCGGCGACGGAGACCCGGACGGCCAGGCGGGGCTGGTCCTGGCCGGGGAACTCGGCGCCGGGGGTCATGGACCAGGCGACGCCGCCGCTGTCGGCGACCCGGACGCGGCCACCGGTGAGGACCTCGAGATTGTCCTGAAGCCCGGACACGGTGCCACGCATGCGATACATCTGAGCGGCCTGGGCGATGGCGGCGCGCTGCCGCTCGACGGGCCAGCTCTCGTCCAGCTCCAGACCGACCCACCCGGCTAGCCAGGCCAGGAAGTCCTCGGGGGCCAACGCCGGGTCCAGATAGGACGACAGATTGTCCAAAGTAGATAGAACCGGGGCCAGGACGTCGTCGAAGCCGGAGACGAAGCGAACGGTGAAGGGGTCTTCCTGGAAGATGCCGGGAAGCATGGCCGACAGCGGAACGGCGGTCGGCAGCCCGGGCACGGTGCCACGCATCAGTGCTGCTCCACTCTCACCTGGTGCTCATAGGAAAAGGCGAGGCTGCACGGGTCGAGCTCGATGCGCTGGCTCTCCCCCTCACGCACGCCGGTCACGGGATTGGCCCCGAACAGGCGCACGTCCTCGACCATGTCGACGCCACGAACCCGTTGCAGCAGACCGAAGATCTCGCCGGAGGCGACGGGGCGGCCGAAAGGCCAGCCGGTGCCGTCGGGACCGCCGCTGATGGGGTTCAGATACGCATACAGCGAAGCCAGAGCCTCGGTGCGGATGCGGGCGACATCGGCACGGGGACGAGCGACCAGGCGAGTGACGACGGTGATGCCACGGTAGCGCGGGGGCTCGACCAGGACACGGGTGCCGATGAGGCGCACCTGGTCGAGATGGTCGGCGATCCGGCGGAGCATGGCCTCCTCGGGCACCAACTCCCCCAGCTTGATCCCGCCGTCCTCGGACGCGGCCGGCACGACCAGCACCCGTACGGCCCCGGCCTGCACGTCGTCCTCGCCGGCGGTGACGCAACGAACCCGGGCCAGTTCGGGGGCGATCTCGCGGACGATGGCCTCATAGTCCTCGGCGGTGACAGCACGGCTCCTGGTACGCAACAGGATCGGCCCACGGGCCTTGGCCTCGTCGATGGTCTCGGCGTCCACGCCGCCCTTGGCGAAGTCGAGGTTTTCCACCCGGTCCACGAAGGGAATCGACGACTTCAGGGTACGGATGGTGCCGCGGCCGACATTGCCGTGACGGCCGCCGCCGGTGGCGTAGCGGCGAATCCGCACGGTCTCGCCGGCAGGAGGCACGGCGCCGTGCTGACGGACGCTGCCGTCGACGTCACGAACGGCGGGGCCGAAGGTAACAGTGCCGGCGACCTCGTCGAGCACGTAGTGCTGGTCGGAAGCGCCGCTCCACGCGAAACCGCTGACCGGATGCCATTCCTGCCAGCCGTCGTCGGAGCTGACCTCCACGGTAGGCGTGGCGACGCCGCCGAGCAGCGGGGCCCGTGACACACGGAACTGTTGCCCGGCAACGCCTTCGGTCATGCCCAGCAGCTCGACGTCGACGATCTCGGCGTGGATGGCCTCCACGGTGCCGCCGACCGTCGAGGCGGACAGGCCCATGATCACCGGGGAGTCGCTGTAGGTCGGGAACTCGTCGGGAACGGCGATCACCCGAGCCCGTAACCAACCCGCCCGCTGTCCAATCAGGACAGACGCCTCATGGGTGTCCGGCACGTGCACGAGCACGCCGCCGGCCTTGTTCAACGCGGCGGTGCCGTCGCTGCTGACCAGGCACTCGGTCCAGCCGTTGCCGGTCCACGCCTCCCATACCAGGGGCGGCTGATCGGGATGAACACCGACACCCTCGACGTGACAGTCGAAGTCCAGCCGCACGACACACGAGGGCACCGGATCGGTGAGGCCGACCAGCAGCACGTCGTCCACCTGGGGCGCGGCGCTGAAGGACCCGAAGTGCCGGCCCAGCTTGAGCTCCTCGGTCCGATCGATCGGGGAGTCGTCCGAAGTGGACTGGGTGGCGACCTGGCTCAGGGCACAGGGCACGATCTGGAGATCACGCCGAGTGCTGAACAGGATCGACTCCTCCAGATCGGTGCGGGGCGTCGCGACACTGGTCCCCATGGCGACGCCGACCGAGGTGATCGCCGGCGCCGACAGCCAGAAGGTGACCGGGACCTCGGCCGGGGTGGCGGGAATCAGCCGCAGGCCGATCATGTCCAGGAACTTGACGTACAGCCGGTCCGGCACCTGGTTGAGGCGGAACAGCAGCTGGTCGGTCATGTACGCGAAGGTCTCGATCAGCGTCACGCCGGGGTCGGACACGTTGTGGTCCGTCCACTCCGGACAGCGGCGCATGACCATGCGCTTGGCGTCGTCCACCAGGTCCTGGAACCGGCGGTCGTCGAGGTTGGGCACCGGCAGCGCCATCAGTAGTCACTCCCGTCCTCGGGGATGGTGTAGAACGGGAACACCAGGTTGCGACGGTCGTTGGTGTGCTTGACGCGGTAGCTGATGTCGATGTACAGCACGCTGCGGTCGTCGCGGTCCGGCCGCACGTCGACGAGTTCGATGTCGACCCGGGCCTCCCAGCGCAGCAGCGCGTTGCGGACCTCCTCGGCCAGCTCGGCCGCGGTGGCGGCGTCGGCCGGCCGGAACACGAAGTCCCGCAGCCGGCTGCCGAACGCGGGCCGCATCGGCCGTTCGCCGGGATAGGTGGCCAGGATCAGCCGCATGGCCTGCTCCAGCTCCACCTCGCGGCGGACCAGCTCGATGCCGCCGCGCGGCGACACGCCCAGCGGGAACGCCCACCCGGCGCCGACGAAGTCCTGTGACACCACTGCCTCTTCTCAGTTCAGCTTGATCATCTGGCCCGACACCTCGACCAGGGCCGGGCTGGAGATCTTCACGCCGGCCTGGCCGGACAGCTCCAGCTGCCCGTCGCTGGTGAGCTTGAGCCCGCCGGCGCCGGCCTTGATCTCGATCTTTCCCGCGCCGGAGCAGTCGATGGTCAGCGTGCCGGCCGGGGTGCGGCTGGCCGGCGGGGCCGGCTTGCACGTCAACGTCACGGTGCCGCCGACCTGGTCGATGGCCAGCCCCAGGTTGCCGTCGCCGGTGCCGAGCGTGATCGACGACGTGGTCGGCGGGGCGGCCCCGGGCGGCCCGGGCGGCAGCTCGTCCTGCAACTGCAAGCCGTTGCCGGCCGGCGAGGTGATGCCCCGCTTGACCACCGCCCCGGAGCCGTTGACCGCGGAGCTCAGCGGCTCGTAGGAGGAGTTGTCGTTGGTCAGCCCGCCGATCACGTACGGCCGCCGCGGGTCGCCGAACTCAAAGCCCAGCAACACTTCGTCGCCGACCTCGGGCACGAACACCAGCCCGCTGCGGCGGCCGGCCCCGAGCTGCACGACCCGGGCCCAGTCGGACTCGTAGTTGGGCGACAGCCAGGGCAGCGCGACCTTCACCTTGCCCTTGCTGTCCGGGTCCTTCGAGTTCGTCACGACCCCGCACACCAGGCCGGACATGCCCGAATGTGCTTGTCCGGAGCCGGAAGCGAGCTTGAACAGCGACCGGTCCTGCCGCCCGCTGACGTAGAACCGAGTGTGGTAGCCGTTCTCCGACGGGTCGAAGACGTGCTTGGCGTTGGTGACGGTCCAGCTGCCGGCGAACTGCTTGGGCACGCCGGCGACGGTCACCTTCACCCCGGCCTGGATCCGCGGGTCGCCGACGGCGGTGCCCTCGGCCTCGGCGAAGGTGCTGGAGATGTGGTCGGCCAAACCCTTCGCGGCCTCCTCGGCCGCCGAGTCGGCGTCCGATCCGGTCGCGAGTGGACGGTCCACCACCACATAGGCGGTGTTGGACGGCGAAGAGCCGAAGTCGATGCGGGGCAGGCCCGGGATCGGCGGCAGCGCCGGGAGATGCGGCAAGGGCGGCAGCAGGCCGTCGGTGAAGGAGTTGGCCAGGTCGGCCGGCGCCTCGCCGTCGATCGTCGCGGTGCCGGTGGTGGCCGACGCGGAGCCCACGGCCACCCGCGCCGACTTGGCGTCCCACACCCGGACCTCCACGTCCGGCGTGAGGTTGGCGGCGGAGATCCGGGGCAGGAAGGTGATCAGGTTGTCCTTGAACGTCAAGGTCGGACCGCCCCCGATGCCGACCGCCGCGGCCAGCGTGTCGAGCAGGCCACCTCCGCCGCTGGGCTGGCCGGATGCCTTGCGGAAGAAGAACTCCCCGCCCACGACGCCGGTCTCGAAACCGATCTCCCGGGCCCGCGCGACCAGGAACTCCCAGTCGGTCTGGGCGACCTGGGCGATGTGCGTATGGGTGGTGCTGGACTCGTCGACCGTGCCGACGTCGAGGCCGGCGTGGTTGGCCACCTGCCGCGCGATGTCGGAGTCCTTCATGTTGAGGAAGGTCCGGGTGCGCCGGGCCCGCTGGAGCCGGTGCGCCTTCTCGTAGCCGCGGATCACGGTGTATATCAACGACTCCGCGCAGATCGCCTCGATCGCCGTGACCTCGCCCTTGAGCAGCGACGTGGTGCTGGTGCTGGTGGCGTCGCCGGCGAGGATCTCCACGGCGGTGCCGATGGACAGCCCCGCGTCGTCGGTCACGGTGCCGGACTCGTCGATGAAGGTCAGCTCGAACATGTCCGGCAGGTGCAGGTGCGTGTCCACGACGGCACGCACCAGCTTGCTCTGCACCAAGGGGGACAACGGCATCCCCATCACGGCGCCGATCTTGATGGTGGGCCAGACGATCGCGGTGGCCTGGCCGTTGAGGCCGCCGGGCATCATCGCGGGCTCCCGGCCGTCAGCTCGTCGCCGTTGGGCAGGTAGACGGTGCTGCCGGGGCGCAGGCGGGTCGGGTCGTGGATGCCGTTGACCTCGGCGATCCGCCGCCACAGCGCGGGCGTGCCGTAGTTGGCGGTGGCGATGGACTGCAGGGTCTCGCCCTGGCCGACGGTGTGCGTGCGCCGCCCCGGCTGGCCGCCGGAGGTGGGGTTCATCGGCAGGCTGCCGAGCAGGCTCGGCACCTCGCGGAAGGTCAGGTTCAGCATCGCGCGGATCGGGATGCCGGCCGAGGTGAACCGCTCGTAGCTGATCTTGCAGTTGGTCATCCGCACGCTGTACATGAAGCCGATCATCGGCGGACCCCACTGGAAGGTCAGCACCGGCGGCTCGGTGGTGAGGTTGGCGCCGGCCAGCGCGGCGACCATGCCGACCAGGTTCAGCGCGCTGCCCGGGGCCATCCAGCCCAGCAGGGTGTCGCAGCGCATCTTGGTGGTCAGGCCCTCCAGCTTGACCTCGGAGATGGTGATCTCGGAGTTGCGCACGTTCTGCGTGACCATGGCGTTGCTGCTGCCGTTGGTCGCGGTCGGCGTGGACCGGTTGCCGTACGAGCCCTGCCGGGACATCTCGATCTTCTTGGGGTTGAAGTCGAACGGCACGATGCCGAAGTTGGCCGGGTCGGTGCAGCGCAGCATGGCCGGCACGCGCGCGCCGGCCAGCGCCGCCGCGCCGATGGCGACGCCGGCCGCCATGTCGACGGCGCCCGCGGCGCCGCCGAGCGCTCCCAACGCCCCGGTCATAGGAACCCCTCATGCACGAGTTGCAGGCTTTCGATGGCAACACCGAGGGTTCGGGCGTCCAACTCGGGGCCGTCCCACTTGCTCGGGTAGACGTTGCGCAGCGACCAGCTGGCCACCTTCTGCGCCTTGGAGTCGAACAGCGTGATCTGCGCGGTGCCCCCGCCGCCGCTGGAGTCGGCGTTCACCCAGCTCTGCGCCTTGCCGCTGAGCCACGCCTGCACGCGGGGCGTGTCCTGCGCGTTCATGGCCCGCTGCAAGGTGATCGGCGGGTACTCGATCTGCCCGGGCAGGTAGGTCGGGTGCTGGTAGTTGCCGCCCTCGTACCAGACCTCGGGCTTGAAGTCGACGCTCAGGCCCGAGCACCGCGCCCAGCCGCCGAGGTCGACGCCGTCGACCGTGACGTGGAAGCGGGTGACCAGGCCGAGCATCGCGGCCGCGTTCATCGGCATGCGGCTCAGCCCCCGTAGCTGACGTCGTCGTCGAGGAAGCCCTCGTGCACCAGCTCCAGCGTCTCGATGGCCACGTTGCTGCCGCCGGCCTCGAAGTTGGCGATGGCCCACTTGGCCGGCATGGCGTTCTTCAGGTGCCAGTCCAGGACCTTCTTGGTCGACGAGTCGTACAGGGTGACCTGGATCTCCTGGTTGGCCTGGTTATGGAACGAGGTCTTGCTCAGCCAGTCCTTGACCTTCTCGGAGTCGCCCTGCGAAGCGGCCCGGGACAGCCGGACGTGGCTGTACTTGGTGTTGCCCGGGAAGAACCAGCGCTGGTTGCCGCCGTCGCCGGCCCGGTAGTCGGCCACGTCCCAGGTGACGTCCAGGCCCTCGGCCTTGGTCCAGCTGCCCAGGTCGTGGTCGCCCGGCGTCACCTTGACGGTGAACCGGTTGGCGAGACCGATGACCGACTGGTCGTTGAGTGGCATGACTTCTCCCCTATCGGTAGTCGGTCAACTGGCCGGCGCGTTCCCGGTCGACCAGCAGCTCCAGGCGCAGGCGGCTGCGCAGGCGGCTGTAGAGCCGGGCGGACAGCTCCTCCAGGTCGAGATCGTTGATGTCGACGTGGTGGTGGGCCGGCGCGGCGGTGGTGCTGGCGTCGGTGGTCGCCGCGTGCTCGGTGCTGTGCTGGGCGGTCGGCGACGAGGAGCCTTGGGATTGGCTCTGGGCCTGGGTTTGTGTCGTCTGGGACTGCTGGTCGTGGTGCGGGGTGTCGCGGTGCAGGTGGTGGCCGTTGCGGCTGAGCCGGCCGAGGACCGCCGCCTCCAGGTAACCCGAGGTCGGGTCGGGCTGCTCCTGGTCCTGCTGCTGTTGCTGCGTGCCCTGAGCGGTGCCCTGGGCCGTGCCCTGCGACGACTGCGCCTGAACCGTTGCCGCGGTGGTCTGCGACAACGGTCCTTGCTGCGTCTGGGTTGTCTGGCCCGGCGGGGTCGGTGGCGCGTGCCGGGCGGCCGAGGGTCGCAACCGCGACAACACCGCCGCTTCGAGGTAGCCGGCGGTCGGATCGGGTTGGTCCTGTTGTTGCTGTTGCTGGGTTTGTTGTTGCGTCTGCTGCTGTTGCTGTTGGGTGGGCAGGCCGAGGGCGCGGCGTTGTTCCGCGGTGAGCGACGGGTTCTGCCATTCCTGTTGCACGACGCGACGAGCGGTGTCGGTGGCCACGCGGTCGACCTCCTCGCGCACGCGGGCGTCGATCACCTGCTGGTGTTCCGACGACGACGGGGTGGAGGTCGAGGTGGCGGGGGTGGAGATCGGGTCGAGCTGGGTGTGCGACTCGGCGGCGTAGCCCGGCAGCACCGTGACCCGCGGCGAGTGGATCAGCGGCCGCGGGGCCGGGGCGGAGGACTCACCGGCGTAGAAGCGTTCCACAGCAACGGCTTCGGCCTCCAAGGCCTGGCCGTGCTCGGACGACGGCGACGGCAGCCCCAACCCGAGAGTGCGCTGCTGGACGGCGTGCACAAGCTCGTGCGCGATGAGGCCACGGGCCTTGGGGGACGTCACCGGGCCGGCCTCGTCGGGCAGATGCACCTGGCCGCCGCGGGTGAACGCCCGCGCGCCACGGGATCGAGCCTCGTCCGACACGGCCTTTCCACGCACGACAGGCACCTCGGCCACGTCGACGTTGTGGGTCTGCCGCATCGAGGCGGCGAGATCGGTCGGCACCGACTCGTGGATCAGCGGCGCCGGCTCCTCGGCGAGCGGCGGCGAGACGGGGGTGACGACCGGCAGCGCAGGCAACACAGGCAGGGCAACGGCTGGGGCAGGCTCCTCAGGAGCCGGCTCTTCCTCAGCGGACGGCTGCTGGGGAATCGGCGCGCCCAGCCCGAGACGGCGGCTCTGCGCCAGGTTGGCCCGCCGCTCCGGCCGCGGCCGCACCACTGGGGCGGGCGGCGGCGGGGCCGGCGTGTCCATGATCGGCAACGGCAGGGGCAACGGCAGGTCCGGGATGCCCGGCTCCTCGTTCTGCGGCATCGCCCAGGGCGGCGGGCTGTAACGCAGCCACGCCGGGGCCCGGTGCGGAACCCTGGCCTCGCGGGGCTCCTCGACGTGCTGTTCGTCCACATAGGTCAGTGGCTCGGGTTCTGGGGCCGACGGCAACACCACTGCGCGGCGACGCGGCGGGCGGTGCACGACATCCGCTGCCGCGCGGTCGAACTGCACCGGCTTGATCACGGAAGCGATGCCCTGCACCGAACCGCGCAGCACCGGCTCGCTGGTCGGCAGCGCCTCGCGCCGGCCGGGCAGCGGCGGCAGCACCGGGGCGGGGCCGATCACCAGCGGCGCCTTGGTCCCGAAGGTGCCAGGAAGAGGGGGCAGCGCAGTCCACTCGCGCGCCTGCGGGCGTTCCACCGTGACCGGCTCGGCAAGTGCCGGGTCGGCGTCAGCGGTCCGCTTGCGGAACGGCCAGCGCATCTGCCCCTCCCCTTCCCCTACATCTCGTTCTGATCCGACAGCTGGGTGTGGATCTTGCCTATCTCGCTGATCATCCGCTCCCGCACCGGGTGCTCCAGGTCGAGGATCGACTCGAAGGTCCAGTGCAGGTAGTAGGCCACGTACGCGACTTCCTCCCAGATCCGGTCAGCCGCGCACGTCAGGATCCCCCCGGCGCATCACCGGCGATGTCGACCCCGAAATCCTTGCCGCAGTGCGGGCAGCTGACGGCGACCTCGGTGTGGCCGTCCTGGTTGATCCGCCGGTACAGGTCCTGCAGGAACGCCAGGTCCGAGGCGAACAGGTTCTCGATGACGAACGTGTCCACAGCGGACAGATCGCCGAGCTCGGTGACCGTGCGCTCCAGCAGCAACACCGTGAGGTACGCGGGATTCTGCTTGGCGCGCTGGTCGGCCTGCGTGGTGATCTCGTCCCGGGCGGTGGCCAGGCGCATGACCCCGTTGCGGTGCAGCCGGCCGTTCTCGTCCACATAGCCGCGGGGCAGCGTGAACGGGTATTCGGTGCGCAGAGTCTCCTGCACGGCAGTCACAGGCCCACCTCGCTAGCGCTCGGCGGGTCTGCGACCCAGGTCCCAGTGCTGAATGGTTCCCTCGCAAGCTCGGTCACGGTGCCACCCGCTGGATGTGCTCGCAGACCAGCGTCACCGTCTCCATCAGCACCTCGCTGGCGCCGGCCTTCAGGCCGCCGATCTCCAGCTTGGACGGCCACGCGTGCTCAAGGTGGTAGCGGGCCACCGGCTTGCCGTCGGTGGAGTACATCACCAGCGAGCAGCTCTTGCGGGCGGCCACGATGTCGCCGTTGAGCACGGCCTCGTGCCACGCCCACAGCTCCATGCTGGCGTTCTTGCCCCGCTTGAGCACCAGCGTCGGCGGCTTGACCTTGCCGGGCAGCTTCTTGAGCACCACCGACTTGTCGGTGGACTCCATCAGCTCGACCGCCTCGACCTCGGTGGTGATGCCGAGCAGCTCCGCGAACGAGGCGATCTCGTAGCCGTCGATGGTGATGGAGAAGCGGGCCGCGGTGAGCGCGTCGCTCGGCTGGTTGGGACCGAGTCCGGAAGGCATCGTCGTGTCTCCTCAGCGTGGAATTCCTTGGGGGACGGTTCGGGACTACTCTTCGAGCGAAGCGCCCTCGGAGAACTGGGAGATGCGGAACACCACGAACTCCGCCGGCTTGACCGGGGCGATGCCCAGCTCCACGGTGAGGATGCCGGCGTCGCGGTTCTCCGGCGGGTTGTTCTCCTCGTCGCACTTGACGAAGAACGCCTCGGCCGGGGTGCGGCCGAACAGCGCCCCGTCCCGCCACACCCGGCGCAGGAACATGGTGATGGTGCGCTTGACCGAGTCCCACAGCTTCGGGTCGTTGGGCTCGAACACGACCCAGTTGGTGCCCTGGAGGATCGACTTCTCGACGTAGTTGAACAGCCGCCGCACGTTGAGGTAGCGCCACTCCGGGTCGCTGGACAGCGTGCGCGCGCCCCAGACCCGGATGCCCTGCCCGGGGAAGGAGCGGATGCAGTTGACCGACACCGGGTTGAGCGTGTCGTGCTCGCCCTTGGTGATGTTGAGCTCCAGCGTCACCGCGCCGCGCACGACCTCGTTGGCCGGGGCCTTGTGCACGCCGCGGGTGCTGTCGTTGCGGGCCCAGATGCCGGCCATGTGGCCGCTCGGCGGCACGAAGACCTGCTTGCCGGCCACCGGGTCGGCGACCTTGACCCACGGCCAGTACATGGCGGCGTACTTGGAGTCGTAGCCGGTGAAGTCCATCCGCCATTCCTTGACGCGCTGGGCGTTGAGGCCGGGCGGGGTGTCCAGGATGGCCACGCGGTCGGACATCAGCTCGCAGTGTGCGATCATGGCCAGCTGCACGGCCTTGACGTCGTCCAGCGAGATCTTGCCGTGCTGATAGGCGGCCATCAGGTCGGGCACGGCCAGCATGGTGACGTTGTCGATCGCCTCCAGGCCGCCGAAACCGGTGCGGTCGGCCGAGTTGCCGACGTAGTCGCCGGCGGAGACGACCTCGGCCCCGCCCGCGGGCAGGGCGACCTCGCCGATCTGCGGCACGGCGACCACGCGGCCGCCCTTGGTGTCCTCGACGGTGATCAGCTCGGACTGGGCCCGCACGACCGTGACGACGTTGTTGGCGCCGCGCTTGGTGGTGACGTTGTCGAAGGTCTCGACCGGCTGGCCGGCCCGCTTGACCACGAGCTTGAAGGTGTCGTCGGTGGGCTCGCCGGCCGGCTGCACCTCGACGCTGATGCCGGACTCGGCGCGCTTGGCCGAGACGGTCAGCGCGGCGCGGCCGTCCACCGAGGACGGCAGCTCGGCCACCGGCGCCGCCCCGTCGCCCCCGGACGCCCCGCCGACGCGGACCACGTACGCGGTGCCGCCGCCGTTGAGGAAGTAGCCGTAGACGGCGTGCGCGAGGTAGTAGCCGTCGACGAAGTCGCCGAAGGCGCGCTTGAACTGGGTCCAGCTGGTGACCAGGACCGGCTCGTTGACCGGCCCCTGCTCGGCGAATCCGACGAAGGCGGCGACCGCGGTCCCGACGGCCTCGATCGGCCGCGAGCCCGATGAGACTTCCTCCATGTACACGCCGGGCGCGAGGTAGCTGCTTGGCATCGGGCCCTCCCTGACAGACACTTGCGACCACGTCATCCTGTCCAATCAGGGGGACAGGAGGGCAGCGGCTGCGGGGCGGGACGAAGGGCGGGCAGGTCTGCCCCTAGGGGCGAGACCGATGGGTCCGAAAGGACGCCTGTCCGCCACTGCGGCCGCCGGTGTCCGACACGGACACTCGATGCTGTGATCCCAGGAGTTGACCAGTCGCTGCGCGACCTGCTGCGGAAGCGGCTGCCGGACGGTACCGCCGTTCTGCTGGCCGCGCCCGACGACAGGCAGCCGGCCGTCTCCCTCACCCTGTTCGGGCTGCGGGACGACACCGGCGGCCGGTCGGCCGGCTGGGACGACGTGCGGGGCGCGGACGGCACGCTGCTCGGTCGGCGCGCGCCGACCCGCCGCTACCAACTGTCCTATGTGGTCCAGGCCCACGCCGCGGATCCCGAGACCGAGCACGAACTGTTGGGGCAGGCCCTGATCGCCCTGACCGACGAGGACACCGGGCTGGACCTCAAGCTGGGCCAGGCCATGCCGTGCGAGCTGGGTTTCCCGCCGGTGGCGTCGTTCGTGCTGACGGTCAACGCGCTGCACACGCCGGCGCTCGACACCGAGCTGGCCAAGCCGGCCGAGGCGGTGCACCTGGGCGTGGCCAACACCGTGCGGCCGCTGCCGACCGCGTCGAACGGCAAGAAGCAGTGGTCCCGCAAGCGGATCGAGGAGACCCCCAGGAGCGAGGTGGGACAGTGAGCTTCGGGGCCAAGCAGGGGGACCAGGTCGTCGGCACGGACGTGCACATCGTGATGATCCCGTCGCCCGGCGGCCCGGTGCCGACGCCGCTGCCGAGCCCGTTCGCCGGCAAGATCACCGGCGGCTGCAGCACCAACGTGACGATCGGCGGCATGCCGGCGGCGACCGTGGGCAGCACGGCCACCAACTCGCCGCCGCACGTGCCGCAGGGCGGCCCTTTCCAGGCGCCGCCGACCAATCAGGGCACCGTCACCCAGGGCAGCTCCTCGGTGATGATCAACAACAAGCCGGCCGCCCGCGTCGGGGACCCGGTGACCACCTGCAACGACCCAGCGCCGTCGCCGACGAGCTCCATCGTCGGCGCGGGCACCGTGATGATCGGCGGTTAGACATGACAGAACCGTGGGAGCCGTTCAGACACAGCGAGACCGTCGGCATGGTCTACCAGCACGACAACACCAGCTGCTGGGCCGCGGGCATCGCCATGCTGGTCGGCTCCGACCTGGACAGCGTGCTCGGCGAGAACCGGGACGTGGCCATGACCTGGGACCACATCGAGCCGATCGCCATCCAGTGGGGCGTGCACGAGGTCTACCCGGCCTGCGGCTGGCCCTCGTACTGGGTGACCGAGCTGTCCGACCACGGTCCACTGTGGATCGTGATCAAGCAGGGCATGACCGGCCACGTCAGCCACGCCGTCGTCCTGTACGGCATCTACTCGGACGGCACCACGGCCGGCACCTGGATGTACTACAACGACCCGATCCACGGCCCGCAGCAGCTGGACTACGAGACGTTCGAGCGCTCGTTCGAGCTGGGTGCGAACTCGCGCGCCAACATCTTCGCGACCCGGTAGGAGACAACCATGACCGACACCACACCCCAGGTCAGCCAGAGCGACTTCGAACAGGCGATCCAGGCCGACGAGGGCAGCTTCGCCGTGTACAACGCCAGCGACCAGCTGGCCGGCACCGGCCCGGGCGAGGAGACCATCGGCGGCGACAGCGCCGTCGACACCATCGTCAACGTCGGCAAGACCGTGATCGACCTGCTGCACAACTCGGCCAGCATCAACGCCACCGAGTACGCCAACGCCGTGCCGGCCGGGGTCGACCCGATGACGCTGACCGGCTGGGCCTCCGAGCCGGGCAACATCAGCCGGCACTACAAGGCGTCCAGCGAGTGGTGGCGGGTGTGGCAGGCCGACTACGACTTCCAGGTCGGCGTGTCCTACTACTACGGCGCCAGCCACAACGGCGTCGGCCGCTACCTCGACTACGTGGCGCCGTGGATCTCGGTCAGCTACCTGCCGCCCGACTTCTCCGTCGACGTGCGGGTGATCGTGCCCAACCACGCGATGAACCGCGGCGACGCCAACTCGGGGCCGATCGCCGCCCTGCCGATCCAGCTCAGCGTGACGCTCAACGGGTTCTTCTCGCACCTGGTGAGCTGGAGCCAGCACTACAACGCCGAGGTCGTGGGGACCGGCGGCGGGTACTGGCACTGACCCGGAACACGCTTCGAGGGGCGGCCGTCCGCGCCGCCCCTCGAAGTGTGGGAAACCCTGATCAGATAAGGCCTTCACGCAGCGCGTAGGCCACGGCGTGCGGGCGGTTGCGCAGGTGGAAGCGGTTGGTGATGTCGTGCATGATCGCCTTCACGGTGCGCTGCGAGTAGCACAGCTGCTCGGCGATCTCCTTGGTGGAGAAGCCTTCCGCGACCAGCCGCAGCACCTCGATCTCCCGGGCGGAGGTGCCGCCCAGGTGCAGGCCGCGCGGCTCCAGCACGTTGCGCTGCAGGCGGGCGACCCGGTCCAGCAGCCGGCCCAGCAGGTCGGGCGGCAGCGCGCCGTCGCCGGTGGCGACGGCCTGGGCCAGCCGCACCAGCGCGTCGGCGGTGATCTCCGAGCGGCGGGCCACCGCGCAGACCCCGTTCTCGACCGCGGTGAGGATCTCGTTGTCGTCGATCTGCCCCGCGATCAGCGCGACCTTGCTGTGGCCGCCGCACTGCAGCGTGCGCAGCAGCTTGACGGCCTGGTCGTCGAGCCGGTCGGCGACCACGAACACCACCGCCGATCTCGCCTCCGCGCTGTCCTCGTCGACCAGCCAGACCTCCGGCCGGGTGCGCAGCGTTACGGCGACCCCGCCCTGCAGGATCGGGTCCGTGGCCCGCACGAGCACCGGGACCCGGGTCAGCGTCGTTGCCGCCGTGTCAAGTTCCATATCGCCTGTCTCCTTCGGCTGTGGAGTGCGGACGCTCACAGGAGTGGGCTTCCGTTGCTGGGAGACCTGGGGAGATCGAGGAACAACAACTTTTTCCCAGAAAATTTCTGCGACTTCTCTGCGTCACGAGATGACGGTCCAAGTTGCACTCACGGTGATGCTCTGGCCGCCGGTGGCGGTGAAGGTCAGCGTGGACCCGCCGGAGTTGTCGAATGCCGTCTGCGCCACGGTGACCGTCACCGACCCGTTCGTCGCAAGGGTTCCGCCGCCGGGCGAGACCGTGACATGGGGGTTGGAGCTGCTGACGCTCCATGTGAGCGGTCCCCCCTTCGAGGTGATGGTGACGGAGGCCTTGCCCGAGTCGAGTCGGATCTCGCGTGGTGTGACGTTGAGTGCGCCCCGGGGGACGCTGCTCGACGACGTCGGCGGGGTTGTCGTGGTCGTGGTTGTCGTCGTGGTGCTGGTTGTCGTCCTGGTTGTTGTCGCACCGGTCGTAGTGACGCCCTTGGGCGGCGCGGCCGTTCGCGACGTGGTCGCAGTGGTCGTCGGGTCCTCGGTCGTCGTGACGGTGGTGCTCGTCTCCCCGGTCGTGGTGAAGGGCGGCGGAGCCGACCCGGGATCGCTGGTGGCCAGCGGGGGCGGCAGCGCCTCTTTCTGGTCGGCCTGGATCGGCGCCAGGAAGGCGTAGGCGGAGAGCACGGCGATGCCCGTGCTGACCGCGGCGATGGTGATCCACGGCGGCCGGCGCCAAAGCTCGTTGCCCACCGGGAACCCGTTGCGGCGGAACGTTCCGGCCCGGTCGGCCAGGTCGCGCCGGTAGCTGACCAGCTCGGGGTTCTCGATGTCCTGTGTGGTCCCTTCGAGGAGCTCGGCCCCGGCCGCCAGCAACGGGATCAGCGTGAGCAGCTGCTTGGCGTTGACCCGGCGCTTCTTGTTCTCGCCGCAGGTCTGGCAGTTCTCGATGTGCCGGGCGATTCGCTTGCGCAGCAACGGGGTCAGCTGGCCGTCCCAGCCGTGCAGCATGTCGTCCAGCACCGCGCAGGCCTCCCGGCCGGTGCGAGCGACGATCAGCGCGGCCAGCGACTTCTCGAACTGCTGCCGGGCCCGGGACAGCAGGGCGTTGGCGTGGTTGCCGGAGACGCCCAGCGCCAGGGCCAGCTCGGGGCCGGACAAGCCGTGCGAGCCGGCGAGCTGGAGCACCTCGCGCTCGCTGGGGTTGAGCCCCACGACGGCGTCGCGGACCAGCCGGCGCGTCTCGTCCAGGCGCAGCCCGGTGTCCACGTCCTCGACGGGCGCCGGCACGTCGCCGGCTTCCTCCAGCGCGACCAGCCGGCGGAGGCTGCGCCGGCGGCGGTGGCACTCGTTGCGGGCGATCGCGTACAGCCAGGGGCGCAGCCGCTCCGGGTCGCGCAGCTGCGACACGCGTTCGGCGGCGACGATGAGGGTGTCGTGCAGGACGTCGGCGGCCGCGTCCCGATCCTGCAACTGAGCGACACAATAGGTGTAGAGGGGGTCGGCGTACCGCTGGTAGAGCTCGGCCCACCCCTGCCGGTCACCTTCGACGATGGCGCCGACAAGCTGCGCGTCCTGCACAATCTAGAACCGTAGGGGCGAAACGCGTGATTGACGATCAGCCGGGCGGCCCCATCGAATGCGGCCGAATCGCCGTTAGGGAAACCCCTATACAAGTGTTCAAGGGTCTCCGCTGAGCGACAGACCGGTTGACAGCGCCCATGCCGCGCGTCCCCGCGCGGCCTCGCGAAAGCTACCCAACGTCTACGCGGTGACGAGGCCGGTGCGCCAGGCCCACGCGGCAATCTCCACCCGATTTCGGGCACCGATCTTGTGCTGCACGGAGGCCAGGTGGGTCTTCACCGTGGACAGGGACAGGAACAGCGCCCCGGCGATCTCGGTGTTGGTCAGGCCCCTGGCCACCTCCCTGACCACGTCCTGCTCCCGTTGGGTCAGCAGGTCCAGCTCAACGCCGGGCCCGGTTTCCGCCGTCGGACGGGTGAAGTGCTCAAGCATCCGCAGGGTGATTTCCGGGGAGATCAGGGCGTTGCCGGCGGCCGCCGCCCGCACCGCCTCCACCAGCAGCGCCGGCCCGGCGTCCTTGAGCAGGAAGCCGCAGGCCCCGTTCTCCAGCGCCGCGTAGACGTACTCGTCGAGGTCGAATGTTGTCACCACAACTACTTTGACCGCCTCGGCCACGCCGCGCCCGGCCAGCTGCCGGGTGACCTCCAGGCCGTCGATGCCGGGCATGCGGATGTCCACCAGGCACACGTCCGGCCGCAGCTCGCGGGCCTTGGCCACGGCGGTGATGCCGTCGGGAACGTCGGCGACCACCTCGATGTCCGGCTGGTTCTCCAGGATCATCCGGAACCCCACCCGGACCATCTCCTGGTCGTCGGCGATCAACACCCGGACCTTGGTCACTTCTTCTCCTTCAGCGGCAGCTCGGCCAGCACCTGCCAGCCGCCGTCCACCTCGCCCGCCGAGAACAGGCCGCCCAGCAGCTCCACCCGTTCCCGCATGCCGATCAGACCGTATCCACCCGACCCGCCGACCGGCACGACGCGTCCCCCCTTGCCGTCGTCGCGCACCACCAGTCTCAACGCCTCGGGTGCACTGGTGAGTTCAACTGCCACCTTGGTGGGCTCGTTGGCGTGCTTGTGCACGTTGGTGAGCGACTCCTGGACCAGCCGCAACACCGACCGGCCGACCTCCTGCGGCACGGTGTCCGGCAGCTCCATCAGCAGCCCGGCCGGGATACCGGCCTGCCGGGCTCGCTCCACGGCGGCCCGCACGTCGGCGTGCAGGTCGGTGGTCGCGGTGTAGAGGGACTCACTTTCCCGCAGCGTGCCGACCAGCCGGCGCATGGCCGTCAGGGCGTCCGTGCCGGAGTTGACGATGCCGGGCAGCAGCCGGTGCGCGGCCAGCGGGTCGTTGTCGGAGACGGCCATCGCGGCCTGGGCCTGCACGACCATGCCGGTCACGTGGTGGGCGACGACATCGTGCAACTCGCGGGCCAGTTCCACGCGTTCGGCCCGCTGCGCGTCGGTGACGGCGGCCGTCAGCTCGCGCTGGCGCATGCCGGCCCGGGCCCGCAGGTAGATGCCGACCAGCACGAAGATGGCCACGACCGCCACGAACAGCGCCATGTCCAGCTGGTTGGCCCGCGAGTACAGGCTGATGTCCTCGCGGAAGACCAGCGCGAACACCGTGGCCAGGGCCAACAGGCCGAGTTCGATCACCACGGCGCCGGGCTCGGCGACAAAAACCACCGTGATGACGATGCACAGCAGGGCCAGCGTCTCCACCGGCGTGAGCGGGCCCAGCAGCGCCGTGTCGTCGGCGCGGAGCAGACGCAGCACGACGGTGGTGACGCCGATGTCGATCGAGGCGATGACCACGGCCAGCACGGGGCGCTTGGCGCAGATCACCGCGGCCACCACGATCGGCAGCACCAGGACCTGGACGAGCAGGTGGCTGCGCGGGCCGTAGACCAGGATCGGCGCCGTCAGGAACACCCATACCGCGCCCAGCCCCAGCGCGATGAACAGCGGCACGCGCAGCGCGGTCAGCAGTCGGTCCACGAAGGACACAGTACGGCCGGACACCGGCTCACTGCCTCGGCCGACCGGCTCGGCGCGGCATCGGTCATTCGGCCGATGGACGCCCGAGGTTGCGTGCTGCTCGGCCGAGGTGGCCGGGGGCCGCGCTGCGGCACCGTCTCATCCCGACGAGTTGAGGATCGATCGGGAGGCGACGGTGACACCGGTGCTCACAGGGCGGGGCCTGACCAAGAGCTACGGCGGTGTGCACGCGCTGGACGGCGTGGACATCGCGATCCAGGGCGGCGAGGTGCTGGCCGTGGTCGGGCCGTCCGGCTCCGGCAAGACCAGCCTGCTGCACGTGCTGTCCGGCATTCTGCGGCCCGACGGCGGCGATGTGTTCCTGGACGGGCAGTCCGTGGGCACGCTGTCGGAGTCGGCGCGCAGCGAGCTGCGGCGGACCGCGTTCGGTTTTGTGTTCCAGTCCGGGATGCTGGTGGCCGAGCTGACCGCCGAGGAGAACGCGGCGCTGCCGCTGCTGCTGGCCGGCATGCCGCGCCACCAGGCGGTTTCCACCGCGCGGGAGTGGCTGCACAAGCTCGGGCTGGACGGCCTGGCCCAGCGGCGGCCGGGCGAGATGTCCGGCGGTCAGGCGCAGCGGGTGGCCATCGCGCGGGCGCTGGCCCACCGGCCTCGGGTGATCTTCGCCGACGAGCCGACCGGGGCCCTGGACACCCGCACCGGCCAGGACATGATGTCCGCCCTGCTGACTTCGGCCGCCGAGTCCGGCGCCGCCGTCGTGGTCGTCACGCACGACGCCGCCATTGCCGCTCGGGCCCGGCGTGTTGTCGAGCTGAGCGATGGCCGCATCTTGCAGGAGGTCTACTCGTGAGTGTGCTGCGTATCGCGCTCGCGGTGCTGCGTAACGACTCTCGCAGCCGGGTAAGCGCAATCCTGATCTCCGTGGGGGTGGCCATCGGGGTGTCCCTGGTGCTGTGGCTGGCGTCGGCGCCGCACGCGTTGCAGCAGCGGGCCGACCGCATCGCCTGGCGGGAGAACGACAATGCGGTGAGCCAGAACGACAACCGCGCGCAGGTCGTGGTGGCCGAGAACAAGGACCAGTTCGACGGCCGCGTGATCTCACGCTTCGACGTGACCAGGGCCCACATCGGCGGTTTCGTCTCGCTGCCGCCGGGAATTCACACTTTCCCGGAGCCGGGCCAGATCTTGTTGTCCCCCGCGCTGGCGGACCTGGTGCGGGCCACTCCGCCGGAGCAGCTGGGCGACCGGTTCCCGGGCCAGCCGGTCGACACGATCGGCGAGCAGGCGCTGGAGTACCCGGGCGAGCTGGTGGCGGTCGTCGGCCACCAGCCCGGCACGATCGACGGCACGGCCCGGAGCGGGCTCGGCGGCAATGCCGGCTACGCCGCCGACAACGCCGAGATGCTCTATCTGCTGACCCGGATCGGCATGGTGGTGCTGATCGTGCCGTGCCTGGTGCTGGTGGCCTCGGCGGCGCGGCTGACCGCGACCCGCCGTGAACGCCGGCTGGCGGCCTTGCGGCTGGCCGGGGCGACGCCGGCGCAGGTGATCGGCATGGCGGCCGTGGAGACGGTGGTCGGGGCCGTTCTGGGCAGCGTGATCGCGGTGGCGGCAGCGGAGCCGTTGAGCCATCTGACAGCGCAGATTCCTTGGGGCGGCGGCACTTGGCTGGCTGGGGACTTCACGTCCGGGCCGCTGTTCGTCGGCTTCGTCGCCGTGGTGGCGCCGGTGCTCGTGGTCGCCGCGGCGGTGCTGGGGCTGCGCCGCGTCGTCGACAAGCCTTTGGTGGCCGCGGCGGAGCAATCCCGGCGCAAGATCAGCCCGGCTCGGCTGCTCGGGCTGGTCGTGGCCGGCGGTGTGTTCGTGCTGGGCCTGTCCATCGCCACCAGCGGTTACGGCGGGCGGGACCGGTTCACCGTAGTGCTGGTCGGCCTCGGGGCGGTCGGGGTGGGGCTGGTGCTGGCCGGGCCGATCGTGACGTCCATGGTCGGGCGGTATTTCGTGGCTCGGTGGCGTAAACCGTCCACGCTGCTGGCCGGGCGGCGGCTGCTCGGGGATCCGGTGGCGTCGTTCCGTGCTGCGGCGGGCGTTGTGGTGGCGGTGTTCGCGGGGTCGATGGCGTTGACCATGCTGCCGGCCTTCGACAACGCCATGCCGGTGTTCAGCGGGCCGTGGCGGGATTCGGCCGTCGTGGCGGAATCGCTGGGCCGCAACACTGACGCCGTCGGGGAGCTGCGGGCGGAGCTGGACCGTCGCAAGCTGGACGCCCAGGTCGTTCCCCTCGTGGGCGGCAGTCTCCGGTCCACTTCGGACAAGTACCAGAGCAGCTACGAGGCCGTGATCGCGCCGTGCAAGGATGCCGCGAAAGTCCTGTCAGGACTGACCGCAAGCGATTGCGCCGAGGGGCCGGCCGTGTACGCGCCGCGGGGCTACCAGGACATGCTGCACGACGTTTGGTTCACCCTGGAGCAGCATGGGCCCGACGCGGCGCAGGCGACGACGCCGCTGCCGGCGACCGTGCCGATACACGAGGTGGGCAACGGTCTCCAGCTGATAGTCATCGATCCGGCGGTATTTCCCGCACTGGCCACCAAACCGACCGGGGCCGCCGCCACCACGACACCGTCCACTCGGGACGCCGTGTACACCGCGGTGGTGCGGGTGATGCCCGATGTCTCGGTGTCGGACAACCTTCGGGACATCGCCCGGGACGACACCCTCATGGGCGATCTGCGCCGGGCGACCGCCATCGGGCTGGCGTTGATGGCGCTGCTCAGCGGGGCCAGCGCGGCCGTGGCGGCGGCCGGCTCGGTGATCGACCGGCGGCGCACGTTCGGCGCCCTGATCGCGGCCGGCACACCGGTTCGGGTGTTGGCGCGGGCGTTGCGGCGCGAGGTCGTGCTGCCCGTGTTGGTGGCCACACTGGGCGCCTGCCTGGCCGGCATGTTTGTCGGGATAGGGCTTCTCACCGTGGCGCGCAGCATCTCCGGCCATCTCGACACACTGCTCAGCCCGTGGATTCTCGCGCCGGCCGCCGCCGGTTTCGTGGTGGCGCTGGCCGCCGCGGCCGCGTGTGGACCTGTGCTTCGCACGTTCAGCGCCAAGGACTACGCGTCCGAGTGACACGCGTCACACCCAAACGGTGCAACACCATCATCGCCCCGTGACTCAAGTCCACGTGGGGGTCGTCAGTCGGGGGAAGGAACTCGAATGTTGCTCAGGATCGACCCGGTCCAAAGCTGGCTGGTGGCCAACGCGCGCACGGTGTTCGCCGTCGCCGTGGCGGCCGCCCTGGTGATGGGCGTGCTGTGGCCCGGCGGTGGACTCATCGACATGCGGGTCTACCAGGCCGGCGCGCAGACCTGGCTGCACGGCGGGCCGCTGTACACGCAGCCGGTCCTCGGGCCGATGGAGTTCACCTATCCGCCGATCGCGGCCGTGCTCTTCGCGCCGTTGGCGGTGCTTCCCCTGCCCGTGCTGTGCGTGGCGTGGGCTCTCGGCAACATCGCTCTACTGTGGATGATCGTCAAGCGCTGCGTGGAGGCCGTCGGCCTGCCGCCGCAGCTGGCGCTGGTGTTCGTTGCGGCGGCGCTGTGGCTGGAGCCGGTGCGTACCAGCCTGTTGTTGGGGCAGATCAACATCGTGCTGCTGGCGCTGGTGGCGTTCGACCTGTGTCGGAACAGGAGTTCCAAGTGGACTGGCGTGGGCGTGGGCCTGGCCGCCGCGGTGAAGCTGACGCCACTGTTGTTCGTGGTGTACCTGCTGTTCGCCCGTCGCTTCCGTGAGGCCGCGGTGGCCACGGCGACGTTCGTGGCGACTGTCGTGATCGGACTGCTGATCGTGCCCGAGGCCGCGCACTACTGGCTCGGCGGCGTGTTCGGCGACTCCACCCGGGTCGGGCCGGTGCTGAACTGGTCCAACCAGTCGATCCACGGCATGTTGGCGCGTCTGTTGGGCGAGCCCGAGTCCAAGCTGCCGTGGATGCTGCTCGGCGGGGCCGTCGCGGTCGCCGGCACGTTCCTGGCCGGCGTCGTCGACCGTCGTGGCGACCGGGTGCTGGCCATCGGCCTGGCCGGCATGACCGCGTGCGCGGTGTCGCCGTTCTCGTGGGAGCACCACTGGGTGTGGTTCGTCCCCGTGATCATCGCGCTGGCCGCCCGCGGGCTGCCGTGGTGGATTCCCGGCCTGGTGTTCCTCGCCGGCCTGGCCATGCCCACCCAGCTGCCGCCGGTGGACTTCGGGCACGGCATGAACACCGGCTTCCTGGCCTGGGACTGGCTCGACGGGTTCGGCGCCTTCGCCGTGCGCAACATGTACGTGTGGGTGTTGCTGGCGCTGCTCGTCGGGATCGGGATGCGCTATGGTCGGAGGCGGCTCGCAGGGAGCCTCCGGTCCGCGGAGAGGGTTCAACCCGCCTGAGCGGTTCCCTGGACGTGTGCCGACACCTCCTTTCAGCCTGGCTTCGCGGACGGCAGGCTCTGAAAGGAGGTCTCGGTGCCTTCGCTGCCCGATGACCCCAGTTTCGAGCACCTGCGCCACCAGGCGCGCGCCCTGCACCGCGCCGTCGCCGCCGGTGATTCCGAGGCACTGGCCCGGGTGCAGCGGTCGTTCGGGACCTTCGACCGCTTCCCGCTGGCCACCGCCCAGCTCGTCGTCGCCCGTGAGTACGGGTTCGCCAGCTGGGCCCGGCTCAAGGAACACGTGGCGGTCATCGACCGCTACCGCTGGCCCCGGCGGACCGGGATGCCGGTCGTCGACTCCCCCTCCGACGAGTACTGCCGGTTGGCCTGCCTGAACTACACCTCCGACGACCCGGCCTCGTGGGCCCGGGCCGTGCTGCCGCCCGAGCCGCACATCTGGGCCGCCGCGGCCGCCGGCGACACCGCCCGGGTCGCCGCTCTGCTGGCCGCCGACCCGTCGTTGGCCCGTCGTGAAGGCGGGCCGCACCTGTGGGAACCGCTGGCCTACGTGGCGTACTCCCGGACCGGGCGGGGCGTGCCGCTGCTGACCGCCCGGCTGCTGCTGGACTACGGGGCCGACCCCAACACCGGGTACCTGTGGGGCGGGCTGACCACCCCGTTCACGCTGCTCACCGGCTGTTTCGGCGAGGGCGAGCAGGGGCCGGTGCGGCAGCCCCGGCATCCGCAGTCCCTGGAGCTGGCCGAGATGCTGCTGCGGGCCGGGGCCGATCCCAACGACGGGCAGGCCCTGTACAACCGCATGTTCGGCACCGACGACTCGCACCTGCGGCTGCTGTTCCGCCACGGCCTCGGCCGCGGTACCGGCGGTCCTTGGCGGGCCCGGCTTTCCCTGGCCTCGCCGGCCGAGTTGTTGGCGGCTCAGCTCCGGTGGGCCGTCACCCACGACCAGCGGGACCGGGTTCGGCTGTTGGTGTCCGAGGGCGTCGAGTTCCGTGACGGCTACGTGGAGTTGGCCCTGGTCAACGGGCATGGTGCCATTGCCGACTTCTTGCTGTCCGCCGGCGCTGCGCCGGTGGAGTTGGAGCCGGTGTCGGCCTTCGTGGCCGCAGTGCTCGCCGGCGCGGCCGTCGACACGGCTGTGGTGCCCGAGGCGATCGCCGCCCGGCCCGGGCTCATCGTGTGGGCCGCCGCCAACGGACGCCTCGACGCCGTGCGACGCCTCGTGTCCCTCGGCTTCGACGTCAACGCCCTCGGCCGCGGCGACACCCCCATCGAGCAGCCGTGGCAGACCGCCCTGCACCAGGCCGCCGGCGACGGCAACCTCCCCATGGCCGAGCTGCTGCTGTCCCTCGGCGCCGACCCCTCCATCCGCGACGCCCGCTTCGACGCCACTCCCCTCGACTGGGCCCACCACCAGGGCCACCCCACCCTCGCCACCCTCCTGGCTCAGTAGTCCCCGTTATGCAGGGAAGGACGCCTTACCCGCGTTGAACGAGGGTAAGGCGTCCT
>NZ_JBFBAM010000047.1:0-74339 GCF_040682195.1 Kutzneria sp. NPDC051319 | reverse complement strand
CTCGAGGCATCACAGTCACGTCGGCGTCCCGGACGGACGCCGGCCTATTTTCCCGCATCAACAGCGGCCGTCACAGGCCCCCGTTACTCGCGGGGATTTGTCGGTGTCCGACATGATTTCAGCAGGTGGAAGCGGTCGCCAGGCCAGTGTGAGACGTGCGAACATCGAGTCATGATCCGGCCAAGGACGACCTGGTGCGACCTCGTTGTCGACCTCGTTCGCGTCGCCTCCTGCGGGTGTACCCGCACGCGACGCGGCCGCTGATCACCTGCACTGCGTAAGCCGGCCCGTCGCGTCCGCACCTTCGTCCCGTGCCGCGACCCGCAGGAGCCAAACCCATGACTCTCGCCATCGACCTCGACGTCCACCCGGCTCTCGACCTGCCGCTGCTGCGTGACCTGATCCAGCCGGCGCGCCCGCTGTGGACGCCGTCGCAGCTGCGCGACCTGACCAGCACCATCGCCACCGAGCTGACCACGCCGCTACTGGACGTGTTGCGGTTCGAGGAGCCGAAGCGCTGGTGGGCGCGCCTGGCGCTGACTGGTGGGGTGGAGGTGTGGCTGCTGTCCTGGCTGCCAGGACAGGGCACGCAGCCGCACGACCACGGCGGCGCGGCGGGCTCGTTCACGGTGCTCAAGGGGCGGCTGAACGAGGACTACCGCTACCCGGGCGGCCCGATCCGCACGATGCGGCGCGAGCTGGGCGAGGCCGTGGGCTTCAGCGGCGGCCGCGCCCACCAGGTGCGTAATCTCGAGGTGGCGCCGGCCGCGAGTGTGCACGCCTACTCGCCGCCGCTGCTGCCGACCCGCGAGTACGTCAGCCTGGAGGACGTTAAGTGACCGAGCTTGCGAGGGCACCATTGAGCACAGGGACCTGGGTCGCAGACCCGCCGAGCGCCAGCGAGGTGGGCCTGTGACGGTCGACGAGTACCTCGACCAGGCCCGCGCCGAGCTGGACCGGGTGGACCCGGCCGAGGCCAAGCGGCTGCAGGACGAGGGCGCGTTGCTGGTGGACATCCGGCCGATCGCCAACCGCGCCGAGGAGGGCGAGATCCCGGGCTCGGTGCCGGTGGAGCGCATCCACCTGGAGTGGCGCCTGGACCCCGCCAGCCCGAACCGGCTGCCGGAGGTCGAGGCCGACACGAAGGTGATCGTGCTCTGCAACGAGGGCTACGCCTCCAGCCTTGCCGCCCGCGACCTGCGCCGGCTGGGCCTGACGACGGCGACCGACCTGGTCGGCGGGTTCCGAGGCTGGGCCGAGGCCGGCCTGCCCGTGGTGGCCGGCGGCCGCCCGGCAGTGCCGTGAGAGCTGTGCCGTAGAACCGGACTACTGCGGCCGGTCCTCCTCCGAGAACCGGTTGTCCCGGATGGTGCTGCCGTAGGCCGACGGGTAGCCGTACTTGCGCAGGCGGGCGTCGTTGGCCTCGGAGGCATAGCTGAGCGAGTAGTACAGGCCGACGATGAGGCCGAGGCCAAGGGCCATCAGGATGATGTAGAGCGGCCCGCCGAACTGGGACAACACGATGTACAGGATGCCCAGCGGGATCAGCAGCCGCAGGAACGTGCGCAGCAGGTGCCGGAGCAGCCAGGTCCTGCTGATCACATCGCGCAGGACCCACTCACGGTAGGTCTGCGGCAGCCGGCCGCCGAGCGAGTACCAGAGCCACAACGCCGGGTTCGGCCGCTTCACCGCCATACGTGAACCTTAGGCGCGTTCGTACGGAACCACGCGGCACGGGGTAGCGTCTGTAGGTTTCGTGCCCCGCGTACGTCCCGGGACGGCACTGGCCGTCGCCTCCGTGCTCGTCGTCGCCGCGCTGGAGCGTGCCCCGGCGGCGATCCTGGTGGCGCTGCCCGGCCTGCTGGTGGGCGCCCTGATCGGCCTCGCGGTGCTCCAGCTGGGTGTGCTGCTCGGCGGGCTGACGCTGGGCCCGAGGATGCCTCGCGTTGTCATCGGTGTCGGCCCGCGGTTACGCGATTGGGCGTCACCCGGCCGGACGATCACGTTACGTGCCGTGCCGATCATGCTGTCGGTGACCATCGGTCCGGGCAAGGCCCCGGTGCGGCCCCGGATCTGGGGCACCTACCTGGTGTCGGCGATCTTCGGCGTGGCCGTGACGGCGACGCTGATCGCCGTCGAGTCCGGGCCGTTCTGGCTCGGCGCGGCCGTCGGCAGCGCCGCCGCCGTCGTCCTCGCCCTGCTGCCACGACGCGACCCGGCGGCGACCTCCACCGGCTGGGTCCTGCTGCACTACCTGCGCCTGGACCCGCGCGAGGCGGCGGAGATCGATGCCGCCCCGCTCGTCGCGGCGGTGACGAAAGCCGTGCAGTCCGGGGATCTTCCCCAGGCCAAGGCGGCCTGCGACGCGCTGGCCCGGCTTCAGCCCGAGGGGCAGTCGCTGTCGATGGCCCGGGTCGTGGTGCTGGAGGCGCACGGCCAGTACGCGGAGGCGTTGCAGCTGGTGCTGGGCATGCTCGCCGAGCCCGATCTGCCGCAGCGGGATTTCGCCCTGATCACCGCCGGCCTGGCGGGGCTGGCCGCGGCGGCGGTCGAAGCCGGTCAGCTGGAGCTGGAACTGGGCCTGGGCTGGGCCGAGCGGGCGATCACCGACGCCGAGCAGCTGGCCTATCCGGCGTACAAGCTGAACGGGGCCAAGGCACTGGTGGAAGTGTTGCGCGGCAACGTGTCCAAGGCGATCGCGCTGGCCAGTGCCGCCATCGAGCTCGGCAATGACGCCTTGGGCCGGGCCGACGACCTGGCCACGCTGGCCCGGGCCCAGATGGCCGCCGGCGACAACGTGACGGCCCGGCTGACGCTGGGTGAGGCGGAGCGAATCGCGCCCTGGTGGCCACGGGTGGCCCGGATCCGCGATCGCCTCGACGTGTCCTAGCAACTCCTGGCAACGACTTCGGGCCCGCCTCCCGAGGGAGACGGGCCCGAAGGGTCAGGTGCCGGGGAGTCCGGGCGGAGCCGGCAGGCCGCCGGGCGGAGCCGGGACGCCCCCGGGCGGGGCCGGCAGACCGCCGGCGCCGGGCACCGGCAGCTTGATCGGCAGACAGTTGTCGTTGTTGAACTTCGTGATCGCCGCGCCGATCGCCGTGGTGGCGGTCGTGATGCCGGTCGGATCCGGCGGCGCCTTGAGGACGGCGGCGAGCAGGCCGAACAGCGCGGAGCCCATGCTCTGCAGGTCGTTCAGGCAGGCCTGCGGATCCTGGAGCCGGGCCGGGGCCGGCGCGGCGGCCGGCGGCAGGCAGCCGGCCTTCTGCAGGGCCACCAACTCATTGATCATGTCGCCGACGATGCCCTGCACCTTGGCCGTGTCCGGCGGTGTCGCGACGATCGCCGACATGAAGTCGGCCATCGACGTGGTCAGGGCCTTGACCTCGGGGGTGTCCGCGGTGCACGCGGCGCGCGGCGCGGCCGCCGCCGGCGCGGTCGTCGCGGACGCGGACCCGACGGTCACCGCGACCATTGCCAGTGCTGGCACGACGACCAGCAGTTTCCTGAGCATGAATGACGTCCTCTCCTGCTTTCCTCCAACCAGGAGAACGCGAAGGGAATTCGCGGATGGAATTCCTCGCCGCGGCTGGTTGAACACGAAAACCGTGCAGCCGGATCCGACCGTATCCGGGTGACACATCAGCACCGGGCCCTGCCGAACACAGTAGGCACGGTCCCTCGCGAAGTGCCGGCTGAGCGGCGGTGATTCACCAATACGAGCGAGATCAGCCGGTGATGATCGCCGAGCCGATCTATATTCCGCACAGGGGGCCTCGTGAGTAAGGAGCGCTCGACCATGCCGATCGCCATTACCGGCGCGACCGGGCTGCTGGGCACCCGGTTGCTGGAGATCCTCGCGGAACGGCACGACTCGGTGATCCTGCTGAGCCGGCCCGGCGGCATTCCGGCCCGCGAGCGAATCGTGCGCTATCTGCGCGCCAGCGGGCGGCCGGAGGAGGCGATCGCCGGGATCGCCGCGCGCCTGCGCACGGTGGTCGTCGAGCTGGAGCGGCCGATGCTGGGGCTGACCCAGCAGCGCTTCCAGAACCTGGCCGACGAGCTGGACGAGATCTGGCACGTGGCGGCCTCGATCGACCTCAACTCCGATCCGCAACGCCTGCACCTGACCAACACGGTCGGCACGCGCCGGATCATCGAGCTGGCCGACGCCGGCGCCCGCAAGCCGATGCTGCACCACGTCAGCACGATCGGCGTGGCCGGGCGGCGGCCGGTGGGCCGGATCTACGAGCCCGATCTGGACGACTCGTACGGCTTCACCACGCGCTACGAGGAGTCGAAGTTCCTGGCCGAGGTTGCCGTGCGGGAGTGGTCCGCGCGCACCGGCCGTCCCGCCGTCGTGCACCGGCCGTCCGTGCTCGTCACCGACGCGCGGCCGCATCCGCACCTGCCGACGCATCCGCTGCTCACGGGGCTGCAGCTGACCCGCAAGCTGGTCAACACGCTGGCCATGACCGGCGAGAGCCGCGAGCGGCTGGTCGTGCGCATCCCCGGCGACCCGAAGGCATTGATCAACATGCTGCCGGTGGACGAGGCCGCGCGGCTGATGGTGGAGGTGGCCGGCCGGCCGCCGGAGTCCCGAGTGGACACTTACCACATCGTGCATCCCCGTGACGTCCAGGTTTCCCTCATCGCCGAGGTGTTCGAGGAGCTGTTCGAGGACGTCCTGCCGATCACCTGGCGGTTCGTGCCCAGCGCCCCGCAGCAGCCGACGCCGTGGGAGACCATGGTCTACCAGACCATGGGCACCTTCATGCCGTTCATGTCCTACCGTCGCCGCTTCGACGACCTCGGCCTGCGCCGCCTCGGCCTGACCGGCGACTTCACCCCGCCGGTCGACCGCGACTACCTCCTGCGCAGCTTCGGCAGCGAGCAGTACACGCTGTCGGCCTGATCGCTTGACCTCCAGTTAGGTGGAGGCCGGAGACTGGCGTCGTGCGAGCGATCATGGCGAGCCGGTTCGGCGGTCCGGAAGTGTTGGCGCTGGTGGATCTTCCGACGCCGGATCCGGCCGAGGGGCAGTTCCGAGTTGCGGTGGGGCGGGTCGGCGTGGGCTGGCTGGATGCCCAGATCCGGCGCGGTCTGGGTCCCGCGGGGTTCGGGGTGACACCGCCGTACGTACCGGGCGGCGGGGTCGCCGGCACGGTCACCGCGGTCGGGTCCGGCGTGGACGTCGGGTGGCTGGGCGCTCGCGTCGTCACGAGGCCGTTGGGCGGCTACGGCGGCGGGTACGCCGACACCGTGATCTCCGCGCCGGAGGCTTCGTTCCTCGTGCCGGCCAGCGTGGACCTTGGTGACGCCTTGGCCGTGCTGGACGACGGCAGCACGGCGTTGGCCCTGCTGGAGAGGACGCCGGTCCGGGCCGGCGACCGCGTGCTGGTCGCGCCCGGGGTGGGCGGCCTGGGGAGCCTGCTGGTGCAGCTGGTCACCGCCGCCGGCGCGACGGCCGTCGCCGCGGTGCGCGGCGAGCAGAAGATGGCCCTGGCCAAGGAATTGAGGGCCGAGGCCGTGGACTACTCCGCCCCGTCCTGGGCTACTCGCGTCGGCCGCCCGGACGTCGTGTTCGACGGCGTCGGCGGCGAGACAGGCGCGGCGGCGTTGGCCCTGCTCGGCGACGGAGGCCGCTTCTCCGGCTACGGCATGGCCAGCGGCGCAGAGACGCACGTCGGCGCGGCCGACCGCCAGCGCCTGACCGTCTCGAACATGTCGCAGCTGCCCACCTTCTGGGCCGACGCCCCACGCCGCGTCGAGCACGTGCTGGCAGAGGTCGCCGAGGGCCGCCTGACCCCCGTCATCGGCCAGACGTATCCGTTGGCGGAGGCCGCCGCCGCCCACGCCGACATCGAGGCCCGCCGCTTCGTCGGCAAGCTCCTACTGCTGCCCTGACCTCCGCCGCACCATTTTTGCCACATGCGCTTCCCATGTGGCATCCAGCGCCAAGTGGGAAGCGCATGTGGCAAAAGCCGGCGTGAACGCCACATGCGCTTCCTATGTGGCGCCAGGTGCCGCATAGGAAGCGCATGTGGCTTAAGAGGGGATTACAGGGCCAGTTGCTCCAGTAGGTGGTCGCCGAGCGCCGCCGGGGTGGGGTGGGTCCACACGGCCGTGGCCGGGATCTTCAGGGCCAGGTCGGCCTCCAGCTGGTTGCGCAGCTGGAGAGCCGTCAAGGAGTCGAAGCCGAGGTTGGTCAGCGGCACGTCCGAGTCGACGCCGGCGGAGCTGAGGCCGAGAATCACCCGAATCTGCACGGCCAGGTAGTCAATCATGAAGCGGCGGCGTTCCTCGGCGGGGAGCTCGACGAGTTCGGCCCGGACCTTGCCGCCGGAGGCGGGGACGTCGCCCTGGGCGGAGCGGGGCATGGCGGCGAAGAAGGACGACTCCATGACCGAGGGCAGCATGCCGAACCACTGATCGGCCTCGAACGCAAAGACACCGGTGCGCACGCGGTCGTGGTCCAGCAGGGTGGCCAGGGCGTCGATACCGTCCTTTGTCGACAAAGTGCTGAATCCACGATCCTTGAACTCGGTGGCCCGCCCGGCCTCGCCCCAGGCGCCCCAGTTCACCGCCAACGCCGGCAGACCGCGGTGGTGCCGCCACTGGGCGAAGGCGTCCAGCCAAGCGTTGGCGGCGGCGTAGTTGGCCTGCCCGGGGTTGCCGAACATGGAAGCGCCGGAGGAGAACAGCACGAACCAGTCGAGATCATGCGACGAAGACGCCTCGTGCAGGCGCCAGGCGCCGTCGACCTTGGGACGCCAGACCTTCTCCACGCGCGAGCGGTCCATGTTCAGCACCATGCCGTCGTCGAGGACGGCGGCGGCGTGCAGGATGCCCCGCAGCCGCAACGGACCGCAGGCCTCGACCAGACGTGACGCCGTGTCGCCAGTGGAGACGTCGCCGCAGACGACCTCGACCTGGGTGCCGGCGGCCCGGAGCTCGGCGATGACTTCCTCGGTGTGCACGGAGGGAGCCGACCGTCCATTGAGGATGAGTCGCCCGGCCCCGAGGCCGCCCAGCCACTTGGCCATCTCCAGACCGAGACCGCCGAGACCGCCGGTGATCACGTAGGCGCCGTCGGAGTGGGCGATGGGCACGGTGCCCTCCGGCACCACGGCCACCGTGGATCCGGCGTCCGGCACGGTCAGCACCAGCTTGCCGATATGCTTGGCCGCGGCCATCAGGCGGAACGCGTCGGCCGCCTGCTCCAGCGGGAACTCCTTGCGGGGCAACGAATCCAGCCGGCCGGCGGTGAGCTCCTCGGCCACCTCGGACAGCAGCGTGCAGGCCAGGTCGGGCTTGGTGCGCAGCACCAGGTCCAGGTCGACGCTGCTGATGGTGATGTTGCGCTTGAACGGGGACATGCCGAGCTTGGTGTCGGCGTAGATGTCCCGCTTGCCGAGCTCGATGAACCGGCCGCCGACGGCCAGCACGTCCAGCCCGGCCCGCAACGCCGGCCCGGCCAGGGAGTTCAGCACGACGTCGACGCCGCGGCCGTCGGTGGCGGCCATGGTCTGGTCGACGAAGTCGAGCGACCGCGAGTCCATGACCTCCGAGATGCCGAGGCGCCGCAGGTACTCCCGCTTGTCGTGGCTGCCGGCGGTGGCCAGGATCTCCGCGCCACGGCTGCGGGCGATGGCGATCGCGGCGAGGCCGAGACCACCGGTGGCGGAGTGGATCAGCACCCGCTCGCCGGGCATCAGCCGAGCGAGGTGCACGAGCGAGTACCAGGCCGTCAGGTACACGGCCGGGACCACGGCGGCCTCGGCGGCGCTCATGCCGTCGGGGACGATCGCCACGAGGTCGGCCGGGGTCGTCACGTACGTGGCGAACGAACCGCTGGCCAGCGTGAACACCCGATCACCGGGCTTCAGGTCCGTGACGCCGAGCCCGACCCGGCTCACGACGCCGGCGCAGTCGCCGCCCAGCGGCGGCTGGGAGCCGTCGGTGGTCGGGTAGAGGCCCATGGCCAGCAGCACGTCACGGAAGTTCAGCGCGCCGGCCTGCACCTGGATCTCCACCTCGCCGGCGGCCGGTTCCCGCCGCGGCCGCACGACAAGGCCCATGGTGTCAAGGTTTCCGGGGCGAGCCAGGTCGAGGGCGAAGCCATCAGATCCATAGTGGACAGTCCGGCGTGGACGGTACTGCCAGGTGCCGTCGTGCAGCGGGGCCTTGATCAACCGGGCCGCCAACCGCTCGCCGCTACGCCAGGCGACCTCGTCCTCGGAGGCATCGGCGGTGAGCTCCCGCGCCAGAGTCGAAGCCGGTGAGGCGTCGGCCGGATCGAGATCGACCAGGGTCAGCCGCAGCTCCGCGTGCTCGTAGCCGGCGACCCGGCCAATGCCGCGCAGGGCGGCCTGGGCGAGGTTGATGTCCTCGTCGGTGGTCACCGCCTGCCCGCCCTGGGAGACGACCCAGAGCCGGGCGGTCCCGGCCTGGCGGATCACGTCGACCAGGTCGACGACCTGTTCCATGCCGTCGACATTCGACGGCAGCACAACAACTCCGGTGACGTCACCCTCGGAAGGCAGCATCGCCGACAGCTCGTCGGCCAGCGGGCCGGAACCGATGATCCGCCAGTTGCCAGTGACCGAAACCTCGGGCAGCGGCGCGGGCTGCCAGGTGATCTCGTGGAACAACGGGTCCAACCGGCGCGGCCCGAGCTCACGCAGCGGCGACACCAGCTTGATGTCGTGTGCCTCGACCAGAACCGCGCCATCGGCGTCCAGCAACCGGATCCAGCCCAACGCCGACGAGCCGTCGCTCTCGTCCAGCACGGCCTGACCCTCGCACCACACGCCGCGCGTCGGATCGCCGAACACCCGCAGCGTCGACACACCGGCCGGCAGCAGCCGGGGCGCGCCGGCGGGGCGGCCCTTGATCCGCGCGGCGCCCAAAGCCTGCAAGCACGTGTCGAACAGCACCGGGTGGAACCGGAATCCCCGGGCGCTGGCCCGAGCCGCGGCCGGCACCTTGACCTTGCCCAGCACGGTGCCGCCGTCGACGTCCTCGACGCGCAGCTCGGTCAGGCCGGCGAAGGCGGGCCCGTGGAAGTAGCCGTCGGCCCGGAGACCGGCGTAGAACTCGGGCAGCTCCTCGACAACCGTATGCGCCGCAACGAGTTCTGACAGCGTGGCCGGGGCCATCGGCATGCGCGACTCCAGCCGACGGACCTCGCCGGTGGCGTGGGTGACCCAGTTCAGGCCGTCCTCGGTGCTGGTCATCACCGCCACCGAGGCCCGATCCGGCGCCAGCGTGGTGAGCACGGTGGACACCTCGGTGTGCTCGCCCAGCGGCAGCAACCGGTCGAAGCGCAGCCCTGTCACGTCGATGAGTTCGGCCGAGACACCGAAGAACTCGGAGCCGGCGGCCAGCACCATCTCGCTGAAACCCGCGCCCGGCAACACGATCGCGTCGTCCACGGCGTGATCGGCCAGCCACGGCAGCACGGCCGTGCCGAGATCCGCCTGCCACACGTGGCGTCCGTCGCCCTCGGGCATCTTGACGTGCACACCCAGCAGCGGATGCGTGTCGGCGGATCCGGCCACCTGAAGGTCCGGGTGCGGCAGCGGCAGGTCGATCCAGTGCCGCTTGCGGTCCCAGGTCAGCGTCGGCACGTCCACCAGCCGGCCCTGGCCGTAGGCGCGGGACCAGTCGATCGGCGTGCCCGAGCAGTACAGGGCGCCGAACTGGACGGCGAAGAACTCGGACGAGCAGTCGCGCTTGACGGTAGGCAGCACAACGGCTTCCGGCAGCGTCTCGCTCATCGGGTAGGTCGTCACGGGATGCGGCGACACCTCGATGAACACGCCGTAGCCGTCCTCGCCGGCGGCCTGCACGGCGTTGGCGAACCGCACCTGCTGACGCAGGTTGGCCGCCCAGTACTCGGCGTCGAAGGTGAACTCCGCGCGGGCGTCCTCCAGCACCGTCGAGTACATGGGAACGTTGGGCCGCAACGGCTTCAGGCCAGACAGACCGCTGCGGATCTCGTCCAGCAGGGGGTCCATGTGGGTGGAATGGGCGGCGATGTCCACGGCCACGAGCCGGGCCATCTGCCCCTGCTCCTGCCACTGCGCGACCAGCCGCTCCACCTCGGCGTTGTCGCCGGAGACCACAGTGGACCGTGACGAGGACTGCACGGCGACGGTGACGGAAGTGCCGGACAGGTCCAGGTCCTCGGCCGGCAGGTCGACCGACGCCATCGTGCCCAGGCCGGAGGCCCGCTTCATCAGCGTGGACCGGCGGCAGATCACCAACACGCCGTCGGCCAGCGACAACCCGCCGGCCACGACCGCGGCGGCGGTCTCCCCCATCGAGTGCCCGATCACGGCGGCCGGCTCGACGCCGTTCGCCCGCCACAGCCGGGCCAGCCCGACCTGCATGGCGAACAGCGTGGGCTGGATCTTGTCGATCTCCGTCGACATCTCCGGCGCGCACATCACCTCGGTCACCGAGAAGCCGGCCTCGGCCAGCACCAGCGGCTCGATCTCGGCGATGGCCGCGGCGAACTCGGGCTCCTCGGCCAGCAGCCGCCGGCCCATGCCGTGCCACTGCGAGCCCTGGCCGGAGAACACCCAGACGCTGCCCTTGGCGGCGGCGGTCTTGGCGGTGGTGCAGGTGACCTGCGGCTGCGGCTCGCCCTCGGCGAAGCCCTCCAGGCAGGTGGCCAGCTCGTCGACGGACCGGGCCGTCACGGCGAGCCGGGCGAGGTTGTGGGAACGGCGGGAGGCCAGCGTGTGCGCCACGTCCGTCAAGGAGACGTCGTGGTCCCGCAACCATTCCGCGAGGCGGCTGGCGGCCGTGCCGAGCACCTCGAAGGAAGTGGCGGACATCGGGATCATGGTCGGTCGGCCCGTCTCGGGTGTTCGCCGGGATGTTCGCCCCGACGAGACGCGGGACGGCGCCTGCTCCACCAGCACGTGCGAGTTCGTGCCGCCGACGCCGAAGGACGACACGCCGGCCAGGCGCGGGGCGTCGTGCACGGGCCACGGCGTGACCTCGGTCGGCACGAAGAAACGGGTGTCCTCGGGGTGGATCTGCGGGTTCCAGCCCTGGAAGTTCAGCGTCGGCGGGATCATGCCGTGCTGCAGGCTGAGCACGGTCTTGATCAGCCCGGAGACGCCGGCGGCGGCCTCGGTGTGGCCCAGGTTGGACTTCACGCCGCCCAGCGCGCAGCGGTCGCGGCCGGTGCCGTAGACCGTGCGCATCGAGTCGAACTCGATCGGGTCGCCGATCGGGGTGCCGGCGCCGTGCGTCTCGATCAGGCCGAGCTGACCCGGGTCGATGCCGGACTTCTCGACCGCCTCGAAGAACAGCGCCCGCTGCGCGTCGGCCGACGGCGCGGTCAGGCCCTGCGAGCGGCCGTCCTGGTTGACCGCGGTCGCGCGGATCACCGCCAGCACCTCGTCGCCGTCGGCCTCGGCGTCGGACAGCCGCTTGAGCACGACCACGCCGGCGCCCTCGCCGCGCACGAAGCCGTCCGCTCCGGCGTCGAACGGGTGGCAGCGGCCGGTCGGCGACAGCATGCCCCACTTCGAGTAGCTGATCGGCGTCTCGGGATTGATCATCAGGTTGATGCCCGAGGCCAGCGCCAGGTCGGACTCGTCGGCGGCCAGGCTCTGGCAGGCCAGGTGCAGCGCCACCAGCGACGAGGAGCAGGCGGTGTCCACCGCCACGCTGGGGCCGTTGAGGCCGAGCAGGTAGGAGATCCGGCCGACCGCCGTGGAATGGCCGTTGCCGGTCATCATGTAGGCGTCGATGTCCTCGTACCGACCGGCCAGGCGGCCGATGTACTCGGAGTGGCACAGGCCGGCGAACACGCCGGTGCGGCTGCCGGCCAGGCCGCGCGGCGGCAGGCCGGCCCGTTCCAGGGCCTCCCAGGCCAGCTCGATCATCAGCCGGTGCTGCGGGTCCATGGTCGTGGCCTCGCGCGGGGAGATGCCGAAGAAGGCCGCGTCGAAGCCCGTTATGTCGTCGAAGTAGCCCGCCCAGCGCGAAGTGCAGCGCCCGGGCACGTCCACATCCGGGTCGTAGAAGGCGTCCACGTCCCAGCGACCGTGCGGGCCTTCTCGGATGACGTCGCGGCCCTGCACGAGCAGTTGCCAGAAACGCTCCGGTGAATCGATCCCACCCGGGTACCTACAAGACATACCGATGACGGCAATCGGTTCACGCGCGAGCTGCACCACGCCGGTCACTCCCTCGCAGGAATTGGCACGACCGGCCGTCGGGGAAAAAGCGAAACCAATTCGGACGGCCATGCGATGTCCGTTCAATGCAGCATGAGGCGCAGTTGACGGCGCAACAACCGCAACATGACAAGATCACCCGACAGGGGGCGGTCGACGCAGGTCAACTTGCGGGAAACCGGTCCCGGACGGACAGTGGTGGACGTGTCATCGCAGAACTCCACGCTCTATGTGGCCGACGTGCGCAAGGCGTTCGGCCGCAGGCAGGTGCTCGACCGCGTGGACTTCACACTGGAGCGTGGCGAGCTGGCCGGAATCGTCGGCGAAAACGGCGCCGGCAAGACCACTCTGTTGCGAATTCTGGCCGGAGAACTGAAACCGGACCACGGATGGGTCATACCACGAGGTAGGCTCGGTTACTGCCCGCAACGAACCGTGCTGAACGACTCGCTGACCGTGGCCCAGCACCTGCGCTACTTCCAGCGGGCCTACCAACTGGAGGACCTGCACCGCGCGCACGAGCTGGTGGAGCGGCTGAACTTCACCCAGTACCGGGCCAGCCGGGTCAGGTCGCTGTCCGGCGGCACCCGGCAGAAGCTGAACCTGGTCATCGCGCTCATGCACGACCCGTCGGTGGTGCTGCTGGACGAGCCGTACCAGGGCTTCGACTGGGAGACCTACCTGCACTTCTGGGAGCTGGCCGGCGAGCTGCGGGACACCGGGCGCTCGCTGCTGGTGATCTCCCACCTCAGCCACGACATCGACCGCCTCGACACCGGCTACCGGCTGGCCAACGGGGTCGTCACGCCCATGCCGGTGGAGGCGCACGCGGGATGAGCATCGGGCGCAAGTTCTACCGCACGGCCACCGGGTTCGAGCTCATCGAGCACGCCCGCAATCGGTTGGCGATCATCCTGGTCGCGGTGTTCGTGCCGGTCTGGATCACGCTGATCGACCTGATGATGTCGGAGAGCCCGCTGCCGTTCCGCTACCGCGGCACCGGCGAGGAGCTGAGCGTCAACGGGCAGCACCTGACCTTCATCTCCGGCGGCCTGAACGCCGTGACCCTGATCGTCGGCTTCCTCATGTTCAGCGTCACCTACCGCTCGGGGCAGTTCGACCGGCGGCTGGTGGCGGCCGGCTATCCGCGGCCGCACCTGCTGGCGGCCAAGGTGACCGCGTTGACGGCCAGCTCGGTGGTGGTCGCGGCGTACTCGACGGCGATGGTGTGGGTCTACTGGCATCCCCAGCAGCCGTGGCTGTTCGCGCTGGGCATGTTCACCGCGGCCGTCACCTACGGCGGCATCGGCATCGTGCTCGGCGTGCTGCTCAAGGGCGAGCTGGAAGGCATGTTCGCCATCATCATGATCAGCCTGATCGACGTCGGGCTGGAGTCGCCGGTGGTCAACACCGGCTCCGACAACGACCTCGTGCGCTTCCTGCCGATGTACGGCTCCATGCAGGCCGGCGTCGGGGCGGGGTTCACGCGCTCGGTGCCGTGGCAGCAGATGGCCACCCTGCCGGTGTGGTGGGCGGCGTGCGCGGTCGTCGGCCTGATCGCCTTCCACGTGCGGACCCGCGTCTACACCCGGTCCGGCCGTCCCGTGACGGCGGCGATGGTCGCCAACGCGCCCATCCCCCGGCCGGCCGCGGCGGGCGAGGCCGTGCACGTGACGGTGCGGGTGTGCGCGGAGACCTGCGTCGCCACCGACCACATGCCGCTGTACCAGGGCCTGGCCGTGCTGGCGGCGCTGTCCGCGGAGCAGGCGGCCGACCGCGCGGAACAGAACGTGTACCCGCTCAGCATCAAGCGAGGCTGAGCGGATCCCCGCCGGGAGCGGTGGCGCTCCCGGCGACCGACGGGCGGACTCCTCACACCCGGGAAGTGAGGAGCCCCGCCCGTCACCGCGAGTCCCACTCTCAGGCAACTGAATGTCGAGTTCCGAAACTCGACACATGGCTGCTCGAGAGCGGGACTCGCGGTGTCAAGCGAGGATTACTCGGCCTAGCTCCGCCGGGGTGGCCAGGAGCTCGTGGTGCGGGAGGACCCGGACCGTGTAGCCGACCGAGCCGACGTGGGGCAGGGCCAGCTCGGCCTGGTAGGCGCCGTCCGCGCCGGGGCTCATGGTCGCCGTGGCCACATCGGAGAGTTCACCCGAATCGGCGACACGGCCGATGACCGCCTGGACCTCCACGTCCGACGGCGACAGGCCGTTCAGGTCGACCCGGGCCCGGACCGTCACCGGCTGCCCGACCACCGGGGCCTGCGAGCCGTTGACCGAGAGATCCGTGTACGTCACCTGCACGCGGTTCCACGCGGAGCGGATCCGCGCCTTGTACACGGCCAGCTCCTTCGCGCCCTGGAAGGACCCCGCGCGCACCGCCGTGGCCGACGAGCCAGCCGGGGCATAGTAGGTCTCCACGTACTCCTTGACCATGCGCTCGGCCTGCAACTGCGGGCCCATCTCGGTCAGCGTGTGCCGCACCAGGGACATCCAGCGCGTCGGCACGCCGTCCTCGCCGCGGTCGTAGAACAGCGGCGCGACCTGGGCCTGGAGCAGCTCGTACAGCGCCGCCGCCTCCAGGTCGTCGCGGCGGTTCGGGTCGGGCACGCCGTCAGCGGTGGGAATGGCCCACCCGTTCTTGCCGTCGTAGAACTCGTCCCACCAGCCGTCGCGGATGGACAGGTTCAGGCCGCCGTTCAGGGCCGCCTTCATGCCCGAGGTGCCGCAGGCCTCCAGCGGCCGCATCGGGTTGTTCAGCCACACGTCGCAGCCCCAGTACAGGTAGCGGGCCATCGACATGTCGTAGTCCGGCAGGAACACGATGCGGTGCCGCACGCCCGCGTCGTCGGCGAACTTGACGATCTGCTGGATCAGGGCCTTGCCGCTGTCATCGGCCGGGTGCGACTTGCCGGCCACCACCAGCTGCACCGGGCGCTCCGGGTGCAGCAGCAGCGTCCGCAGCCGCTCCGGGTCGCGCAGCATCAGCGTCAACCGCTTGTACGTGGGCACGCGGCGGGCGAAGCCGACCGTCAGCACGTCCGGGTCGAACACCGAGTCGGTCCAGCCCAGCTCCAAGGCCGAGGCCCCGCGCTGCAGCCACGACGCCCGCACCCGGCGGCGCACGTCGTCCACCAGCTTCTTGCGCAGGCCGCAGCGCAGCTCCCACAGCACGGAGTCGGTCAGCTGCTCCGGCTCCAACTTGGTCATCTCCGGGGCGGCCCAGGTGTGGCCGTGCACGCCGTTGGTGACCGAGCCGATCGGCACCTCGTTGGCGTCGAAGCCCTGCCACAGCGGCCCGAACATGCCCCGGCTGACCTCGCCGTGCAGCCGCGACACGCCATTGGCCCGCTGGGCCAGCCGCAGGCCCATGTGGGCCATGTTGAACAGGCCCGGGTTCTCCTCCGCGCCCAGCGCCAGCACCCGCTCGATCGGCACGCCCGGCAGCAGCCGGTCGCCACCGAAGTAGTGCTGCACCAGGTCCACCGGGAAACGGTCGATGCCGGCCGGGACCGGGGTGTGCGTGGTGAACACGGTGCCGGCGCGGATCGCCGCCAACGCCTGGTCGAACTCCAGGCCCTGGCCCGTCACCAGCTCACGGATGCGCTCCAGGCCGAGGAAGCCGGCGTGGCCCTCGTTGGTGTGGAACACCTCCGGCTGCGGCGTGCCCGTCAGCTCGCAGTACACGCGCACCGCCCGCACGCCGCCCACGCCGGCCAGGATCTCCTGGCGGATGCGGTGGTCCTGGTCGCCGCCGTAGAGCCGGTCGGTGACGCTGCGCAGGTCCTCGTCGTTCTCGTCCACGTTGGAGTCGAGCAGCAGCAGCGGCACCCGGCCCACCTGCGCCCGCCAGATCCGGGCGTGCAGGGTGCGGTTGCCGGGCACGCTCACGTGCACCTGGACCGGGGTGCCGGCCGCGTCCGTGATGAGCTCCAGCGGCAGGCCGCGAGGGTCGAGCACCGGGTAGTGCTCCTCCTGCCAGCCGTCCAGCGACAGCGACTGGCGGAAGTAGCCCGAGCGGTACAGCAGGCCCACGCCGATCAGCGGCACGCCCAGATCCGACGCCGCCTTCAGATGGTCGCCGGCCAGCACGCCCAGGCCGCCCGAGTAGTTCGGCAGCGCCTCGGTGACGCCGAACTCCATCGAGAAGTAGCCGATCGTCGCCGGCAGCTCCGCCTGCTCGCCCCGGGTCTGATACCAGCGCGGGGCCGTCAGGTAGTGGTCCAGGTCGTCGGCCGTGGCCCGCACCCTGGCCAGGAAGTCCTGGTCCGCGGCCAGCCGCTCCAGCTGGGCCGCCGGGATGTCGCGCAGCAGGGCCAGCGGGTCGTTGCCGGCCTTCTCCCACGCCTGCGGGTCGACCGCGGCGAACAGCTCCTGCGTCGGCGGGTGCCACGTCCAGCGCAGGTTGGTCGCCAGCCGGCCGAGCGCGGCGAGCGGCTCGGGCAGACTGGCGCGGACGGTGAACCGGCGGAGTGCTCTCACGGTGGGCGACCCTATAACCGCCCCCCGCGGCTACTGCAACTTTCACCCGGGTTCTGCAAAACTTTGCAGTGCTTATTGGCGCCGCCTTCGGCGTCGCGTGCTCGGCCCCCTTTAAGCCCCTGCCTCGCCCTTGCTGGATTAAGCAGGGGCGGGGCCGAGCGCTCTGTGGGGTTGGAGGGGCAGGCAGACCTACCCCAGCGGCAGGTCCAGGTGATGGGGTGGTCGAGGGGGCCGTTGCCGCTCCAGTTGCGGCCCAGCTCGGCGCCGGCGGCAGCACCTTGGTAACTGCCGGCGTGCCAGACGACGACCTGATCATCGGCGGTGCCGCCGGCGGCATTGATCGCTTCGGCCGAGGTGTCGGTCCAGTGCTGATCAACCGATCGGAGAAGTGGCTGTATCTGTCCATTGAGGATCGAAGGACGAGGCCGCCCCCTTACCGGCCGGTAGGACAGCGCCTGACCGCCAACGCAGCAGAGTGCTCGGCCCCGCCCCTGCTTCGCCCGGTTGCCGGATTTCGCCCGCCGCCACCCAACGCGCCCACCCACCCGAGCCGACGCGGCGGGCTAAATCCGGCAAGGACGAGGCAGGGGTCACGAGGGGCCGAGCCCCGCGCGGAACGCGCGGCAAAAGCACGGAGAATTCTCCCAGCGGTGGCTGATGATCCGCCCGGACGCTAGCCTTCGGACACCGGGTCACGGCCTGAGTAACGGCCGATGGTCACGAACGAACCCGGTGGTTTGGAACCAGGCCGTCCAAGGCACACTATGGGCGGGCGGCGGGCGAGCTAGGGGCGTGGGCGATGAGTGGACGTTTGGGCATCGACGACATCACCCCGGTGGTCAGTTGTGGCCGATACGCCGCGAAAGCCGTTGTGGGAGAACACATCCCGGTCGGCGCGACGGTGTGGCGGGAGGGCCACGACGCGGTCGCCGCGACGGTGACGTGGAAGGGCCCGAACGACAAGGTGGCCCGGCAGACCCGAATGGTCGAGCACGGCATCGGCCTGGACCGCTTCGTCGCCACGGTGGTGCCCGACGCCGAGGGCGCGTGGACGTTCCGCATCGACGCCTGGAGCGACCCGTGGGCGACCTGGCGCTCGGCGGTGGAGAAAAAACTGGCGGCGGGCCAGGGTTCCGCGGAGCTGGCCAACGACCTGGAACTCGGCGCGCGTCTGATGGAACGGGTGGGCAGGCGCCCGGATCGACGCAACGACAAGGACTTGCTGCTCGCGGTGGCCGCCGGGTTGCGCGACGGTGAACGGCCGTTGCCGGACCGGGTCGGCGCCGCGCTGTCCGAGCACGTCGACAAGATCATGCACGAGTACCCGGTGCGAGAACTGCTCACACGGGGCAAGGTCCAGAAGATGTGGGTGGACCGCCCCCGCGCCCTCTACGGCTCCTGGTACGAGTTCTTCCCCCGCTCGACCGGCGGTTGGGACGAGACCGGCAAGCCCGTGCACGGCACGTTCGTCACCGCCACCCGCGAGCTGGACCGGGTCGCGGAGATGGGCTTCGACGTGGTCTACCTGCCGCCGATCCACCCGATCGGCCACGTCAACCGCAAGGGCCCCAACAACACCCTCAACGCGGGCCCCGATGACGTGGGCTCGCCGTGGGCCATCGGCTCGCGCGACGGCGGCCACGACGCGGTCGCCCCCGAGCTGGGCACGCTGGCCGACTTCAAGGGCTTCGTGCACCGGGCCGACGAGCTGGGCATGGAGGTGGCGCTGGACTTCGCGCTCCAGTGCGCCCCGGACCACCCCTGGGTGCAGGAGCACCCCGAGTGGTTCACCACGCTGCCCGACGGCACGATCGCCTACGCGGAGAACCCGCCCAAGAAGTACCAGGACATCTACCCGCTCAACTTCGACAACGAGCCGCGCAGCCTGTACGCCGAGGTCAACCGGGTCATCACGCACTGGATCGAGCAGGGCGTGCGCATCTTCCGGGTGGACAACCCGCACACCAAGCCGCCGGACTTCTGGCACTGGCTGATCTGGGAGGTCAAGCGGCGCTACCCGGACGTGCTGTTCCTGGCCGAGGCGTTCACCCGCCCGGCCCGCCAGTACGGCCTGGCCAAGCTCGGCTTCACCCAGTCCTACACCTACTTCACCTGGCGCACCGGCAAGCAGGAGCTGATCGACTTCATGGTCGACTGGCTGGCGCACGCCGACGAGGGCCGGCCCAACCTGTTCGTCAACACGCCGGACATCCTGCACGAGTCGCTGCAGCACGGCGGCCCGGCGATGTTCGCGATCCGGGCCGCGCTGGCCGCGACCATGTCCCCGACCTGGGGCGTCTACTCCGGCTACGAGCTGTTCGAGCACGAGCCGGTGCGGCAGGGCTCCGAGGAGTACCTGGACTCCGAGAAGTACCAGCTGCGGCCGCGCGACTTCCACACCGCGCTGCTGGAGGGCCGGTCGCTGCAGCCGTGGCTGACCACGCTGAACCGGGTGCGCCGCAACCACCCCGCGCTGCACCAGCTGCGCTCGCTGCACTTCCACCACGTCGACAACGACGCGCTGATCGCCTTCAGCAAGACGGACCCGACCACCGGCGACACGGTGCTCGTGGTGGTCACCCTCGACCCGAACTACGCCCAACAGGGCACACTCTGGTTGGATCTTCCCGAGCTGGGATTCGACTGGCACGAGCGGGTCACCGCTCACGACGAGGTCACGGGTGACACCTGGGACTGGGGTCAGGCCAACTTCGTCCGGCTCGAACCCTGGCGTGCCGTCGCGCACGTCATCAGTATTTCTCGCAAGTAAACCTGATCAGCACGAATATCGCGGCTCCGCCTCGGGTAGTCCCCGGTGGCGGGGCTAGCCGACCATGGACGAGGGGTGGTGGCGACTGATGCCCGACGCTCCCCAGCTTGGGACGACTGACGTCCTGGGGAACGAATTCACCGAGGACGGCCACCTCGTTGAGCCGAGCAGCGACGACTTCGGCACGGCAAGACAGGCTCCGCGCGAGCCCGAGTGGTACAAGAGCGCCGTCTTCTACGAGGTGCTGGTGCGGGCCTTCGCCGACTCCAACGGCGACGGCACCGGCGACCTGCGCGGGCTGGCCGAGAAGCTGGACTACCTGGAGTGGCTGGGCGTCGACTGCCTGTGGCTGCCGCCGTTCTACGCGTCCCCGCTGCGTGACGGCGGCTACGACATCAGCGACTTCCGGCAGGTCCTGCCCGAGTTCGGCACCGTCGACGACTTCGTCTACCTGCTGGACCAGGCCCACCGCCGGGGCATCCGGGTGATCACCGACCTGGTGCTCAACCACACCTCGGACGCGCACGCCTGGTTCCAGGCCTCCCGCACCGACCCGCAGGGCCCGTACGGCGACTTCTACGTGTGGAGCGACGACGACCAGCGCTACGCCGACGCGCGCATCATCTTCGTCGACACCGAGACGTCGAACTGGACCTTCGACCCGGTGCGCGGGCAGTTCTACTGGCACCGCTTCTTCAGCCACCAGCCGGACCTGAACTACGAGAACCTCGAGGTCCAGGAGGCGATGATCGATGTCCTGAGGTTCTGGCTGGACCTCGGCATCGACGGCTTCCGCCTGGACGCCGTGCCCTACCTCTTCGAGGAGGAGGGCACCAACTGCGAGAACCTGCCGCGAACGCACGAGTTCCTGCGCCGCTGCCGCAAGGTGGTCGACGTGGAGTACCCGGGCCGGGTGCTGCTGGCCGAGGCCAACCAGTGGCCGGCCGACGTGGTGGAGTACTTCGGCGACGCCGACGCGGGCGGCGACGAGTGCCACATGGCCTTCCACTTCCCGCTGATGCCGCGCCTGTTCATGGCGGTGCGGCGGGAGTCGCGGTTCCCGATCTCGGAGATCCTGGAGCAGACCCCGGAGATCCCGTCGGGCGCCCAGTGGGGCATCTTCCTGCGCAACCACGACGAGTTGACGCTGGAGATGGTCACCGACGAGGAACGCGACTACATGTACGCGGAGTACGCCAAGGACCCGCGGATGAAGGCCAACATCGGCATCCGCCGCCGGCTGGCCCCGCTGCTGGACAACGACCGCAACCAGCAGGAGCTGTTCACCGCGATGCTGCTGTCGCTGCCCGGCTCGCCCGTTCTGTACTACGGTGACGAGATCGGCATGGGCGACAACATCTGGCTGGGCGACCGCGACGCCGTCCGCACGCCCATGCAGTGGACGCCGGACCGCAACGCCGGCTTCTCCCGCTGCGACCCGAACCGGATCTACCTGCCGGTGATCGCCGACGCCACCTACGGCTACCAGGGCATCAACGTCGAGGCGCAGATCAACAACACCTCCTCGCTGCTGAACTGGACCCGCCGCATGCTGGAGGTGCGCACCGCGCACAAGGCGTTCGGCTTCGGCGCGTTCACCGAGCTGGGCTCGTCCAACCCGAGCATGCTGTCCTACCTGCGGCGATGGAACGACGACGTGCTGCTGTGCGTCAACAACCTGTCCCGGTTCCCGCAGCCGGTCGAGCTGGACCTGTCCGAGTACCGGGGCCTGGTGCCGGTGGAGATGACCGGCGGCGTGCGCTTCCCGCCGATCGGCGACCTGCCGTACCTGCTGACGCTGCCGGGGCACGGCTTCTACTGGTTCCAGCTGGTCCAGGAGACTGAAGGCGGGGAGGCGCCATGACAGAACTGACTCCACTGGCCGACGCCCTGCTGCGCTGGCTGCCCGAGCAGCGGTGGTTCGGCGGCAAGAACCGCGACCTGGCCGAGGTGTCCACGCGGGACGCCGTCACGCTGCTGCCCGGCGACCCGGGGCTGGTGCACGCCGTGCTGAGCACCTCGGACGGGGACTACCAGCTGCTGGTCGGGCGGCGCCGGGAGTTGCCGGAGCACCTCACGCACGCGATGATCGGCGAGGTCGACGGACACGTCTACTACGAGGCGGTGCACGACACCGAGCTGATGGGCCGGCTGCTGACGCTGATCGCCGAGGACACCTGGGTGGAGGGCATCCACTTCGCGCCCGAGCCAGGTGCCGTGATCGTGCCCACGCAGCGGGCCAAGCCGGTCAGCGCCGAGCAGTCCAACACCTCGGTCGTCTACGGCACCGACTACATCCTCAAGCTGTTCCGGCGCGTGGTGGAGGGCCCGAACCCGGACCTCCAGCTGCACCGGGCGCTGCAGTCGGTCGGCTCCAAGCACATCGCCCGGCCGCTGGGCGCGATCACCGACCAGTTCGTGGTGCTGGGCATCCTGCAGGAGTTCCTGTCGGGCGCGGCCGAGGGCTGGGCCATGGCCACGGCCTCGGTGCGTGACCTGATGGCCGAGGCCGACCTGCACGCCGCCGAGGTCGGCGGCGACTTCGCCGGCGAGGCGTTCCGGCTGGGCCAGTCCGTGGCCGAGGTGCACGCCGACCTGCGCAAGGCGCTGGGCAGCGGGCAGGAGGGGCCGGAGCGGCTGTACGAGGCTGTGCAGGGCATGCACCGCCGGCTGGACACCGTGCTCGCGGACGTGCCGGAGCTGGCCGAGTTCGAGTCGGCGTTACGCGCCGTGTTCGAGCAGGCCCGCAACGGGTCGTCGGTGGTCGACGTGCAGTTCATCCACGGCGACCTGCACCTGGGCCAGGTGCTGCGGACGGCGGCCGGCTGGAAGCTGATCGACTTCGAGGGCGAGCCGGCGGCGCCGCTGGCCGAGCGCAACGCCCTGCGCTCCCCGCTGCGTGATGTGGCCGGCATGCTCCGGTCGTTCGACTACGCCGCACAACAGCTTCTCGTCGGCCACCCGGCCGACCACCAGCTGGAGGTGCGGGCGCAGGAGTGGACCGCGCGCAATCGGGACGCGTTCTGCGACGGCTACGCGGAGGTCGGCGCCGACCCCCGTGAGCAGGGTTCGCTGCTGCGCGCGCTGGAACTGGACAAAGCCGTGTACGAGGTGGCGTACGAGCATGGGAACCGGCCGGACTGGCTGACCGTGCCGCTGGCGTCCATCGCGAGGATCACCGCCGGAGAGGACTGAACGTCGTGACGAGCATCGCACCGGCCAAGGACGAGGTGGACCGGCTGCTCGGGGGTGCGCACCATGATCCGCACTCCGTGCTGGGGGCGCACGCGCACCCGGGCGGCACCGTCATGAGGGCGCTGCGGGTCGGCGCCCGCTCGGTGTCGGTGCTCGTCGGCGACAAGCGGTTCGAGCTGGACCCGGTCGAGGGCGGCCTGTTCGCCGGGCTGGTGCCGGAGCCGCCGAGCGACTACCGCTACGAGGTCGACTACGGCGACGGCAACGTCGTCATCGCCGACGACCCGTACCGCTGGTTGCCCACCATCGGCGAGCTGGACCTGCACCTGATCGGCGAGGGCCGGCACGAGCGGCTGTGGGAGGTGCTGGGCGCGCATCCGCACACCTACGACACCCCCGGCGGACCGGTCGACGGCACGTCGTTCGCTGTGTGGGCGCCGACCGCGCAGGGCGTGCGGGTGTGCGGCGACTTCGACGGCTGGGACGGCCGCGGCACGCCGATGCGCTCGCTGGGCGGGTCGGGTGTGTGGGAGGTGTTCCTGCCCGAGGTGCCGGTCGGCTCGCGCTACAAGTTCCGGCTGCTGGGCAAGGACGGCTCGTGGCACGAGAAGGCCGATCCGCTGGCCTTCGCCACCGAGCTGCCGCCGGCGACGGCGTCGATCGTGTACGAGTCGGCCTACACCTGGGGCGACGAGGCGTGGCTGACCGAGCGGGAGGCCAGCGACTGGTCGAAGCGGCCGATCAGCGCCTACGAGGTGCACCTCGGCTCGTGGCGGCAGGGCCTGAACTACCGGGAGCTGGCCGAGCAGCTCGGCGACTACGTGCTGGAGACCGGCTTCACCCACGTGGAGCTGCTGCCGGTGGCCGGACACCCGTTCGCCGGGTCGTGGGGCTATCAGGTGACGTCGTACTACGCGCCGACGCCGCGGTTCGGTTCCCCCGACGAGTTCCGGTACTTCGTCGACCACCTGCACCAGCGGGGCATCGGCGTGATCGTGGACTGGGTGCCGGCGCACTTCCCCAAGGACGAGTGGGCGCTGGCCCGGTTCGACGGCAGCCCGCTCTACGAGCACGCCGACCCGCGCCGGGGCGAGCAGCCCGACTGGGGCACGCTCGTCTTCGACTTCGGGCGCAACGAGGTCCGCAACTTCCTGGTGGCCAACGCCCTGTACTGGATCGAGGAGTTCCACGTGGACGGCCTGCGGGTCGACGCCGTGGCCTCGATGCTGTACCTGGACTACTCCCGGCCCGAGGGACAGTGGCTGCCCAACATCCACGGCGGCCGCGAGAACCTCGACGCCGTGCAGTTCCTGCAGGAGCTCAACGCCACCGTGTACCGGCGGCACCCCGGGATCATGATGATCGCCGAGGAGTCCACCGCGTGGCCGGGCGTGACGCGGCCGACCCACCTGGGCGGGCTGGGCTTCGGTTTCAAGTGGAACATGGGCTGGATGCACGACACGCTCCGGTACCTGTCGCACAATCCGGTGCACCGCTCGTACCACCACAACGAGATGACCTTCTCGCTGATGTACGCGTGGAGCGAGAACTTCGTGCTGCCGCTGTCGCACGATGAAGTGGTGCACGGCAAGGGATCCCTGTGGGGCCGGATGCCCGGCGACAACTGGAACAAGGCGGCCGGGCTGCGCTCGCTGCTGGCCTTCATGTGGGCCCATCCCGGCAAGCAGTTGCTGTTCATGGGCGGCGAGTTCGGGCAGATCGACGAGTGGTCGGAGAAGCGCTCGCTGGACTGGCCGCTGCTGGACGAGCCGCTGCACAACGGCATCAAGCGCCTGGTCGGCGACCTCAACGCCGCCTACCGCGAGGCGCCGGCACTGTTCACTTTGGACACTTCGCCGGACGGCTTCTCCTGGATCGACGCCAACGACTCGGCCGGCAACGTGCTGTCGTTCCTGCGTGAGGGCGAGGACGGCTCGATGTTGGCCTGTGTGGCCAACTTCTCCGGCTCGCCGCACGAGAACTACCGCATCGGCCTGCCCACCACCGGCGCCTGGCGCGAGGTCGTCAACACCGACGCCTCCGTCTACGGCGGCTCGGGCTGGGGCAACCAGGGCGAGATCGTCGCCGAGGCCAAGCCCTGGCACGGCCGCCCGGCCTCCGCGCTGGTGCAGCTGCCGCCGGCCGGCGTGATCTGGCTCGCGCCGGAGGCCTAAAGACGGAGAAACGGCCCGAAACCTGGCTCCTGGGACCAGGTTTCGGGCCGTTCGCGTGAACGGGTTCGGTCAGCCGACCTTCTGGATCAGCGCCTTGCGGATGAGCTGCTTGCCGTCCTGGTGGATCTTGAGGAAGGCGTCGTTGTCGAGCAGCACGCAACTGCCGGAGGTGGACGTCACCGGGACGGTGATGGACTTGTTGTTGTCCAGGTTGGTCACCTTGAGCATGGTGCCGAGCGGGAACTGGTTGCTGGACGCGGAGACGCCCTTCGAGCCGGACGTGGTCACCGTGGAGCCCTTGCAGACCTGGTTGGCCGCGGTGCCGGCGGCGGAGCCGTTGCCGGCGTTGGTGTCGGTCGGGTCGGCGGTGTCGGTCGCGCTCGGGTCGGTGGTGTCGGTGACGCCGCCGTTGTCGCAGCCGCCGTTGTTGTCCGTGGTGGTCGGGGCCGTGGTGTCGGTGCCCATGCCGCCGTCACCCATGCCACCGGCGTTGCCCATGCCGTTGTCGCCACCCATGCCCATGCCACCGTTGTTGTCGGTGGTGGTGGTCGGGGCCGTGGTGTCGGTGCCCATGCCACCGTCACCCATGCCGTTGCCCATGCCGTTGTCGCCGCCCATGCCGGCGTCACCCATGCCACCGGCGTTGCCCATGCCGTTGTCCCCACCCATGCCCATGCCACCGTTGTTGTCGGTGGTGGTGGCCGGCGGGGTGTTGGTGTCGGTCGCAGTCGGGCAGCCGTTGTTGCCGCCGTTGTCACCACACGCAGCGGCCTTGAGGCGCGACTCGATCTGGGCCACCACGGCCTGGCGGTTGGCGATGCGGGCCGCCGACTGGGCGTCGGGGTGCGCCTTCTGGTCGGCGATGAAGTTCAGGTTGTTCTGCAAGGCCTTCTGCAGGCCGGCGCAGTCCTCGCCGCTGCCCTTCTTCTTGTTGGCGTCGGACGAGGCCGTCACGTTGTTGGTGCAGCCGGCGGCCTGGCGGCGCTGCTGGATCTGCGCCACGACGGCGTTGCGGTTGGCGATGTTGGCCGCGGACACCGCGGTCGGGTTGGCCTTCTGCTGCGCGATGAAGTTCAGGTTGTTCTGCAGCGCCTGGTCGAGTCCCTGGCAGTTCTCGGTCGCCGCGTGGCTTGTCCCCGAGATGACCGCGAATCCACCCCCCAGCACGACGGCGACGCCCAGCGCAGCGGCGACACCCAGGATGGTGGCGCGTTTGCGACTGGGGCTCATATCGGCAATCCAGGACATTGCGGCGTCTCCTGTCGTCGTTCTTGGTCTGAACCACGTTCGCGGGGTACTACCGTCGAAACCGTCGATCGGTTCAGATCCCGTAGCATTCGTCCACGTGCACGAGATCGCGGTCTTCAGCGGCAGCGCCCACCCCGAGCTGGCGGCGGACATCTGCGCACACCTCGGTGTTCCACTACGCCCGGTGCGGGTCGATCGGTTCGCCAACGACTGCATCGAGGTCCAACTCCAGGCCAACTGCCGTGAGCGGGACGTGTTCCTGATCCAGCCGCTGGTGCCGCCGACCCAGGAGAACCTGGTCGAGCTGCTGCTGATGCTGGACGCCGCCCGCGGCGCCTCGGCGGCCCGCACGACCGTGGTCCTGCCGCACTACGCGTACGCGCGCAGCGACAAGAAGGACATGCCCCGCGTCTCCATCGGCGGCCGACTGGTGGCCGACCTGCTGCTGACCGCGGGCGCGAACCGGGTGCTGACCATGACCCTGCACTCGCCGCAGGTCCACGGCTTCTTCAGCGTGCCGGTCGACCACCTGCACGCCCTGCGCGAGCTGGCCGCCCACTTCCGCGGCAACGACCTGTCCAACGCCGTGGTCGTCTCCCCCGACCTGGGCAACGCCAAGCCGGCGGCCGCGTTCGCCCGGCTGCTCGGCGTGGGCGTGGCCGCCGGGGCCAAGCAGCGTTTCGCCGACGACAAGGTCAGCATCAGCTCGATCATCGGCGACGTGGCCGGCAAGGACGTGATCGTGCTGGACGACGAGATCGCCCGCGGCTCCACCGTGGTCGAGCTGGTCGAGCGGCTGCACGAGCTGGGCGTGGCGTCGATCCGGGTGGCCTGCACGCACGGCCTGTTCGCCGACGGGGCGATCAAGCGCATCGGCGACCTGCCGGGCGTGACCGAGATCGTCTGCACCGACACCGTGCCGATCGCGGCCCCGAAGCGCACCCCCAAGCTGACCGTGCTGTCCATCGCGCCGGCCATGGCCGAGGCTATCCGGCGCATCCACAACGGCGAGTCGGTGAGCGCCCTGTTCGACGCCTGATCTCGGGGGTTAACCGGATATCCGAGCCGGCTCGGCGTCCGTAACCTGGGAAAACGTGATGGGGAGCCTGCACGCGCTGCTGCTGCGGCCACTGGGGGAAGCGCGGACGTGGCGGGCCACCCTGCACCTGCTCGGCGGCGCGTTCTGGAGCGTCGGCAACACGCTGGTGCTGCTGGTCGGCCTGATCGTCACGCTGTGCCCGATCCCGGCGATGATGACCTTCGGCGCGATGGTCAGCGCGACCCAGTTCAACGTCACCACCAGCGGCTTTGTCGTGCTGCTGCTGTTGCTGCTGATCCTTCCGGTCGGTGTGCTCGGTTTCGTCGGCACGGGGTACGCGCTGGAGGCGTGCGCCCGGCTGGAGGTCGGCTGGCACCGCTCGATCCTCGGCGTGGACATCCCGCTCACGCTCCAACTGCCGGTCCGCGGACGCCTGCTGCCCCTGTTCGGGCGGATGGTGCGCGATCTGCGGCTGTGGCGGCTGATGGCGTACCAGCTGGTCCGGCTGCCGGTGGCGCTGCTCACCGGCGCGCTGACGGTGATCGTCTGGGCATTGCCGCTGTTCGTGGCCGTGATCGCCGCGATGTTCTTCGTCGACCTCACGGTGGCGTCGATCAACCGCCCGTACCTGCGTCACGGCGACGTGTGGGCCGGCGCGCCGCTGCTGTTGCTGGCGCTGCTCATCCCGGTCGTGCCCTACCTCGTGCGGTGGATGCAGGCGTGGCAGCTCGCGCTGGCCCGCCGTTACCTGGGGCAGCTGTCGGCCGAGCAGCTCGCCGCCCGGGTGTTCGAGGTCGAGCGAAGCCGCGAGGACGCCATGGCCGCGGCCGAGACCGAGCGGCGGCGCATCGAGCGGGACCTGCACGACGGCGCCCAGCAGCAGCTGGTGGCGTTGGCGATGCTGCTGGGACGGGCCAAGCGCAAGTACGACAGCGACCCCGAGGCCACCCGGGCGCTGCTGGAGGAGGCCCACCGCAGCGCCAAGGACGCCATCGTCGAGCTGCGCGAGCTGACCCGGGGCCTGTCGCCGCCGGTGCTGGCCGACCGGGGCCTCGACGCCGCGCTGTCGGCGCTGGCCGCCCGCTCCGAGGTGCCCGTGGCGATCGACTTCGACGTGGCCGAGCGCCCCGGCCGGACCGCGGAGTCCATCGCCTACTTCATGATCGCCGAGTCGCTGACCAACATCGTCAAGCACGCCGGCGCCTCGCGGGCCTGGGTGATCGTGCGGCGGGTCGGCGGGCGGCTGCGGGTCGAGGTCGGCGACGACGGCGTCGGCGGGGCGTTCGCCGGCGGATCGGGGCTGTCCGGCCTGGCCGACCGGGCCGCCGGTGTGGACGGCGTGTTGACCGTGACCAGCCCGGCCGGTGGGCCGACGACCGTGAGCCTGGAGCTGCCGTGCGAATCGTGATCGCCGAGGACGCCGTGCTGCTGCGGCACGGCCTCACGCTGCTGCTGACCGAGAACGGCCACGAGGTCGTGGACGCCGTCGACGACGGCGAGAAGCTGCTGCGGTCGGTGGCCGACCACCGGCCCGATGTGTGCGTGGCCGACGTCCGGATGCCGCCCACGCACAGCGACGAGGGGCTGCGGGCGGCCCTGGTGATCCGGCAGCAGTGGCCGGCGACCGGGGTGCTCGTGCTGTCGCAGTACGTGGAGGAGCGCTACGCCGCCGACCTGATCACCGGGGCCCTGAACGGCGTCGGCTACCTGCTGAAGGACCGGGTCGCGGACGTGGAGGAGTTCCTGTCGGCGCTGGACCGGGTCGGGACCGGCGGCACGGTGTTCGACCCGGAGGTCGTGTCGCAGATCGTGGCCCGGAGCCGGCGTCAGGACCCGCTGGCGGCGTTGACGCCCCGTGAGCGCCAGGCCTTCAGCCTGATGGCCGAGGGACGGTCCAACTCCGGCATCGCCGAGGGGCTGGTGATCACCGAGGGGGCGGTGGAGAAGTACGTGGCCAGCATCTTCACCAAGCTCGGGCTGCCCAAGACCAGCACCGAGCACCGCCGCGTGCTGGCCGTGCTGCGCTACCTGGGCGGCTGAGTCCGGGACCGCAGCAGGTCGAGCAGCGTGCGGCCGAACGCCGCCGGGTCGTTGATGCCGGGCATCGGGGCGTAGCCGAAGTGATTGCCGGGGAAGATCACCATCGACGCCTTGAGCGCGTCGGCCACCGCCTCGGCCGTGCGGAACGGCAGCGAGCCGGCCACGGCCTTGCCCCCGGCGAGCACGACGTCCACGCCGCTGGCCCGGATCGCGGCGAGATCGGGGCGGTAGTCGACGAACGCGTTCACCTCGTCGCTGTCGAAGCGCAGGGTCGCGGCCGCGGCCGCGGTGACCGACTCGTCGACCGGGCCGAGCATGTCGGTCAGCCGGAGGAAGCGCAGCCCCGCGTCGGGCGCGCCCGCGAGGTCGTGGAAGGCCTTGGCCACCTCGTCGGCGTCGGGCAGCACCGACATCACCGGCGGCTCGTGCGCGATGACCACGCCGAGCCGGGCCGGATACCGGGCCACCAGGTCGAGGGCGACCAGCCCGCCGGCGCTGCTGCCGAAGACCGCCGCCTTCTTCGCACCGAGATCGTCGAGCAGCTGGGCCGCCTCCTCGACGATCTCGGCCGGGTCGCCCTTGCGCTGCGTGTACGTGACGACCGTGTACTGCTCGGCCAGTATGTCCAGCACCGCGTCGAAACTGCGCACGCTGCCGCCGCCGCCGTGCAGCAGGAGCAGTAACGGACCGTCGCCGCGAGTCTTGGTGTCCATGTGAACCCCCTTGTCGGGAAACGATACCCGGCGGCATCGGGCAGACTGGGCAGGTGCGTGCAACTGCTCGGCTCGTTCTCCTGGCGGCTGTGCTGGCGCTCGCCGGGTGCGCGACCGTCGGCGGCGTCGCCGAGCCGGTGACCGCCGATCCCGTGCTCGCGGGCGGCGGTGTCGTGCCGTCCTTCGTGCGGGGCACCGACAACGGCACCACCGACCGCATCGCCGCCTCCACCATCGGCGACGTGCAGGCGTTCTGGAAGCAGAACTTCCCGTCCGTGTTCGGCAAGCAGTGGCACGACCTGACCGGCGGCGTGTACTCGGTCGACGCCACCTCCGACAAGAGCCAGGCGCCGCCGTGCACCGAGTCCGCCTCCGACATCGAGGGCAACGCCTTTTATTGTCCCAACAAGGATTCCGTCGCCTGGGACCGCGCGGCCCTGCTGCCCGTGCTGCGCGACCAGTTCGGCGACGCCGCCGTTGTGGTCGTGCTGGCGCACGAGATGGGCCATGCCGTGCAGGACCGCACGTCCCCCACCGCCGACATGGCCCGCGCCGACCCCGACCGCTACCCGACGATCCTGATCGAGACCATGGCCGACTGCTATTCCGGCGCATTTGTCCGGTCCGTCGTCGACGGCAAGGCCCCGCACCTGCGGATCACCGCCGCGCAGCTCGACAAGGCCCTCGGCGCCCTGGCCACCTTCCGCGACCCCGTCGGCACCAGTTCGTCCGAGGAGGGCGCCCACGGCGACTCCTTCGACCGGGTTTCCGCCTTTCAGGACGGCTACCAGCAGGGTCCCAAGCTGTGCGCGGGGATGACCGTGGCCAACCGGCAGTTCACCCAGCGCACCTTCACCAGCCTGTCCGACCAGGCCCGGGGCGGGAATGCCCCGTTGCCCGACCTGCTCGCGGCCATGGAGCCCGACCTCAACGCCTACTTCGGCCAGCTCGTCGGTTCCCGCTGGTCCGCGCCCCACCTGACCCAGTCCGACGGTCCCGTGTCGTGCCCTTCCGGCTCCGGAGACCAGGGGCCCGTGGCCTTCTGCGGCGCCACCAAGTCCGTCCTGCTGTCGGTCAAGGGCACCATTCCCGCCCTCGTCTCCAGCATCGGCGACTACGCCGCGGGCACCCTGTTGGCCACCCGCTACGCCCTGGCCGCCCTGTCCCTGTTGGGCAAGCCCGTCGACACCGCCCCCGCCGGCCAAACCGCCGTCTGCCTCGCCGGCGCCTACACCGCCTCCGTGCCCTCCCGCGGCAAGCCCCTACGTCTTTCCCCCGGCGACCTCGACAAGGCCGTCGGCGTGCTGCTGGCCTACGACTACGGCTCCCGCGACACCTCCGGCAAGCCCCTCGGCACCGGCTTCTCCCGCGTCCTGGCCTTTCGCTCCGGCTTCACCGGCGGCGCCAAGGCCTGCGGGGTCTGATCCTCGGCTGCGGCTTCAAGGCCCGCGGTGTCTGATTTCGTCAAGACCGGCCCGGTGTCCCCGGCCTAGCGTCGGCGGCATGACCCCTCAGCTCGCCGTCATCGGCCTCGTCGTCGACGACATGGCCAAGTCCCTCGCCTTCTACCGCCGCCTCGGCCTCGACATCCCCTCCTCCGCCGACGCCGAGCCCCACGTCGCCGCCCCTCTGCCCGGCGGTCTCCAGCTCATGTGGGACACCGTCGCCACCGTCCGCTCCTTCGACCCCTCGTGGTCGCCTCCGACCGGCTCCTCACGCTCCGGCCTGGCGTTTCTCTGCTCCTCCCCCTCCGACGTCGACCGCGTCTACGCCGCCCTCACCTCCGCCGGCCACCACGGCCACCTGCCGCCGTGGGACGCCTTCTGGGGCCAGCGCTACGCCGTCGTCCACGACCCGGACGGCAACGGCGTGGATCTCTTCTGCCCACTGGGCGAGTGAACTTCCGCCGACAACCACTTCCCCTTGCCCTCACTGCCACTTTCCCCTGCCCTCAGCGCCACTTCCGCGTGACCGCGCCCCGGTCCGCCACACCCGTTCCCACCTGCCTTTTTGCCCGGCGGCGGCCGGCAGGGTCGACAAAACGGCGACAAAATCGCGCCGACACCGGCGGATGTGCTCCGGCAGCCGGGCGTCGAACGCGTAGACTGAAGTCGAGCCCGTCACCCCTCCCCCCTGGTGACGGGCTCGTCTACTGCCCGGGGTCAGGCGCCTTCGAGGATCTCGGCCAGCCGAAGGGTGTCCTCGAGGTAGCGCTCGTACGGGAAGCCGGCGGCGACGAGGCCGGTGCGCAACTCGTCGTAGAGCGGTTTTCCGGCGCTGTGGAAGGCTTTCCGGCCGGCCTCGGTCAGACGCACGAGCCGTCGCCGCGCATGGTCGGGGTCGACGGTGATCTGCACCAGCCCACCCGCCTCCAGCGGCCGCAGCGAGCGGCTGATCGCCGGGTCGGAGACCGACAGGGCCTGGGCGAGCTGGTGCTGGGTCGCCGGCTCGATGTCCTCCAGCGTGCCCAGCAGGCGTATCTGGCCGTAGGTCAGGCCGTCACGGTCGTCGGTCCGCCGCCGGGCCGCCTCGCCCAGCAGCATCACCACGCGGTGCAACAGGTCTCCCAGTCCGTCATCCACGGTGCGAGCATACCCGAGTGTTGACTGATTAATATTAACCATGCAAGACTCAGGCCATGGACAACACGAGCTTCCTCGCCCAGTCGGCCTTCCCCCTGGTCTGGATCGTGACACCGGCCGTCGGCGCGTACGTTCGGGCCCGCCGCGCCACCTCGCCGGGGGAACGTCTGGAGATCTGGCAGCGCTGGTGGGCGATCGGCGCCTTCGGCATCGGCAGCCTGTGGATGACGGTGGCGTTCCTCGCGTTCCCGGACGTCATGGCCACGGCCATCGGCTTCGACCGGACGCCCTTCCTGTTCGAGATCGCCTTCGCCAACCTCGGGCTGGCCGTCATGGGCTTCCGCGCCGCCTCGGCCTCGCCCCGTGAGCGCATCACCATCGGGCTCGGCGGCGGCATGTTCCTCTGGGGCGCCGTGGTCGGCCACGTCTACCAGTGGTTCGCCAACGGCGACCACGCCCCCGGCAACACCGGCGGCGTCCTCGTCACCGACATTCTCATTCCGGCCGTCATGATCATCCTGGCCGTGCGGGCCCAGCGCCTGGCCGCCCAGCCGCAGCCGGCCGTCGCCGTCTGACACCGCGGGAGCTGCTTTCCTCATGGCCACCCAGGAATCCGGCTCGGCCTCCGCCGACCGGCTCACCATGTTCGTCGACGCGGTCATCGCCATCGCGCTCACGCTGCTGGCGTTGGATCTCCGCGTCCCCACCGGCGACACCGTCACCGCCATGGCGACCTCGGTGCTGGACCACCGCGGCGAGTACCTGGCCTTCGTGCTCAGCTTCGTGGTGATCGCCGCCCACTGGCGCGCCCACCACGACACCTTCCGCCACGTCGGCTCGGTGAGCCCCCGCCTGACCAGCGTCACCCTGGTGTGGCTGTTCATGCAGGTCGTGATGCCGTTCGCGACCCGGGTGATCACCGCCGAGGGCGCGTTCGCGCCGCGGTTCAGCCTGTACGCCATCGTGCAGGTCCTGGCCTCGGCGACCCTGGCGCTGATCATCCGGGAGATCCGGCGAGAACGCCTCTACCGCGGCGATGCCCCGCCGGAGGTGTTCTCCTCGATCCTCGTGCGCAGCATCTGCCTGGCGTCGGTGTTCGCCGTGTCCGTCCCCGTTTCCTTCTTCACCACCAACGCTTTCGTGTGCTGGCTCGCCATCCCGGTCGTGCTCACCGTCGCCCGCATGATCCAGTCCGACCGCGCGGATCGGCGCGCGGCTCAGGGCAGCTCGACCTGAATCCCGTACGGGTCGTACTCGTTGCCCGGGTCGAAGGCCCGCAGGCCCGCCGAGCCCAGGATCCCGATGATGGCCATAGGCCTCCGGCCCCCGATCCGGCCGGTCAGCCATACGCCACCTCGAACGCCCGCCGCTCCTCCCCACGTTGTGCAGGGAAGGACGCCTTACCTGCATGGCCGCACGCAGGTAAGGCGTCCTTCCCTGCGTTCAACGCGGGTAAGGCGTCCTTCCCTGCATCAGGGGGCATCGGGAGCTGCCGGCCGGCCGCTACTTTCCTGCTGTAGCCCGCACTTCTGGCCGTACGACCGAAGCCCTCCTCGGCCAGCACCTGGTCGAGCTCGTCCCCCTCGACGTCCTTCAACCACCCCGTGACCGTCGCCCGGTCGATCATTCCGTTCCCCCTTCACATCCTGGTCAGCGGCACTCCCGCCAGGGCCTTCACTTCCCTCGACAGATGCGCTTGATCCGCGTACCCCACGCTGGCGGCCACTGTCGCTGGCGGCACCCCTCGCGCCGCCAGCGCCAGCGCCTTTTCCATCCGCAGCACCCGGGCCAGCGTCTTCGGTCCGTAGCCGAAGGCATGCAGGCTCTTCCTCAGCAGCTGCCGCTCACTCAGGCCCACGCCCCCGGCCACCGCCGCCACCGGCCGCCCCTCCCGCATCCCCGCGACCACCGCATCCATCACCGGGTCCACCCTGATCCGCGGCCGTGCGATCGCCAGCAGCCCCCCGACCTTGTCCGGAGCCTCCCCCACCCGCTCCGTCAGCTCCCGCACCACCCGCCGCGGCCAGATCTCGTCCAGCCCCACCCTGCTGTCCCTCAGTTCACTCGCCGGCACCCCGAACACCGACGGCCCCGTCCCCGGCCGGAACCTCAGCCCCGCATACACCCGCCCCGCCGGGCTCCGCATCTCCATCGCCACCGTGTCCGGCCCGGCCACCAGCAGCCGTCCGTCCGACCAGATCAGGTCCAGGCACCCGTCGGGCAGGATCCGATGCGTCTGCGGCTCCTTCACCACACGACTCCACCCCACCGCCCCGGCCACGCCGGTCGCCCACTCCCGGTACACGCCCGCCAGCATGCCACCGGGGTCTGACAGTTTCCGTTGTCAGCGCCACGCCCCCACGCCGAAGACACCCTCCATCTGCTTGCGCAGCTCGGGGTTGCACTTGAGAGCGGGTTATTCCCCCACGAGCTGAGCCGCCCAGTCCGCCAGCGCGCCGCGGGCCATGCGCCGCAGATTGCCGTACTCGATCCAGCCGACGCCGTCGCGGTACGTTGCAGACAGCCGCACCAGGTCGCCAGGTCGATCACCTGCTCACGTGGCGTGCTCAGCCAGTTCGTTGCCGGACAACGAGTACTCCATCGACAGGCCGTCGAGGACGACGCCGTTGGGCAGGGGCACCTGGGAACACCGGACGTCACGGAAGCCGAAAGATCGGTACAGCGGCACGCCCGGCATGGTGGCCATCAGAACCAGCGACCGAAATCCCTCGGCCTTGGCTGCCTCCACGCACCGGGTGAGGATCGCCCGCCCAAGGCCGCGGCGGGTCCGGTCGCCCTGTACGAACATCGCCCGCACCCGCGCCGGCTCGACCGCCGGATCCAGCCGGCGGTCGTCCCCCGGCGCGTCACCGGACCCGGTGTACAGCTTGTTCCGCCTGCTCCAGCCCCCGCAGGCCACCAACTGCCCGTCCACGTCGACGACGAAGTACGTCCCGTCGTCGATCAGCGCCAGGTCCGGCTCGGTGAGATACCGCGCGGCAGCGACCGTCTCCCGCTCGTCGTGGAAGCGGGGAAACACCTCCAGCACCGACCGCCGCATGAGCTCCGCAATCCCCACCACATCCGCTCGCGTCGCCGGCCGCAGTACTGGCGCCCCCTCCATCGGAATGCTTGTCACTCCACGGCCTCAATCGTGAGCTGGTAGCGCAGGTGCCGCCCGGGAAGCATCGTCATGACGCTGACCTCGACCGGGCGTCCACTCCGGGCACTGCTGGTGCGTCGCAACACAAGCACGGGCGTCGGCCCTTGCTGGGCAAGGAGTTCGGTTTCCTCAGCATTCGCCAAACGCACGGATACGTCCTCGTCGAGATGGCGGAACTCGTGGCCCAGCTCGGCGAGGAGCGTGGGTGCGCCGCCGCGGATCTTCCGCGCCTCGGCCAGGCTGGTGCCGCGAGCAATGTCGGCCGGGTAGTACGAATCGACGAGCTCGAGCGGCTGGTCGTCGAGGAGGACCAGCCGGCGACGTACGACCACGGGCGCGGTCGGCGAGCTGTGAAGCGCGGCGGCAACATGTGGCGCAGGCATGACCTCCCCTACGTGCAGAAGCCGCTGCGTGCCGACGTGGCCATGGTCGGCCGCTTCCTGTGCCCACGCGTCGGGTGCGTCGGCGTCGCGGGGCTTCACGTACGGCGTGGAGACGCTGATCCAGGCATCCGAGTCGGGCACGAGCCCGATTTTAGTGATGACCGCCCGAAGGGTCAGGTGGCGACGATCTTGGCACCGGGGATGGTGAGGGTGCCGCCGGACTGGTCGGTGTTGGTCACGACGACGTTCTCGAAGGTGACCTCGCCCGGGGTGATCAGGGGCGGGCTGGTGGCGGTGTAGTCGATGGGCAGCCGGATGGGGATGCCGAGGATGCTGACGACGGCGGTGCCCTTGATCTCGGCGGTGAGCATGGTGATTCCGCCGCCGGTGATGGTGGAGGTGGAGCCGGGGGCGGCGGTGGTGACGATCTTGTGGCCGCCGCCGCGGTCGGCGGTCTGGACCAGATTCTTGATCTTGATGGAGTCGGCGGTGAACTTGAGGACCTTGATGGTCTTGCCGCCGACGACGGTGGAGACGATGCCCTTGTAGGCCAAGCCGGACATGGCGATGGAGGGGGACTCCAAGGTCCACACCCGCGTCCCCGCCGGCAGGGCGGGCGGGGACGGGGTGGCGGTGGTGGTGCTGGTCGCCGCCGTGGTGGAGGTGGAGGTGGCCGTCGCGCTGCTCGACGACGACGGCGACGTCGTGGAGGTGGGCGCGACGGTGGTCGTGGTGGTGGACCCAGCGGTGGTGGACGCCGCCGTGGTGGAGGTGGCGACCGAAGAGGTGCTGGGGTCGGCGAAGGCGTAGCTGGGCTGACCGGCGCCGTGCACGGTCAGGCCGAGCAGCACCACGAAGGCAACGGCGGCCGGGGGAACGGCCTTGGCGGCCTTGCGCTTGCGGGTCTTGGGCGTCCACGACAGGGCCAGCGCGGAGCCGAGCAGCCCGAACAGGGTGCCCAGCAGGAAGCCACCGAGGTTGGTGGTGATCAATGCGGTCAGGGCCAGGATCAACGACGCGATGCCGGCGGCCAGCCGGAACTGGGGCCGCAGCCACATGGTCAGGGCGCACACCACGAGCAGGGCGCCGATGAGGGCCCCGGACAGCCCGCCGATGGTCTGGATGGCGATCGCCATGGAGCCCAGCTTCAGCGACGCGAAGGGCGGGAAGAGGATGATCAGCCCCGACAGGAGCAGGAACAGCCCGGCCCAGAACGGGCGACTGCGTCGCCAGCGGTTGAAGGCACGCCAGGCCCTGCCGATCACGGAACCGACCACGACAAAACTCCCTTCCATGCACGGAAGCGGCAGCACCCGGGGGAATGTGCTGCCGCGACCGTGCGTGATCGACCTACTTGATGCACTGGTTGTTGCCGGCCACGATGCGCAGACTCATCCCCTTGAAGGAGATGGTCTGCGCGGACGTGCCCCAGGCAACCTGCTTCAAGTTGTTGATGTCGATCGACTGCGCCTGCATGCCGAAGTCGCCGGCACGGCCCTGCGCGCCGACCGGACCGGTGGAGACCTGGCTGGCGTCCACGCCGATGTCCGGGGTGTGCAGGGTGAAGTCGCCGTCCACCTGCGCGACGTCGACGACCATGTTGTCGGCGTGCATGCCCTTGGGCCCGTCCGCGGTGATCCGCAGCGTGAGGTCGCCGATGAGCGGGTTGTCGGGCAGGAACACGGACTGGCAGAAGTTGTCCAGGTCGGCGCTCTTGAACGCGTTGACCGCCACGGGGTGCGCGGAGTCGGCGTTGGCCGCGACGCCACCGAACTGGACGAATCCCTCACCGTGCAGGTGGGTGGAGGTGACCTCGAAGCTGGTGCCGGACACCGCGAACGAGGCGGCGAACGCGCCCTGGCCCACGCCGACGAGCAGGCCACCGGCCAGCACGCCACCCACGCCGAGCGTGCCGGCGAAGCGCAGCCACCGGGTGCGACCCCGGACGGGGGCGACCTCGGGTTCGACCTCCTCGCCGAACTCGACGTCGTCGGCTTCGCGCATGGCTTTCTCCCTTCCAACAGGCGAAGTACCCGTCGGTAACTTCGTGACGAGACTCACTCCCCTGACAGGCCGGCACAAGCGAACGGGTCGTCGAAACCCAGAATTCACTCCCCAGGGTGAGATATTTTCACGTTCCGATCACGACTGAAACGCATCGCCAACCGCCGGACAGGCGGCCCGCTACGCCAGTAGGGTGCTCGCGGCGTAGCAAAGGGCGGCAAGGGGAAACACACTAATGAGCACGGCAGGTCGGCGCATCGGGTCGACGGTTCTGGCGCTGGCGGCCGCGATCACGCTGCTGAGCAACTGCTCGGCCAAGGTGGCGGGAACTGCGGGCCCGCTGGGGCAGCTGGATCCGGGCTCGGCCGGCGGCATACCGGTGAACTCGGGCGCAAGCGGCCCCCGGCCGAATGTGCCGGACGCGACGCTCGCGGTGGCCGACAGCGATCACGGCGAGATGGACCGGCTGGCCCTCAACACCCTGTCCGACGTGGACGATTACTGGAAGGAGCAGCTGCCCAAGGTGTTCGGGCGGCAGTTCAAGCCGGCGTCCAAGCTCACCTCGTACGACTCGGCCGGCCCGAACCTGCGCGTCTGCGGCGGCCGCGAGGACACCGCGGGAGTGGTCAACGCCTTCTACTGCGACCTCGACAACAGCGTTTCCTGGGACCGCGGGGAACTGCTGCCGGGACTGGTGCAGAGTTTCGGCCCGCTGGCGGTGACGATGGTTCTGGCCCACGAGATGGGCCACGCGGTGCAGTCGCAGCTGGGCCCGTTGTCCGGAGTCGACAATGCGACGCCCAGTATTGTCCTTGAGCAACAAGCGGATTGTTATGCCGGTGCCTTCATGCGCGCCGTGGCCGAGGACAAAGCCAAGCATTTCCAGATGTCCACCGGCGACGGGCTGAACACGGTGCTGGCGACGACCTTTTTCGTCCGCGACCAGCCGGGCCACTCCTTCAAGGGCCAGTCGGCCCACGGCAACGCCTTCGACCGGGTCTTCGCGTTCCAGACCGGCTTCACCGACGGCCCCAAGCGCTGCGCCCAGATCGACGTGGCGGAGATCAACGCCCGCATCACGGAGACGGCCTTCCGCGACGACACCGACGCGGCCCAGAACGGCAACGTGCCGATCACCACGGGCAACCTCCAGCGCATGGGCCGGACCCTGGACCAGGTGTTCGGGCGAACCGGCGGGAAGCCGACCCTCAGCACGGACAAGCCGGCGCCGTGCAGCGACGCCAAGGCGACCACGCCGACGGCCTACTGCCCGGCGACCGACACGGTCTCGATGGACCTGGCCAGCCTGAAGATCATCGGCACGCACACCAAGAAGGGCAAGGGCATCGGCGACTTCGCGGCGTTCGGCGAGGTGGCCTCGCGCTACGTGCTGTCGGTGCAGAAGTCCAACAACCTGCCGCTGGACGACGCCAACACGGGCCTGCGCACGGCCTGCCTGGTCGGCTACTGGGGCGCGGCGATGAAAAAGGGCGTCGACGACCTGTCGCTGGCGGCCGGCGACCTGGACGAGGCGGTGGCGGAGCTGCTCACGACCAACAGCCTGATCGCCGCGGACGTCAACGGAAAGGCGGCCGCCTCGGGCTTCTCGCGGGTGGAGGCGTTCCGGATCGGCTTCCTCCAGGGCGCCTCCACCTGCATGCAGAAGTTCGACTAGTCAGCCGGCGGCGTCCAGCTCACGGGCCAGCCGGATGAGCTCGGAACGGCGGCGGCTGCCCAGCTTCTCCCGGATGTTCTCCAGGTGCCGGTTGACCGTCCGCACGGCCACGCCGAGCTCCTCGGCGATCTCCCGGTTGTCGTAGCCGCGGGCGAGGCAGCCGAGGACCTCTCGCTCACGGCCGGTCAGCGACGACTGGTGCTGGAACTCGCCGACCAGCCGCGCGGCGAGCTCCGGCGGCAGCACCGGGCCCTCCATCACGGCCAGCACGGCGTGCGTGAGCTCGGCGGTGGTGGCCGCTTTGCTGACGTAGCCGTGCGCGCCGGCCTTCATCGCCGCCAGCACCTCGCCCGCCGAGGCCTGTGAGAGCACGAGCACTCTGGTCCGCGGCCGGGTTCGGGCCAGATGCTCGATGAGGTCCATGCCCTGTTCGTCGCCTAGTCGCAGGTCCACCAGCACGACGTGGACGAGTTCGACGTCCAGCAGCCGCAGGGCCATGGCGGCGTTGTCGGCCTCGCCGACCACGGTGACGCCGGGGTGCCTGTCCAGGCTGGACCGGATGCCCGCCCTGGTCACCGGGTGGTCCTCGACGACGAGCACACGGACAGTGGAAACGGACGTCATGGCGGGCTCCTCAGTTCCAGCCGCACCTCGGTCCCCCGGCCGGGTCGGCTCCGAATGATGACGTTGCCGCCCAGCCGTTCCAGCCGGGCGCGGACGCTGACCGCGAGCCCGAGCCGGCCGGACGCGGCCAGTTCGGGCTCGTCGTAGGCGAAGCCGACGCCGTCGTCGCGCACGTCGACCGTGATGACGGCGCCGTCGTCCAGCACCGAGATCCACACGTGTTCGGCCTCGGCGTGCTTGACGACGTTGCCGAGCAGCTCGTTGACGGCCGCCGCCAGCTCGGCGGCGACGTCGGCGGGCACGGGAATGTGGCCACTGTCGACGAGGCGGACGGGCCACTGCCTGAAGCCGTCGGCGACCTCGGCGATGGCCTCGACGAGGGATCGGGTGCCGGACGGCGTGCCGGGCTCCTCGGCCAGCACCAGCCGGCGCAGGCTGGCCTCCTGCCGTCCCACATCGGCCATGAGGGCCCGCAGCTCGGTCCGGGTGACGCCGCCGCGGTCGGCCAGGTCGCCGCCGTCCTTGCGGATCTGGCCGAGGCGCTGGAGCACGTCGTCGTGGATGTGGGCGGCCAGCCGTTCCCGTTCGCGCAGACTCGCGACCACGGCCCGGCCCTCGGCGAGGCGCACCGACACGCGCTCGAACTGGCCGGTGGCGATGCCGACCGCGCCACCGAGCACCACGTACGACAGCGCGCTACCAAGCAGGCTCACGCCGTCCAGGTAGCCGGCCAGGAAGAGGGAGGAGCCGTTGAGGTGGTAGCCCACGGGTAGGCACAGGGCGACGGCGAGGCCGGCCAGCACGCCGCCACGCACGCCGTAGACGGTGGCCCAGGCGGCCACGGCAGCCATCGGGTACGCACCGGCGAAGGTGGGGTGGTCGGTGAGCAGCTGCCCCTGCGGCCCGACCCAGCCGGACACGAGCAGCACGAGAATGGCCAGCAGGAGGTCGACGGTCAGCACCCGGCCGGTGCGGCGCACGGCGGCCACGGTCAGCCAGGCGGTCCAGCCGAGCATCGCGGCCAGGGTCACCACGGCCAGGCCCGCGCGCTGCTCCAGCACCTGGTTGCTGAGCAGGGCTATGACGGCGGTCCACCCGACGGTGAGCCACCGGAAGCTGAGAATCAGCAGCATCGGCGCGGGGTGGGCCCGCGTCACGCCACCGTCGGCCATGCGATGACCCCCATCGCGCTGATTGCCCTACTACTTTGGAGCATCCGGCCCTACCGTGGATACACGTGAGGGCGGGGGACCTTGTCGACATAGTCGGCGTCCAGGTTGCTTGGTGGCAACTCGGATTCCGTGGCCGTCGAGACGTGCTACGACGGGCGAGAACCGGTGGGACCGGTTTCGGCGACGAAGTCGGTCGCGCCTGGGCCATGCAGGTGCTGGTGGCGCCTTGGTGGTGGCGTGCCGCGCGCACGGCGCTGGCCGCCGGGGCGGCGCTGCTCGTGGTCGTGGTGGCCGAGGTCGGCCTGCTGTCGGAGCTCGGCGACGCCACCGTGGCCGTGCTGCTCACGGTGCTGCTGTCGTTCGGCGTGACGGCCTTCATGGCGTGGCGGCAGACGCGGTGGGCCCGGGAGATCGCCGGCGCCGAGGGCGCCCACGCCCGTCCGGCATCGGTCGTCGCCCGCAAGCTGCGCCTGACCGGCGCGCTGCTGGTGGCCGTGGCCGCGCTGTCGACGTTCCTCCAGTCCGCCGCCGACACCGCGTCCAGCGAGTACGTCTGCCAGCGCTACGGGCCGTACGACCCGCACTTCCCCGGGGTGTTCGAGGGCCACGCCGCCAACAACATGTGCGTCCTCGGCCCCATCCGCCACACCGACGACATCACCTGGATCCGGAGCGCGGACGGCAACTACGAGTTCTGGTTCCCGTCCGTCGGCGGGCAGACGACCATGACGCAGCCCATGCGCGACGCGTGGGTCGACTACCGGCAACTGCTCGGCGATCCCGTCGACACCGACCGGTTCGACGGCTGCAACCGGTACGTCAACTTCACCCACGGCTACATCCTGGAGCGGCCCGACCAGCCGGTGGTGGTGGCGGCCGACAACTACCGGCCCACGCTCAACACCGCCGACTGCAACGTGCCGGACCGGCCGTACCTGACCAGCGTCGTGCAGGACGGCGACGGGAACCTCCAGGTGGACTGGAAGTTCCAGCGGGCCGACGCCTACAACGTCACCTACTGGGTGGTGGGGCGGCCCGGCGTGCGCAGCGTCGAGGCCGCCCGCACCCACTTCGTCTTCGACCGGCCAGAGCCGGGCATGACCTACGGCTTCCAGATCCAGGCGTGCCAGAAGCACTTCCTCGGCCGCTCCAAGTGCACGCCCAACTCCAACGCGGTGGCCGTGAAGGCCCGCGGCTAGCAGTGTCGCTGATGCAGGGAAGGACGCCTTACCCGCGTTGAACGAGGGTAAGGCGTCCTTCCCTGCATGAGGCCGGAGTGTCAGTACAGGGCGCTGGCCAGGCTGCGGCGGGCGGCGGCCACGCGGGCGTCGTCCGTCGGGAACAGCTCGAACAGGCCCACGAGGTGCTGGCGGACCCGGTCGCGGTCGTCGCCGAAGGTGCGGCGCACGGTGTCGACCAGCCGGGCGAAGGCGGCCTCCACGTCGTTGCCGGCGATCAGCGCGTCGGCCGCGGTGAGCTGGGCGTCGACGTTGTCCGGGTCGGCGTCGGCGGCGGCCACCGACGACGGGTCGGCGGCCTCGGCCCGCGCCATGAAGCGGACCTGGGCCAGCGCGGCCTTGGCGTCGGCGTTGGCCGGCTCGGCGGCGAGAATCTCCTGGTAGGCGGCCTCGGCGGCGGCGTAGTCGCCCTGCTCGAAGGCGTCCTCGGCGGCGGTGAACCGCGGGTCCTCGGGCTCCTCGTACGGCTCGGCGCCGGCGTTGCCCTGCTCGGCGATCGCGATGCCGGGCAGCTTGTCACGCAGCGCGTCCAGCAGGGAGTCCAGCCACTTGCGGATCTCCGGCTCGGGCAGCGCCCCGGCGAAGGCGTCGATGGGCTGGCCGCCGGCGATGGCCACCACGGTCGGGATGGACTGCACGCCGAACAGCTGAGCGATGCGCGGGTTGGCGTCCACGTCGACGGTGGCCAGGATCCAGGCGCCGCCCGCGGCCTGGGCCAGGCGCTCCAGCAGCGGGGACAGCTGCTTGCACGGCCCGCACCACTCGGCCCACAGGTCCACGATGACCGGGACCTGCATGGACCGCTCGACCACGTCGTCCTGGAAGCTGGCCTCGCTGACGGCGATGACGAACTCACCCGCGGGCGCCGCCGCGGCCGGCGGTCCGCCCGCGGCCGGTGCGGCCGGCGCCCTGGTCGTCGCGTCGGCCTTCGCCTTCAGGCCGGACAGATCGACGGCGCCGGACAGCGCCGCGGACAGAGCTGCGCTCTGGCGGGGGTTTGGCCTTGTCACGGTTCCATCCTGGCACGAACCGGCCGACGGTTGCCCGCGAGTCCGGCTGACTGGACACTGTGAACCCATAGTTACCGGTCGGGACACTGGGGGTGGCCATGGTGGCCGGTGGGGAGGATGTCCCCGCCCGACTCGAGCGACTGCCCGATTCGGGTTGGCACCTGCGGGTTCGCTGGCTGATCGGCGTCGTCACCTTCTTCGAGGGCTTCGACCAGCTGGCCATCGCCTACACGCTGCCGTCGCTGAGCGCGGAGTGGGGCCTGAGCACCGGCCAGCAGGCGCTGGCCATCACCAGCGGCTCGGTCGGCATGCTGCTCGGCGCCCTGGTGTCAGGGGTGGTCGCCGACCGGATCGGCCGGGTCAACGTGGTCGTGCTGGCGCTGTCGGTGACCGCCCTGTCGTGCGTGGGGCTGGCCATCTCGCCCGGGTTCGTGTGGTTCCTGGTGCTGCGGTTCGTCCAGGGCGTCGGCATCGGCGGCGAGGTGCCGGCCGCGGCGACGTACATCGGCGAGCTGGCGCAGTCCGACCGGCGCGGGCGGTTCGTGCTGCTGTACGAGCTGGTGTTCCCGGCCGGGCTGACCGCCGTGGCCATCGTGGCCGCGTGGGTGGTGCCCGTGCTGGGCTGGCGCTGGGTGTACGGCATCGGCGTGCTGCCGGCGCTGCTCGTGGGGCCGATCCTGCGCATGGTGCCGGAGTCGCCGCGGTGGCTGGCGGCGTCCGGGCGTGGCGAGCGGGCCGTGGGCGTGATGGAGCGGATCGAACGGGCCGTGCAGCGCTCCACGGGGCGTCCGCTGCCGCCGGTCGTGGCCATCACGCGGGCCCCGTCCGTGCGGCGGCGCTACCTGCGGCGGACCGTGATCGTCGGGCTGCTGTGGCTGCTCAGCTACTTCGCCAACTACGGCATCGCGAGCTGGCTGCCGACCATCTACACCGACGTGTTCGCGCTGCCGGTGTCCACCGCGTTGGCCTACAGCGTCGCCACGTCGGTCGCCGGCCTGCTCGGGGCCATCGCCGTGGCCCTGTTGGTGGACCGCATCGGACGGCGGGCCTGCCTGGCCGGCGGCAGCGCCCTGGCCGCGGTGACCTTCGGGGTGTTGGCGGCGTCGGGGGCTGGATCGGCGTTGGAGCTGCTGGCTTTGTCCGCCGTCGGGGCGCTGTTCGTGTTCGCCGTCAACCTCGGGCTGTACCTGTACGCGCCGGAGCTCTATCCCACGCCCATGCGGGCCGCCGGGGCCAGCCTCGGCGGCGTGTGGAACCGCATCGGCGTGATCGCCGGGCCCCTGGTCGTCGGCGCCTTCGCCGCGAACCTCGGGCTGCCGGCCGCGTTCGCCGTGTTGGGCGCGGCGATGCTGGCCGCCGCGACGACGGCGTTCTTCGCGGAGGAGACCCGGGGGCGGACCCTGGAGGAGATCTCCCCCTGACCTAGGCGTAGGTGCCGTGGCCCTCCACCACCAGGCCGTCCCGCAGCACCAACACCTCGCTGACCTCGCGGCCGTCCTGGTTCCGGTAGTTGATCACCATCACGGCCATGCCCACCCGCACGCTGAGGACCTCGAAGCGCAGGTCGGGGATCCGGCGCAGGCCGGTGGCGTAGTAATCCCGGACGGCGGCCTTGCCGTGCAGGGTCCCGGATTCCTCGCCGTTGAACGTGACGACCACGGGCGAGCTCCACACGACGTCGTCGGCGAAATGGCTCAGCAGGCGGTCGAGGTCGTGGACGTTCCACGCGTCGGCCCACTCGGCGGCGAACTTCTCGGCGAAAGCGCGATCCACGTCACTCCTCGACGATGCGGGCCAGGTCGAGGCCCATCGGATGCGGCTTGACCACGCCCACGCCGGCGGCGACGATCCGGCGCAGGAAACCGGTCAGCAGCACGGCCAGGCGCTCGGTGCCGGCCTTGCCCAGCACCTCCCACGGCAGCTCGGCGGCGGCGTCGGTGCGGGTCTCGACGTCGTGCCGGGCCCGCGAGCCGTCGGCGGTGATGCGGTTCTCCTTGTCCAGCAACCCACGCTCCCGCAGACGGCGTTGGGCGGCGGCCCAGTCCTCGGCGGTCCAGCCGCGCCAGGCCTCCCAGCCGGCCTGGTCGGAGACGTCACGGTCGGCGGAGAACGCCACGAGCGTCTCGACGGGATCGAGCCCGCCGGCGACCAGGGCGGCGACATGGCCGTCGCCTCGGGACTCGCGCAGGACGGTGGTGGCGTGCCACAACACGAGATGCGGCGCGTCGGGCCACGGCAGCGCGGCATTGGCGGCGGCCAGCGGCCGGCCGGCGATGGGAGCGGCCAGGGCGGCCCGCTGGGCCAGCTGGGAGGCCTCGATCATGTCGTCGCCGACGACGTCGTCACCGAGAATCGCGCGCAGCCCGGCGTCGACGCCGGCCAGTCGGGCCTCCAGGAACCGGGCCGGGGTGGCGACGGCCCACGTGGCGGGAACCGCGCGGGCGACCCGGCTCAGCTTGAAGTTGTAGAAGGTGGCGGCGACAACCTCGGCCGGCACGGCCCCGAGCGCCGCGGCGCGCAGGCCGAAGTAGCCCATCCAGCCGCCACGGCAGCCGAGGGCATCGGTCTCGGCGCGCGCCTCCGGCGCGAAGTAGGTGACACCGTGGTAGGGCTCGTACAGCGTCCACATCCGCCGCGCGCTCATGACAGGTAGTTCTCCACCCGTTCCACCTTGGCGTGCAGCTGATCGGTGTGCCCGGGCCGGATGTCGGCCTTGAGCACCAGCGACACCCGCGGCGCATGGGCCTGCACGGCCTTCACCGCGCGCTTCACGACGTCCATCAGCTCGTCCCAGTCGTCGCCCTCGATGGTGGTGAACATGCTGGTGGTCTCGTTGGGCAGACCCGATTCCCGCACCACCCGCACGGCGTCGGCGACCGCCTCGGCAACGCTGTCGGACTCGCCGCCGAGCGGCGACACACTGAACGCGACCAGCATCGGCCCTCCCTGTCTGGATGCCGGCCAGTCAACCCGCTGCGGGTCGCGCCGGCAACAACCCGTGATCACCGACGCGTGAACTGCTAGCGTCGACAGCCGTGGCCACCCAACCGTTGCCGTTCGACCCGATCGCCCGCGCCGCGGGCACGTGGGAGGAGCGGGTGGGCCCGTCGGGCGCGATGGCCGCGGTCACCAGCGTCATGCGGGTGCAGCAGATCCTCCAGTCCACGGTGGACGCGGCGCTGCGGCCGCACGGGCTGACCTTCGCCCGGTTCGAGGCCTTGGTGCTGCTGACCTTCTCGCGGCGGGGCAGCCTGCCGATGCGGGTGATGGGCGAGCGGCTGCAGCTGCACCCGACCAGCGTCACCAACATCGTGGACCGGCTGGAGGCCGACGGCCTGGTCAAGCGGACGCCGCACCCGTCGGATCGGCGGACCACCCTGGTCGAGATCTGCGCCGCCGGCCGCGAGCTGTGCGAGGCGGCCACCGCCGCGGTGTCCGAGGTGAACCTCGGGCTCAAGGGCCTGACCGAGCGCCAGACCGAGCAGCTCACCGACCTGCTGGCCAAGGTGCGCAAGGCCGCCGGCGACTTCGACGGCTGATTTCCGCACGCGTGGCAACCTCAACTCCGCGGCGAACGTCCCCTGAGCACAGAGAAAGCCGCTCACTGTAGGGGGATTCATCATGGGACAGAGGACTGCCTTCATCGGGGCCATGGCCGCGCTGGGAGTCGCCGGCATGCTGCTGGCGCCGGTGGCGATGGCGACCACGTCGACCACCACGCCGACGACCACCACGACCACGACTTCACCGACCAAGCCGAGCCACCCGCTCGCGCTCTTCCTCACGCCGAAGTCCGGCCGTGCGGGCGCCACGGTGACCATCAACGCTCGGTGCTCCAACCCGAGCTTCAGCACCGCCGCCCTCGACATCGACTTCGACAACGGCGGCCTGGTGGCCGGCGACCCGCAGGACCCGAGCTGGAACACGACGCAGTTCTCGGCGAAGGTGCGGGACGTCAAGCCGGGCAGCTACCCGGTCACCCTGACGTGCCAGGACGAGCGGTACAAGACGCCCAGCGGCCCCGGCAAGGTCACCGCCACCTTCACCGTGCTGCCCAAGGCCCAGGTCCCGACCAAGCCGGTCGGCGCGCCGCAGACCGGCGGCGGCTTCACCGCGACCGATCTTGTCGGCTGAGGTCAGGCGCTGATCGCGACCGCCCGCTGGGCCAGCCGCCCGGTGCGGGCCGCCCACCGCTCGAACACCACCGAGCCGAACGGCGGGATGCTCGCGATCAGCGCCAACGCGGTGGTCCGGTTGTCCCAGTTCAGGGCGCGCCGAGCCAACAGCGAGAGCACCACGTACGCGATGAACACGACGCCGTGCACCGGGCCGAAGATGTGCACGCCGATCTCATTGCCCATGACGTACTTGAAGAACATGCCGATCAGCAGGCCGGCCCAGGAGATCGCCTCGGCCACCGCGACGGCACGGAACCGGCCTGACGGAGTGTCGAACATGGCTCCCAGTGTGGGGCGTGAGCGGGCTCACGCCCCGGCCGGGCCTAGCTGTCCTCCCAGCTGAACACCCGCGAGGCCGCGAACCCGACCACGATGGTGAAGGCCAGCAGCACCAGCGCCGGCACACCCAGCGCCTCGATTCCCTTGCCGCGCACCAGAACGTCGACCATGCCATCGTTGAGATGCCGCAGCGGCAACACTTCCGAGACGGTCTGCAGCCACTGCGGGGCGTTCTGCAACGGGAAGAACGTGCCGGACAGGAAGGCCATCGGCAGCACGATGACGTTGGTGATGCCGGTCGCCGCCTCCTCGGACTTGGCGATCGAGCCGACCAGCACGCCGATGGAGAAGAACGACAGCGAGCCCAGGACCAGCAGCGGCAGGGCCAGCCACCACTGGCCGGCCAGTTTCAGCCCGAACACCGGCGTCATCGCCACCGCGACGAACAGGATCGCTTGCAGCACCGAGGTTCCGATGGTCACCAGCAGCCGGGAGGAGATCACCGTGCCGGTGCTGACCGGGGCCAGCCGGATTCGCCGCAGCACCTGCTTCTTGCGCCAGTTCACCAGCGTCAGCGCGGAGCCGAAGATCGCCGAGGTGGCCAGGCCCCAGGACAGGATGCCGGGTGTGAGGTACTGGATCGCGCTCAGCGACGAGTCCTCCACCTGCTGAGAGTTCAGCGTCACGGTCGGCGGCTTGCCGCTGGCCTTGATGTTGACGGCGTCGACCACCGAGCGGATGACCGCCTGCACGGTGCCGGCCTGCACGCTGTCGCTCGCGGCGTAGCGGAGCTCGACCTTGTTGCCCTGCACGGAGATCGCCGCCGGCACGTCGCCGCTCCTGACCGCCTGCACGGCCGTGTCGAACGAGTCGACGCGCTGGAACTCCACGATGCCGGTGCTGTTCAGGGCGGTCAGCACCGGGCCGTCGCCGACGACGTCGATCTTCGTCTTGCTGGAGGAGGCGCCGCCGAAGATCAGGCCGAAGATGACCAGGAACATCAGCGGCATCAGGAAGGTGAAGAACAGCGCCACCCGTTCGCGGAAGAAGCCCTTGAACATGGCCACCGACAGGCTCTTGAACGCGGTCATGCCCGGTACTCCCTTCCGGTCAGCTCCAGAAACACGTCCTCCAGCGTCGCGCCGCGGACCTGGAGGCCCTCCAGGGCGCCGCGTTCGGCCAAAGTGGACAGCAGCTTGCCCGGGTGTCGAGTGGACAGTCGCAGCGAGACGCCATCGTCGCCGGCTTCCTCAACGCCGGCAAGGCTCTTCGCGTCCTCCAGCGCGATGATGCCGCGTTCGATCATCACGTGCGTCGGCGCGTCCAGGCCCCGCACCAGCGTCGCCGGCGCCTCCATGGCCAGGATCCTGCCCTTGTCCATGATCGCCGTGCGGTCGCACAGGATCTCGGCCTCGTCCAGGTAGTGCGTGGTGTAGACGATGGTCTTGCCGCGGTCCTTGATCGCCCGCAGCACGTCCCACAGGTTGCGCCGGGCCTGCGGGTCCAGCGCCGCCGTCGGCTCGTCGAGGAACACGATGTCCGGGTCGTGGGCCAGCGCGCAGGCGATCGACAGCCGCTGCCGCTGCCCGCCCGACAGCTTGTTCTCCCTGGTGTCCGCCTTGTCGGTCAGGCCGACCAGCTCCAGCATGTCGGCGGCCGTGCCCGTGCTCACCCCGTACAGCGAGGCGAACGTCTCCAGCTGCTCCCGGGCCGTCAGCTTCTCGAAGAACGACGACGCCTGCAGCTGCACCCCGATACGCGGCAGCAGCTTCGGGTTGCGCGGCCACGGCTCCTCGCCGAACAGCCGCACACTGCCCTCGTCGGGCTTGCGCAGGCCCTCGATGATCTCCAGGGTGGTCGTCTTGCCCGCCCCGTTCGGTCCGAGGATCCCGAAGAACTCCCCCTCGCCAACGGTGAACGACACCCCGTCGACCGCCCACAGGTCGCCGTACCGCTTGCGCAGCCCCTCGGCGACGATCGTGTTCCCCTTGCTCATGGGGCGAACGGTAGGTCGCCCCGGTGCGGACGGCGGGAGTTCCCGGCAAGACCGGAGATTTGTCAGGGTCCCCATTAGACCGATCGGGTGCACTGCCGGGTTCTCGCAGTAGGGTCGGCCCACCGTGCGCTACCGATTGGGAACAGCACGTCGTTTTCGCATGGCAGGTGGCATGACCGGCCGGCGCACGGCACTGCTCCTCTGGCCGTGCCGTGGTTCAGCCGGCCCGGCGGCGTACCTGCTGCCGAAATCCATCGACGAACTGCCTGGCCAGTAGCCCCCTCTTTTCCTACGTGAGTGGCTCACGTGACCTCCGAGCGAAAATGAGCCACTCACGTAGCGACAAAAATGGCGGTTTCGCTCAGGCTTCGATGATCAGGCGGTGGCGCGGCCCGCGGTCGCCTTCAGCCCGGACGGCGGCGTCCTGGCCAGCGGCGGAAACGACGGGCCGGTCAGGTCATGGCACCACTGGCTGCGAACCCGGCAACCCCTTCCGGTCCAGGCCGAGGTCGGCGTGGTCGGCGGCGGCGCGGCCGGCGCCCCAGCCGGCGGCGTTGCTCGCCGAGTACGACTTGACCCTGGTCGCCGGATACAGCGTGTCGACCAGCTCGTCGACGGCCTTGCGGCGGTCCACGAGCACCGGCAGCAGCCGGTCGTCGTGCTCCGACACGGCCGACTCGGTGACCTCGGCCAGCCGCTCGCCGACGCGATGGGCATAGGCCATCAGGAAGGACTGCCGGTACGAGCGGATCCGGGCCTGTTCGGCCCGCCCGGCGGCCACGAGGGCGCGGGTGGCCTGCAACAGCAGGGAGGTGGCGAGCAGCTCGGTGATCTCCAGGTCCATCTCGTCGCCCATCAGCGCGACGAACCCGATCTTCTCGTGAATGACCGTGCGGCACCGGTTGGCGCCGGCGACCACGCCCACCAGCTGCGCTTTGGCGGCGACGTACGGGCTGTCCAGCCAGATCCGGCGCGCGGTCGCGACCTGCGGCACGTGCTCCTCGGCGTCGAGCATGGCCCGCTCGACGGCGTGCCGGTTCATCAGCTCCTGTGCCTTGGCCGAGAGCGCCTCGGCCTCCTCGGCGAACTCGGTCGACTCGGCCTTGGCCAGCAGGCCGCGGACCCGGGCCAGGATCTTCGGGTCGACACCGTGCCGCGCCGGCGCCGTGGCGGCCCGAGCGGCGCCGGGAGGCGGCAGGATCATCGGCAACTCCGGCCACATCATGATCGTCGCGATCACGGTGAGGACCAACGTCAGGGCGTCGCCTCGGCTGACTGCGCGCCGCTCGATCCACTGGCTCAGGTGCGGGTTGCTCGAATCCCACCAGATCGCGGCGTCGATCTGCCGCAGCTGCTCCCGCCAACGCTCGTGCACGGTGGCCTCGGCGTACTGCGCGGCATCGGTGGCGATCACGTCGGTGACGAGCTCGACGGCCGGCTCTCCCAGCTGCTTGCCGAGGTGTCGAACGATGTCGTACGGCAGCCAGCCGACCCGCCACATGTGGCTCACGGTGTGCAGCAACGCCATCTCCACGCCGGTGTCCGCGACCCGGACGGGCCGGCCTCGCAACCAGGTGACGCAGTCGGCGAGCGCCTCGGGGTCGCCGCCGGCGTGGCGGTAAGCGGCGTCGAGCACCGAATTCCCCACGACTTCGGCCGGTGGCGGGGCGTACGGGTCGGCGTCGAAATCCGCGCGGTGTTCATGCGGGGAACGGCGATCGCGCGCCTTCTTCTTCGCCGCGCGCCGTTCCCTGTTGCGAGTGCCCACCGGTTCCTCTCCTGTTCTCGCCGCAGGACAGGACAGTACCGGGGAGCCCCGACATGGTGAGGCGGGCCGTTCCGCCGGATTGCCGGGGAACGACCCGCCTCGGGTCACTCACGAAGCCGCCGCCACGTCCTTCGTGAGCGTTCTGGGCGTGCTCAGCCGGTGGCGATGCTGAACACGTGGAAGGTGCCGCCCTGGACGGTGCTGGGCAGCGTGATGGACTTGACCTGCTTGCCGGCGGTCAGGGCGACCGGGGCGGTGGCGAACAGGTAGACGTTGAGCTGCTGGGAGGTGCCGCCGCCGGCGTTGCGGTAGGGCATGGAGACGACGGTGCGGTTGTTGTACGCCACCGGCGCCCCGCCACCACCGAGGGCCCAGTCGGACAAGCCGACGGAGGCGTTCTGGGTGGTGCCGTCGGTGTAGGTGATCACCATGGTGCCCGAGGCGTTGCCGTTGCCGGCGCTGCCGAGCAGGGCCAGCTGGGTCGCCCCGGCGGGCGCGTCGACGTTGATGGTCTCCCCACCGGCGTTGACGTTGTCCATCTCACCGACCGGAACGTTGGGCCACAGGAACTTCAGGCCGTCGGAGTCGGTGACGGTGGAGCCGGGGTTGACGCCCTTGGCCGCCAGGGCGTTGCGGGAGTAGCTCCAGCCGCCGCCGTCGTAGTTGCCGATCTGCTGGTTGTCGTCGGGCGAGGTGCCGATGTTGTTGAAGGCGGCCCGAAGGCTGCCGGGCTGGGCGACCAGGACGGCCAGGGTGGAGCCGTTGATGGCCTTGCCGCCGACGGTGTACGAGATGGGAATGTTGTATGTGCCCTCGGCCGTGCCGGCGGCGACTGTCACGGTGACCGGGGCGCTGGCCTTGCCGCCGGGGTCGGTGGTGAGGTCACCGGAGGACGGCGTGATGGTCAGACCGGCCGGCGCGGTGGCGGTCCAGTGCGCGGTGGTGCCCTGACCGGAAAGGTCCTGCACACCAACGTTTGCCGTGGCGGTGCCGCCCGCGGGGGCGACGAGCCGGGACGGGTCGACGAAGGTGCTCTGGTTGACGGCGCCGTCGGTGAACGACGGCGGAGCGTCGGCGTGCGCCGAACCCCAGCTGGTGTTGGGCGTGGACGACAGCGCGAAGTCCAGCGTGCCACCGGTGTTCACGAACGACTCGGGCAGCCACGGCTTGTTCCACGTCTGGCCGTTGAGCTTCAGCGAGTCGATGTACGGCGTCGACGTCGAGGCGCCGGGGGCGTTGATGGTGATCTTCTGGCCGCCGGGACGGGTGATCACGGCGCCGGTGAACTCCGGCGTGTTCAGGGTCAGCTCGGCGCGGCCCGGGGTCTCCGGGTACAGGCCGAGGGAGGCCCACACGTACCAGGACGACATCTCGCCGAGGTCGTCGTTGCCGACCAGGCCGTTGGGCCCGGCCTTCCAGATCTGCTGGCGGATGTTGTTGACCAGCGCCTGCGCCTTGTACGGCTGGCCGGTGTAGTCGTAGATCCACGGCGTCTCCAGCGTGGGCTCGTTGCCCAGGAAGGCGTGTGGGTCGCTGGTGCCGGCGTTCAGCTTGGTGAAGAACTCGTCCAGCCGCTTGTTCACGGCGTCGTTGCCGCCCAGCGCCGTGATCAGGCCGCTGTAGTTGTACGGCACCATCCACGTGTACTGCGCGCCGTTGCCCTCGGTGTAGCCGCCGGGGTCGGCCGGGTTGAACGGGCTGCCGAACGAGCCGTTGGCGCTGCGCGGCTGGAGGTAGCCGGTGGCCGGGTTGTACAGGTTCTGCCAGTTCTGGGCCCGCTTGATGAACGTGTTGTACGTGGCCGAGTCGCCCAGGCGGCGGGCCAGCTGCGCGATGGAGAAGTCGGCGCTGGTGTACTCCAGCGTGTCGGAGGCGACGCCGGGCACGTAGCCGAGCTTGAGGTAGTTGGCCAGGCCCGGCCGCTCCTCGTAGCCGACGGTGGGCTGCGAGGCACCGCGTTCCATCAGCAGCAACGCCTGGTTGGCGTCGAAGTTCTTGGCGCCGAAGGCATAGGCCGTGGACACGATGATGTGGTACGGGTCGCCGTTCATGACGCCGGTGTAGTCGTTGGCCACCGTCCAGCGGTCCCAGGACCCGCCCTGTGCGGCGAACTGCACCATCGAGTTGGCGATGTCCGAGGTCTCACTAGGGGCCAATAAGGCGAGTAGCTGCGCCTCGGATCGGTATATGTCCCAACCGGAGAAGTTGGTGTATATCGCGTGTCCCTTGGCGGCCTTGTGTATCTGGCCGTCGAAGCCCGGATACTGCCCGTCGGAGTCGGAGAACACGTTGGGCTGCAACAGGGAGTGGTACAGCGCGGTGTAGAAGATGGTCTTCTGGTCGTTGCTGCCGCCGGTCACCGCGATCTGGTTGAGCCGGCTGTTCCACGACGCCCGCGCGGCGGCGGCGACCTGGTCGAAGGACTTGGTGGCGTTCTCCGCCTTGATGTTCGCCTTCGCGCCGTCCACCGACACGAACGAGACGCCGACCTTCACGTTGACGGTCGGGGACTTCGTGTTGTCGAAGGTGACGTAGGCGCCGCTGCCGGGCCCGGACACCGTGGTGTCCTGGGGCTTCACCGACTGCGAGGTGACGTCCGCCTTGGCCTTGGCCGACTTCGGCGTGGCCGTGTTGGGCGCGCTGGTGACTGGCGCCTTGGGCAGGGACATGCCGCGCTCGGCGTCCTTGCCCGGCGTCACGGCCCCGTTGTGCCAGGTGCCGGTGCTGGCGAAGTTCTGGTCGAACTGGGCGTAGAAGTACACGCGGTAGTGGTCGTCGGCGCCGCAGAAGTGGCCGCTGGCGGCGTAACCGCTGATGTAGTTCTTGCCGATGGTGACCGAGGCGTCGTCGGTGCCCATGATCGAGCCGGACACGTTGACCAGCAGCGTCGAGGTCGGGCCGACCGGCCAGGTGAAGCGGCCGGCGCCGGTGCGCTGGGTGGCCGACAGCTCGACCTTGGCCCCGTTGTCCAGGCTCACGCCGTACGAGCCGGCGGTCACCTTCTCGTTGCTGTGCGAGAAGGTGGAGATGTACTTCATCGGGTTGGCCGCGGGCGAGTCGGTGATGTCGCCGACGACCGGCATGAACGGGATGTCCTGGTAGGTGTCGCAGCCCGCGCCGGACAGGTGCGTGAGGCTGAAACCCTTGATCCGGTTGTCCTGGTAGTAGTACCCGCCGTGTTGCAGCGTCACGGTGTCCGGGCTCCACTGCACCATGCCGAACGGCACGTCCGCGCCGGGGAAGGTGTTGGCGGCCCCGCCGCCCGTGCCCATGTCTGCGTCACCCGGCTGGGTGCCGATGTAGGGGTCGACCCATTGGGCCAGGTCCTGCGCCTTCGGCGTCGGCGCGGCCGTCGCGGTGGTGGCCACCAGGGGTGACACCACCATCGCCAGCGCTGTGCCGATCACGGCCGCGGCGCGCAGGCGCCGTCTCGGGACTCCGAACATCTTGGCGGTCGCCTCCCGTGGCTCGAACGCACGTTCGTCGAGCGGCGGGCGTGACAACCTTGTCGTGACGCCCGGCAGGTCCGCTCGACCCGGTGGCAACACTGCGGAGCGTGTTGGATCCGCGTCAAGACGTCATCCGCCAGCCTGTCCGCTTCCGGACAACGGGCGTCCGCCGTATGCAGCAACAGCCCCCGTTCACAGTGTGAACAGCGAAAACGGGGTCGTCACGGTTATGTCCCACCCTGCCCACTTGACCGGTTCACACCCATTGACAAGAGCTGTGTGGATCCGGTGAGATCGCGCCATCATGACAACGTTGTCGAGCCTCGGCCCCCGCCGGGTCCGCCGCGCAACCATGAGCGACGTGGCGCGCCTGGCCGGGGTCAGCATCAAAACGGTCTCCCGGGTCGTCAACGACGAGCCGGGAGTGCACCCCGCCACCGCCGAGCGCGTGCTGGCGGCCATCGACCAGCTCGGGTTCCGGCGCAACCTGGGCGCCCGCAACCTGCGCCGCGGCTCGTCCACCGGCACCATCGGCATGGTGCTGGAGGACGTCGGCAATCCCTTCTACTCCGGCATCACCCGGGCTGTCGAGGAGGTCGCCCGCCAGTACGGGCGCCAGGTCCTCACCGGCTCCTCCGACGAGGACCCCGGCCGGGAGCGTGAGCTGGCGCTGGAGTTCTGCGCCCGCCGCGTGGACGGCATGCTCGTGGTGCCGGCCGGCATGCAGCACGGCTACCTGGTGCCCGAGATGCGCGCCGGCATGCCCGTGGTGTTCCTCGACCGGCCCGCCGGCGACGTCGTGGCCGACACCGTGCTGGTGGACAACATCGGCGGCACCGTGCTGGCCGTGCGCCACCTCGCCGCCCACGGCCACAACCGCATCGCCTTCCTCGGCGACGCCCCGGACATCTTCACCGCCAACGAGCGCCTGCGCGGCTTCCGCGAGGGCTGCGTGCGCGCCGGCATCCGCTACGACGAGGACCTGGTCGCCATGGGTCCGCACGACGAGCGGGGCATCGCCGAGGTGCTGCGCCGCATCGGCGAGCACCGCCAGCCGGCGACCGCCGTGGTGGCCGGCAACAACCGGATCACCGTGCACCTGCTGCGCGTGCTGGCCGGCCGGCCGCAACGTCCGGCCCTGGTCGGCTTCGACGACTTCGAGCTGGCCGACCTGCTCGACCCGCCCGTCACCGTGATCGCGCACGACGCCAGCGCGATCGGCAAGGCCGCCGCCGAACTGCTGTTCTCCCGCCTGGACGGGGACACCTCCCCGCCGCGGCGGGTGGTGCTTCCGGTGCGTTTGGTACCCCGTGGATCAGGAGAAAAGCGACCTTGAGCGAGAACATGCGGCCCGTCCGGCTGGCCGCCAACCAGCCCCGGCAGTTCTACCGGGGCGGCGCGGCGATCGCCGACCTGCGCGGCATGCCGGCGACGGCCGAGTTCGGCCCCGAGGACTGGGTGGGCTCGATCACCACCCAGTTCGGCAAGGAGGCCGGCCTGTCGCCGCTGCCCGACGGCACGCTGCTGCGTGACGCCGTGGCCGCGGACCCGACGGCGTGGCTGGGCGCGGCGCACGCCGCCGAGTACGGGGCGGACACGGCGCTGTTGGTCAAGCTGTTGGACGCGGGCCAGCGGCTGCCGGTGCACTACCACCCGTCCGACGCCTTCGCGTCCGACCACCTGTCCTGCCGTCACGGCAAGACCGAGGCGTGGATCGTGGTCGGCACCAGCGGGCCGAGCCCGACCGTCCACATCGGATTCAAGGCCGACGCCGACGCGGCGGTGGTCGACAACTGGGTGACCGTGCAGGACCGCGCGGCCATGCTGGACGCGTTGAACGCGATCCCGGTCAAGGCCGGCGACACGGTGTTCATCCCGGCCGGCCTGCCGCACGCGATCGGCGAGGGCGTGTTCATCGTCGAGCTCCAGCAGCCGACCGACTTCTCCATCACGATCGAGTGGGAAGGCTTCCTGGACGGCCCCGACTCGTGGCACCTGGGCCTCGGCCAGACGATCGCGCTGGAGGCGCTGGACCTGTCCGGCTGGGACGGCAGGCGGCTGGACACGATCGTCAAGCACACCGCGGACGACCACGACCCGATCGTGGACCTGTTGCCCAGCAGCGAGTTCTTCCGCGCCCAGCGGCTGCACGCCGACTCGCCCATCGAGCTGGACCCGTCCTTCGCGGTCCTGGTGGTGCTGGACGGCGAGGGCCGGCTGCACACCGAGGGCGGCGACCCGGTCGCGCTGCGCCGCGGCGACACCCTCGTGTTGCCGCACGCCGCCGGATCGTCCAAGTTGGACGGTGGTCTGGTCGCGGTGAGGTGTCTACCCCCGGAGGTGCGGGCATGAGCGAGCTTGCGGGCGAATCATTCAACGCAGTGCGTCCGCGAACGCGGACACCGAGCGCCAGCGAGGTGCCGCAGTGAGCGAGCTTTTGCTGGAGGCGAGGTCGCTCGTCAAGCACTACGGCAGCGTCGAGGCGCTGCGGGGCGCGTCGTTCCAGGTGGCCGCGGGCGAGGTCGTCTCGCTGATCGGCGACAACGGCGCCGGCAAGTCCACCTTCATCAAGTGCCTTTCCGGCGCGGAGCAGCCCGACTCGGGCGAGATCCTGTTGGAGGGCAAGCAGATCCAGCTGGACTCGCCGACGACCGCGCGGGCGCTGGGCATCGAGACCGTGTACCAGGACCTCGCCGTCGCGCCCGATCTCGATCCGGCGGCGAACCTGTACCTGGGCCGCGAGATCAAGCGCAAGGGCCTGCTCGGCGCGCTGGGCATGCTGGACAAGGCGGAGATGCGCCGCCGGGCCAGCGAGGAGTTCGGCCGGCTCGGCGTCACGCTGCAGAGCGTGGACGTGCCGATCGGAGCCCTGTCCGGCGGCCAGCGGCAGAGCGTGGCCGTGGCGCGGTCGGTGGTGTGGGCCAGCAAGGTCGTGTTCATGGACGAGCCGACCGCGGCGCTCGGCGTGGTACAGCGGGAGCGGGTGCTCGACGTGATCCGCAAGGTTCGCGACCAGGGCATCGGCGTGGTGCTGATCAGCCACAACATGCCCGAGGTGCTGTCGGTCTCCGACCGGGTCGAGGTGCTGCGGCTGGGCAAGCGCGTCGCCCGGTTCAAGGCCTCGGAGGCCTCGTTGACCGACCTCGTCGGCGCGATGACCGGCGCGCTGGTGCAGGAGGACCTGTCGTGACCACCGTTACCGATTCCGTTGCCCCGCTGGAGAAGCAGTCGCTCGGCCGACGGCTGGCCGGCGCCAACACGCTGTGGATCGCGCTGGTGCTGATCGCGCTGATCATCGTGTTCGGCGTGATCGACCCCAGCGGCATCCTCAACATCACCAATCTGCAGTTCCTGCTGATCGAGACCGCGGTGCTGCTGGTGCTGTCGGTCGGCATGACGTTCGTGATCATCACCTCCGGCATCGACCTGTCGGTCGGCTCGGTGCTGGTGTTCTCCGGCATCACCTCGGCCCTGGTCATGAACGCGCTGTCCGGCGGCGACTCCACCAACGCCGGCTGGGGCGTGATCATCATCGGCGGCCTGGTGGCGCTGGTCAGCGGCGCGGCCTGGGGCGTGCTCAACGGCCTGCTCATCGCCCGGGCCAAGATCCCGGCGCTGATCGTCACGCTGGGCTCGTTCGGCGCGGCGCTGGGCGCGGGCGAGCTGCTCACCGGCGGCTCCGACGTGCGCACCATGCCGACCGCGCTGGCCCGGTCGTTGGGCTCGGGCACGCTGCTCGGCGGCATCCCGACCATGGTGGTCGTGGCCGCGGTGGTGGCGGCGATCGGCGTGTGGTTGCTGAGCACCACCCGCTTCGGCCGCTACACGTACGCGATCGGCTCGAACGAGGTGGCCGCGCAGCGCACCGGCATCGGCGTGACCCGGCACCTGGTGCTGGTGTACGCGCTGTCCGGCGTGCTGGCCGGGCTGGCCGGCTTCATGTCGTTGGCGTACTTCACCACCACCACGCTGACCAGCCACGGCACGGACAACCTGAACGCGATCGCCGGCGTGGTGCTCGGTGGCACCAGCCTGTTCGGCGGTGTCGGGTCGGTCATCGGCACGGTGATCGGCGTGTTCATCCCGGCGGTGCTCAACAAGGGCTTCACGATCATCGGGGTGAACGTGTTCTGGCAGCCCATCGCGGTTGCCATCGTGCTGGTGGCGGCGGTCTGGTTCGACCAGGTGCGCCGCCGGGCACGCAACCAGCGCTGATCTTTGTCCACGTGAAAGGTCTCTCAACGATGACGGACACACGAAAGATCGCCGGTCTCGCGGCGCTGGCCGCGGTGTCGCTGCTGGCCACCGCGTGCGGCGGCCAGGTCGGGCAGGCCGGCGGCTCCTCCGGTTCGTCCAGCCCGGACAACAAGAACCTGGTGCTGATCCCCGGTGTCTCGGCCGAGCCGTTCTACATCTCCATGCAGTGCGGGGTGGAGGCCGAGGCGAAGGCCAAGGGCTACACCGTGAAGACGCAGGCGCCGCAGAAGTTCAACCCGAGCGACCAGACGCCGATCGTCACCGGCATCCTGGCCAACAAGCCGGCGGCGGTGCTGATCGCGCCGACCGACGACAAGGCGCTGGCCGGGCCGATGAAGCAGCTCAAGGATGCCGGCATCAAGGTCATCGAGGTCGACACCTCGCTGCAGGACACCTCCGTCGCGCAGTCCTCGATCTCCTCCAACAACGAGCAGGGCGGTCAGCTCGCCGCCCAGACGCTCGCGAAGCTCGTCGGTGACAAGAAGGGTTCGGTGCTGGTGCTCAACACCACCGCCGGCACCTCCACCACCGACGCGCGGGAGAAGGGCTTCAAGGAGGAGATCGCCAAGTACCCCAACATCAAGTATGTGGGGCAGCAGTACACCGACAACGACGCCGCCCAGTCGGCGCAGAAGGTGACGGCGACGCTGTCCAGCACGCCGGACCTGATCGGCATCTTCGCCACCAACCTCAACACCGGCGAGGGCGCCGCCACCGGTCTGCGCACGGCCGGCAAGACCGGGCAGGTCAACCTGGTCGGTTTCGACGCCAGCCCCAAGGAGGTCAGCGACCTCAAGGACGGCAGCTTCCAGGCGTTGATCGCCCAGGACCCGGCCACCATCGGCAAGGACGGCGTCGACCAGGCCGTGGCCGCGCTGACCGGCGGCTCGGTGACCCGCAACATCTCCACCGACCTGGTGTCCATCACCAAGGACAACATGGACGCGCAGTCCAAGTACTTCTACAAGTCGAGCTGCTGAACCCCCGCGAGTCCCGCTCTCCGTCACACCGAAACACGGTTTCCGGCACACACCCGATCCCGGGTGTGTGCCGGATTTCGTTCTACCGGCGGGACTTCGCCGCCCGGCGGGCCGCCTGGTGGGCCCGCTCGGCGGCCTTGCCGGCCCGCTCGGCCGCCGCCCTCGCCCGCCGCACCGCCCCGGATCCCTTGGGCTCCAAGGCTTTCAGGCTGGCTTCCAAGGCCGTGAGCAGATCACCGGAACCGTTGGGCTGCATCGGCACCTCGGGTCGGATGACCTCGCTGCCGGCAGCCTTGGCCGTGATGAGCTCGTCTAACGCCTCGCGGTAGGCGTCGGAGTGCGCCGAGGGGTCGAAATCCCCGGCCAGGCAGTCGATCAGCGCGGTGGCGGCCTTCACCTCCGGCAGACGGACGTCGACCTCCTCGTCCAGGAAAGGAAAGTCGGGGGTGCGGAGCTCGGCCGGCCAGACCATGGTCTCCAGCACCAGCACGCCGTCCCGAGCCCGCAGCACGCCCATGCTCTCCCGCTGCCGGAAGGCCACTTTCACCACCCCCACCTTCCCCGATCGGCGCAGGGCCTCGGCGAACAGCACGTACGGGCGGACGCCGTTGGTGTCGGGTTCCAGGTAGTAACTTCGGGACAGGTAAAGGGAATCGATCTGCGACGGCGGCGCGAAGGCGTGCACGGCGATGGTCCGCAGGGTTGGCACCGGCAGCGTGGCCAGATCCTCGTCGGTGATCATCACGACGTCCCCGCCGCCGGTCTCCGCCGCCCGCGCCACCTCGTCCGCCGGCACCTCGGCGCCGTCGAGCTCGCAGTACCGGCGCAGCCGTATCCGGCCGCCGTCCGCCGCGTGCACCTGGTGCAGCCCGAGACCCCGCTCCTCGGTCGCCCGGTACGCCTTGACGGGAATGGTGACCAGCCCGAACCCGATGCTGCCCTTCCAGAAGCTGCGCAAAGTCGACCCCTCCTCGACGATGGCCACGTCACAACGGCGGGGGAAGCACCTCGGTGGCGCGCGAAAACGCTTGCCTTCCAGGGTAAGGGCGGAAAACGAGGCGTCTGCTGCTACGAACGGGTGTCGTCGTCCTCGACGTCGTCCAGGAACGGCAGGGCTTCCTCTAGTGCTTCCGCCGTAGACGCCGCTGCGTCGGCTGCCTCAGACAGTACGGCGGACAGCTCAGTGGACACGAGCGTCTCGCCCATGAACTCTACGCTGCTCGACTGACCGCCGACCGCGTGACGGGAGATGGTGTTGAGCGCCCGGGCCAGGTGCCGCTGGGCCCGCAGCAACGTCGGCACGATCATCGCGATGTCGTCCGGGTCGGAGACGTCGGCCCCGGCCAGCGCGGCCGCGCACGCCTCCAGGTGTGCCGCGGCCACCGTCGCCGGCATGATCGAAGCACCAGTCACGCCCGACATCCTGCCACCACCGGGTGGATCACCGTCGGCGACTCACCGCAGGCCCTCGATCAGGTCGTCGGCGGCGGCGTAGGGGTCGACCTCGCCGGTGGCGACGCGCTTGGCCAGCTGGTCCAGCGCGGTGCCGCCACGCAGGTCGCCGATGCGGGAACGCAGCTGCTGCAAGGCGATGGCCTCGACCTCGGCGGCGGCGCGGGCCTGGCGGCGCAGTTCCAGCTCGCCGCGGTCGACCAGCCAGGTGCGGTGGGAGTGGATGGCGTCCACCAGGTCCTCGATGCCCTCACCGCGGGCGGCGACGGCCCGCACGACGGGCGGCCGCCAGATGGGGCCCTGGCGTTCGCGGCGGGCGAGGGAGAGCCCGTGCTTGAGCTCCCGCACGGTCTGGTCGGCCCCGTCGCGGTCGGCCTTGTTGACCACGAACACGTCGGCGATTTCCAGGATGCCGGCCTTGGCCGCCTGGATGCCGTCGCCCATGCCCGGCGCGACCAGCACCACCGTGGTGTCGGCCAGCCCGGCCACCTCGACCTCGGACTGGCCGACGCCGACGGTCTCGATGAGCACGACATCGCAGCCGGCGGCGTCCAGCACCCGCAGGGCCTGCGGCGTCGCCCAGGCCAGGCCGCCGAGGTGCCCACGGCTGGCCATGGACCGGATGAACACGCCGGGATCGGTGGCGTGCTCCTGCATCCGCACCCGGTCGCCCAGCAGCGCCCCGCCGGAGAACGGCGACGTGGGGTCCACGGCCAGCACGCCGACGCGAAGTTCCTTGCGCCGCAACGCGGTCACCAGCTGCGAGGTCATCGTGGACTTGCCGACGCCGGGCGAGCCGGTGAGGCCGACGACCCGCGCCCGCCCGGTGTGCGGGGCGAGCGCGGCGGCCACGTCCCGCAGGTGCGGGCTGGCATCCTCGACGAGCGAGATCAGCCGGGCGACCGCCCGTGGCTCGCCCGACCTGGCCCGAGCGACCAGGTCGGGCACGTCGACAACGCGGGACACTAGCCCAGCCGAACTAGCACTGCGGGACCCGCACGATCAGGGCGTCGCCCTGGCCACCGCCGCCGCACAGCGCGGCCGCGCCGACGCCGCCGCCACGGCGCTTGAGCTCCAGGGCCAGGTGCAGCGCGATGCGGGCCCCGGACATGCCGATCGGGTGGCCCAGCGCGATGGCGCCGCCGTTGACGTTGACCTTGTCCTCGGACAGGCCCAGCTTGCGCGCGGACACCACGCCGACCGCGGCGAAGGCCTCGTTGATCTCGACCAGGTCCAGGTCGGCCGGGTCGATGCCCTCCTTGGCGCAGGCCTTGCGGATGGCGTTGGACGGCTGCTCGTGCAGGCTCGCGTCGGGGCCGGCGACCACGCCGTGCGCGCCGATCTCGGCCAGCCAGGTCAGGCCCAGCTCCTCGGCCTTGGCCTTGCTCATCACGACCACCGCGGCGGCGCCGTCGGAGATCTGCGAGGCCGAGCCGGCGGTGATGGTGCCGTCGGAGGCGAAGGCCGGGCGCAGCTTGCCCAGCGTCTCCACGGTGGTGTCGCCGCGCACGCCCTCGTCGGTGCTGAACAGCACTGGGTCGCCCTTGCGCTGCGGGATGGCCATCGGCACGATCTCTTTGTCGAAGATGCCGTTTTTCGCGGCCTCGGCGGCGCGCTGGTGCGACCGGGCCGAGAAGGCGTCCTGCTCCTCGCGGGTCAGGCCGTAGCGGGAGTTGTACTTCTCCGTGGACGAGCCCATGGCGACCTGGTCGAAGGCGCAGAACAGGCCGTCGTAGGCCATGTGGTCCTGCAGCGTGACGTCGCCGTACTTGAAGCCGGAGCGGGACTTGGACAGCAGGTGCGGGGCCTGGGTCATGGACTCCTGGCCGCCGGCCACCACGATCTCGAACTCGCCGGCCCGGATCAGCTGGTCGGCCAGGGCGATGGCGTCGATGCCGGACAGGCACACCTTGTTGATGGTCAGCGCGGGCACGTCCATCGGGATGCCGGCGGCGGCGGCGGCCTGCCGGGCCGGGATCTGGCCGGCGCCGGCGGTCAGCACCTGACCCATGATCACGTACTCGATCTGCTCGGGGCTCACCCCGGCCCGCCCCAGGGCGCCCTTGATGGCCACGCCACCGAGTTGGGCTCCGGAGAAGTCCTTGAGCGAGCCGAGCAGTCGTCCCATCGGGGTGCGGGCCCCTGCGACGATGACGGAACCGGACACGACGGCCTCCAGCGACGGTGCGGGCGGTGGTCTTGTGGACCATACCGGCCGGTAGCTTTTCCTGTGGCTGTGAGTAGCCGCACAGGTCACTTCATCGTGTCAAGGCTACTACCCTGCTGCGTCATGAACCTGCGCGCTGAGCTCGCCCCGCTGGTCACCGCCGTCGACCATGTCGGCATCGCGGTGCCCGACCTGGACGCCGCGATCGCCTTCCACCGCGAGACCTTCGGCCTGGAGGTCAGCCACGAGGAGGTCAACGAGGAGCAGGGCGTCCGCGAGGCCATGCTGCGCGCCCCCGGCGACACCACGGGCGCGGCGATCCAGCTGCTGGCCCCGTCCCGGCCGGACTCCACCATCGCCAAGTTCCTCGATCGCAGCGGCCCGGGCCTTCAGCAGCTGGCGTTCCGCGTCACGGATGTGGCCGCGGCGTGCGAAACCCTGCGGGCCAAGGGTTTGCGGGTGCTGTTCGACGAGCCCAAGCGCGGCACCTCGAACAGCCGGGTGAACTTCGTGCACCCCAAGGACGCCGGCGGTGTGCTGGTCGAGCTGGTGCAGCCCGCCGAAGGCCACTGACTAGAACAGACCCGCCCGCAGCGCCGCCGCCACGGCGTGCGGGCGGTTGCGCAGCCCGAGCCGGCGCAGCAGCACCTCCAGCACGTTCTTCACGCCCCGTTCGCTGATGCCGAGCTTGCGGCCGATCTGCCCGGAGTCGAGGCCCTCGGCCAGCAGCCGCAGCACGTCGACCTCGCGGTCGGCCATGCCCGAGGGGATCAATCCCTTGGGGCGCAGCACATCCCGTTGCAGGCTGGCGACCTGGCCCAGCAGCTGCCCGAGCAGCGTGGGCGGCATCTCGCCGCGGCCGTCGGCGGCGGCGAGCACGGACCGACCCAGCCGCTCGGGGGTGGCCGCGGCGACCGGCACCACGCCGACCACGCCGCATTCCACCAGCGGCAGCACATCCACGTCGCGGAGGTGGTTGGTCACCACCACGATCTTGGTCGGCTCGCGGCCGGCTATGCCGCGCAGCATCGCCACTGTGTCGCCGGTGACGGCGTTCACGCACACCACGAGCACATCCGGCCGAATGTGCCGGCCGTATTTCGTCACGCACAGATCCGGTCGGCCCTCGAGGCTGCCGATCACACCGCCCAGAGTGATCGGGTCCTTGGCATAGGCCGCGACCATCAGTCGATTCATGCCCCTCACCTCGGCCGCGAGCGTATTCACGGATCACGCCACACCGGCCGGGCGTGACCTGATCATTCCGCCCACGGGCCGGAACCGCACTCACAGCGACCGAAGAGGAAAGGGAATCAAGCCGGACCGGTGCTGCCCCGGACCACCAGTTCGGCCACGCCGAACACGGAATCGGGCACGCCCTCGCCGGCGATGACCCGCAGCAGTGCGGCGGCGGCCGCGGAGCCGTAGCCCGAAATGTCCCGACTCATCGCGGTCAGCGCCGGATGCGGTAGCCGGCACAGCGGCGAATCGTCCCAGGCGATGATCGACAAATCGCCGGGCACGTCCAGGCCGAGTTCGGCGGCCACCCCCACCGCGCTGACGGCCATGAGGTCGTTGTCGTAGACGATCGCGGTCGGCGGCCGGCCGGAAAGCAGCAGGCCACGGGTGGCCGCGGCGCCGCCTTCGCCGGTGAAGTCGGCGGCGACGACCACCCCGTCCGGGCCGGCGGCCTCGACGAACGCCTGGTCCCGCCGCACGGTCTCCTGGAACTCGGCGTTGCCGGCGACTCGGGCGATCCGCGTGTGCCCGAGGGAGTGAAGATGCGAGACGGCCGCAACCATGGCGGCTTTCGTGTCAGGACCGACGGAGGTCAGGCCGCTGCCGGGCACCTCGCTCGACACCAGCACGCACGGCAGCCCGAGCTGGGACAGCAGAGGCAGCCGCTGATCGCGCACGCGGACGTCGACGACCAGCACTCCGTCCACCCGTCGCTGCCCCCACCAGCGCCGATAGACGTCCATCTCGCGCTCGGGGTCGTCGCCGACGACCTGGAGCAGCAGCCCGATGTCGTCCGCGCCCAGCGCCGCCTCGACCCCGGCGATCAGCCGCATGAAAAACGGCTCCACCTCCAGCAGGCCGGTCGGCCGGGCCAGCACCAGGCCGACCACCTCGGCCTGCGCGGCGGACAGCGCGCGGGCGGCCCGGCTGGGCTGCCAGCCCAGCTCGCGGGCCACGGCGAGGATCCGCTGCCGGGTCGACTCGGACACGCCGGGCTGGCCGTTGAGCGCGAACGACACCGTGCTCTTGGCCACCCCGGCTTCGCGGGCGATGTCGTGGATGGTCGGCCGCTTCACGGGCACCTCGGGTAGAAACGGTTTTCTCTCGATACCCGGAAATGTGCCATTGACGGCGCAACAACACCAAGGCCCAACGGCCGATCTGTCCGAAGATCCACCCCGAACTGCCCACCGGATTAGGGCGCGCCCGCCCCCAGGGACAGCGCGTCGGAGATGAACGCCAGCTCCCGTTCCATCGTCACGCGTCCGAGCTCGGGCTCGGTGGCGTGCCGGGCCACGGAATGCTGATAGCTGACGGCCAGCGCCAGCAGCTCCGCCGCGCTGTCCACGTCGGCCTTGCACTGCACGGCGCTGCCCGCGGCCATGATCACCTTGCGGATCAGCCCGACCAGCTCGCGGAACCGGTCCTGCAGCGCGTCCCGCACGGTGTGGTGGGTGTCGGCCTCGCGGTAGAGCAGGTTGCTCAGCATCAGCGATTCCTCGCGGCGGCGGTCCAGCTCGGCCAGCAGCGCCCGCAGACTCGCGGCGACATCGCCGTCCACGACGACCCCGGACATGTCGATGCGCTCGTCGGGCAACCGCTCGACGAGCGCAACGAGGAGATCCGGCTTGCGTTTGAAGTAGTAGTGCACGAGCCCCTTGGGCACGCCGGCCCGCTCGGCGATGCGGGAGGTGGGGGTGGCCTCGAATCCGGTCTCGGCGAACAGCTCCTCCGCCGCCGTCAGGATTCGCTCCCTGGCCGGGACTTCCTCCACCCTCACCCCACAGTTGTCAGTGCGATCCGGCCAGCCCGCGGTGCGCGGACTGCGCCACCGGCACGGCGATCGCGCCGGCCAGGACGGTCAGCACGCCACCGGCCCAGGACACCCAGGAGGCGCCCGAGAACTCCGTGTAGCCCATCACCCAGGGTGCCACGAAAAGCAGCACGCCGAGGACGATCTGCACCCACTCGCCGGCGACCTGGCCGGGCGCCGCGAGCGACCACAGCCCGTCGAGCACGACGAGCACACCCAGGACGACCATCGTCCACGCAGCGGCCGTCGAGGTCGTGACGACGATCGGGGACAGCGCGACGAGCGCCCCGATGACGACCTCGGTCCAGTCCTGCCACCTAGTCCATGACTTGGCCATTTCCAACCCCTCCACATCCTCGTGGGATGCCCTGATCATGCGCCTTGGTTGGCCGGCCGGTCAATACTTGTGACCCGGTAGACATCTGGCCCCTGAGCTGGCGTTATCCCGGACTGTCGGTGCCCGGTCGTACCGCGGCCAGGGACTGACCGGCGATCATGGCGCTGCCCGGTCCGACGCCGCTGACAGCCGACTTCGCCTCGATCCGGGGCCCGAAGTCCAAGCACGTCTTCTCCCGGACCCTCGACCACGCCGCGCTGACGGGTGAACCGGGCCACATCCGTAGTTCTGTATCGTTACTCGTGGGTAACCTGCCTCCAACCTGCGACAGGACCACTTCGAGGCCCCGGAGGCACCGCCGTGCAGAAGATCCTTGACGCGATCCTCGCCGACGAGCTCGACGCGCTCGCGCATCTGGCCGTTCCCGAGACCTACCGCGGCATGACCGTGCACGCCGACGAGGCGAACCTGTTCGACGGCATGGAGACCGCCGACAAGGACCCGCGCCGGTCGCTGCACCTGGACGAGGTGCCCACCCCCGAGCTCGGCCCGGGCGAGGCGCTGGTGGCCGTGATGGCCAGCGCCATCAACTACAACACCGTGTGGACGTCGATCTTCGAGCCGATGTCCACCTTCGGCTTCCTCAAGCGCTACGGCAAGAGCTCGCCGCTGGCCGCCAAGCACGACCAGCCCTACCACGTGGTCGGCTCCGACCTGGCCGGCGTCGTGCTGCGCACCGGCCCCGGCGTGCAGGCGTGGAAGCCGGGCGACGAGGTGGTCGCGCACTGCCTGTCGGTCGAGCTGGAGAGCCCGGACGGGCACAACGACACCATGCTCGACCCCGAGCAGCGGATCTGGGGCTTCGAGACCAACTTCGGCGGGCTGGCCGAGTTGGCGCTGGTCAAGACCAACCAGCTGATGCCCAAGCCCAAGCACCTGTCGTGGGAAGAGGCCGCCTCCCCCGGGCTGGTCAACTCCACCGCCTACCGGCAGCTGGTGTCCACCAACGGCGCCAACATGAAGCAGGGCGACACCGTCCTGATCTGGGGCGCGTCCGGCGGACTCGGCTCGTACGCCACGCAGTTCGCGTTGAACGGCGGCGCGATCCCGGTCTGTGTCGTGTCCAGCGACGAGAAGGCCGAGATCTGCCGGCGCATGGGCGCGGAGCTGATCATCAACCGGAACTCCGAGGGGTACCGGTTCTGGAAGGACGAGCACGAGCAGGACCCCAAGGAGTGGAAGCGCTTCGGGGCCAGGATCCGCGAGCTGACCGGCGGCGACGACCCCGACATCGTCTTCGAGCACCCCGGCCGGGAGACCTTCGGCGCCAGCGTCTACGTGGCCCGCAAGGGCGGCACCATCGTCACGTGCGCGTCCACGAGCGGCTTCATGCACAGCTACGACAACCGCTATCTGTGGATGAACCTCAAGCGGATCATCGGCTCGCACTTCGCCAACTACCGCGAGGCGTGGGAGGCGAACCGCTTGATCGCCAAGGGGAAGATCCACCCCACACTGTCCAAGGTGTACACACTGGCGGAGACCGGGCAGGCCGCGCGGGACGTGCAGTCCAACGCGCACCAGGGCAAAGTCGGTGTGCTGTGCCTCGCTCCCGAGGAGGGCCTCGGCGTGCGCGACCAGGAACTGCGGGCCCGGCACCTGTCCGAGATCAACCGGTTCCGCGGTGTGTGACCGGAGTTCGCACCCGCGTCGTGCACACGGGTGTCACTCGTACCGGTAGCGTGGGGCCATGGCCCTCGGCAGCGACCGCGATCTCGTCCCGTTGGGAACCGGCTTCGACGTCGTCAAGCGCGGTTACGACAAAGCACAGGTGGAAGACCACCTGGAACGGCTGGACGCCGACCTGAAGCTGCTCGCCGCCGACCGGGACGCCGCCGTGTCTCAGGCCAACGACCTGGCCCGGCAGCTGGAGAAGGCCCGGTCGGAGATCGACGACCTGCGCGGACAGGTGGACCGGCTGTCGCTGCCGCCCACCACGTTGGAGGGCCTCAGCGAGCGACTGCAACGGATGCTGAAGCTCGCACAGGAAGAGGCCAACGAGACCAAGGCCCGCGCCGAGGCCGAGGCCGGGCACATCCGTGTCCGCGCCGAGGAGGAGGGCGCGGCGCTGCGGACCCGCTACGAGCAGATGATGCGCGACCTCGACGCGCGCCGGGCCGCCATGGAGACCGAGCACAAGAGCGTCATGGAGGCCGCGCACACCGAGGCCAGGCGCATCACCGACGAGGCCACCACCCGTCGTGACGAGGCCGACTCGGCCGCCGCCGCCGTGCGGTCCAAGGCCGACGCCGACTCGCTGGCCAAGCGCACCCAGGTCGAGGAGGACTTCGAGATCGCCATGTCCGCCCGGCGGACGGACGCGATGCGCACCCTGGCCGAGCAGGAGGCGTCCAGCAAGAGCGAGGCCGAGAAGCGGGTTCGGGAGGCCACCGAGGAGGCCAACCGCCGTCGGCACGACTCCATCGCCGAGGCCACCGCTCGTCTGCAGGAGGCCACCGACGAGGCCCACCGCCGCGTCCGCGAGGCCACCGACGAGTCCTCCCGCCGCGTCGGCGAGGCCACTCGCCGGGTCGAGCACCTCCGCCAGCTCCGCAACCGCATCGCCGGCCAGCTCACCGAGGCCCGCGGCCTGATCATCGCCGCCGCGCCCCTGTTGGAGCGGCTGCCGGAGGAGAAGGTCGCCGACGAGTCGCCGACCGTGCAGGTCAAGGTGCCCGAGGGCGGCATCCCCGCCCCCAAGCCCGCTGGCGCACCGACTTCGGCTGCCCCGGCCCCGGCTTCGGAAGCCGCAGGCCCGCCGGCCGCCGGCCAGGCTCCAGCCCAGCCGGCCGCCGCTCAGCCTGCCCAGGCGCAGCCGACGCAGGCCCAGTCCGTCCCGGCTCAGCCCACGCAGGCCCAGCCTGCCCAGGCCCAGTCCGCTTCGGCCCAGCCCACGCAAAGCCAGTCCGCCCCGGCTCAGCCCGCCCAGGCCCAGCCGACTCCGGCCCCGCTCGCGCAGGCCCGGACGGCCCAGGACAAGTCCGCCCGGGCGCAGGCCGCACAGCCGAAGGAGCCGGCCGGCGCGCAGGCGCCATTAACGGCGACCAACCCCGCCGCCCAGCCGGGGACCCCGCCGAACCAGGTCACGCAGCCGGTCCAGCAGGTCCCCGCCAAGCCCGCCGCCGCGGCCAAGCCCGCGACTCAGCGCACCGGACGTCCGGCGGCGAAGCAGCCCCGCACCGCCGGCCCCGCGACGCCCGCCCAGCCGGCCAAGCAGCAGCCCCAGCCGAGCACCGCTCAGCAGCCGGCGGCGGCCAAGGACGCCGAGCAGACCAAGAAGATCCAGCGCCCGACCCCGCCCCGCCAGTCGGCCAAGCGCTGAACGTCGGTCAGTCCGCGAAACCCTGATCCGCCAACCAGTCGAGGACCACCGCCGCGAACGCGTCCGGGTCCTCGACGGGCGGCAGGTGTCCGCACCCGGCCAGCTCCACCACCCGCGCCCCCGGAACCTCGACGGCGCCGGGGGCCATGAGCGCATCCTCCGCACCCCGCACGACCAGCGTCGGCACGGTCACCGAGGCCAGCAGCGACGTCGAATCGGGCCGGGCGGCCATGGCCCGCTGGGCCCGAGCGACGACCGAGCCGGCCTGGGAGTCGATCAACGACCGCAGCCTGGCCAGCACCTCCGGCCTCGCAGCCGAGCTGACCAGGTTGAGCAGCATGGCGTCGGCCAACCAGCCCGTGACGCCCTCGGCCTCGGCCCGGGCGGCGACGGCGAGGCGGTTCTCCCGAGCAGTGCCCGTGTCGGCGGCCGACTTCGTGTCGACGAACAGCAGGCCGGCCACGCGGGACGGGGCCCGGCGGAGGATGGCCATGGCCAGGTAGCCGCCCATGGAGCAGCCGCCGAGCACGAAGGGCTCGTCGCCGAGCACGGCCAGGATCTGCTCGGCGGCGTCGTCGAGGTCCGGCGGGCCGTCGCCGAGGTCGGGCGTGACCAGCCGCAAACGTTTGGCCAACGGGTCGCGAACGCCGTCCCACATGCGGGAATCCAACGGAAAGGCGTGCAGCAGCACCAGTATCACGACGCCGACGCTACTGTGCACGCTCGTGGCTGACCATCCACTCATCCTGCTGACCGGAACCTCCGCCGCCGGCAAGACCACCGTCGGCCGACTGCTGGCCGACGCCCTGCCCGCGAGCGCGTTCGTCGAGGGCGACGCCGTGCGCACCATGATCCGCGGCGGCCGCGTCGACATGACCCCCGAGCCCACGCCCGAGGCGCTGCGCCAGCTCGCCCTGCGCCACCGGCAGACCGCGCTGCTGGCCGACTCGTTCCACGCGGCCGGCTTCGCCACCGTGGTCGAGGACGTCGTCGTCGGCCGTCACCTGGTCGACTTCGTCCGCTCGCTGACCGCGCGACCGCTGCACGTGGTCGTGCTCGTTCCGGACGAGGACACCGTCCGGCGGCGCGAGGCCGAGCGGGACAAGATCGCCTACGACGACGTGTGGACGCCGGCCGCGCTCAACGCCGTCGTGCACCGCGACACGCCTCGGCTCGGCCTGTGGCTCGACAGTTCCACCCAGACCGCCGCCGAGACGGTCGAACAGGTACTGAAACGGCTCCCCGAGAGCCGTATCGAGCACCTGTAATCGTTTGCTCCAAGCACAATCGGCTCATGCTCACCGAGCTGCGCACGGAGCGACTGCTGCTGCGCCGGTTACGGCCCGACGACCTGCCCGCCGTGGTGCAGATCCAGGGCGATCCGGCGGCCAACCGGCACAACCCCATCGGCACCGCCAGCCCGGCCCGGATCGCCCAGCAGCTCCGCTGCTGGATCGCCGACTGGGCCGAGCACGGCATCGGCTACTGGCTCGTGGTCGACGCCGTCACCGAACAGGCCGTCGGCCTCGGCGGCCTGCGCCCGTGCGAGCACGACGGCGCCCCGGCGCTGAACATGTTCTACCGGTTCCGGCCCTCCGCCTGGGGTCGCGGCCTCGCCCTGGAGATGGCCCGGGCCGCCGTCGACTGGGCCGAGCGCGAGGGCCCCGGCGCCCCCGTCGTCGTGGTCACGACTCGGGACAACCTGCGCTCCATCCGCCTGGCCGAACGCCTCGGCTTCCGGCGGGCCGGCAGCGACCCGTTCTGGCTGGAGTTCAGACGATCGTGACCCGGCGCTCCTGCGCCGGGCCGTCCCACACGCGCGGCAGCGGGACCTCGACCTCCGGCGCGACCGTGGCCACGATGGCATCCAGCACCTGCTCGGTGTAGCCGACGAACAGGTGCTTCGCGCCGGCGAACTCCTCGATCCGGGCCTGTGTGAAGCGCTCACGGGCCTGCGCCGGCCGGAGGTAGTCGTCGAACTCCGGCACCAGGCACACCAGCGGCTTCGTCCACGCCGCGAGGTCCTCCGGGGAGCTGTACCGCAGCGGCGGCGAGATCAGCACCGCGCCTTGCACCTCGTCGGCGCAGCCGTGTCGCAGCGCCAGATCCGTGCCGAAGGACCAGCCCACCAGCCACACGTTCGGCAGGTTCCTCGACGCCACGAACTCCAGCGCCGCCTGGACGTCCAGCCGCTCGCCGTCGCCGTTGTCGAAGATCCCTTCGCTGCGGCCCGCCTCGCTCGCCGTGCCACGGGTGTTGAAGCGCAGCACCGCGATGTCCGCCAACGCCGGCAGCCGGAACGCCGCCTTGCGGTACAGGTGCGAGTCCATCATCCCGCCGTGCGTCGGCAGCGGATGCAGGCACACCAGGGTCGCCCTCGGCGTCCCTTCCGGCAGCGCCAGCTCCCCCACCAGGCGCAGCCCGTCGGCCGTGGTCAACGTGACCGGCTCGCGCAGGGCCGGCAGCATCGTGTTGGCGCGGACGTCAGTGCTCATCACCGAAAATCGTGCCAGGTCAACACCATGATCACGGCACAGTGCCGGCATGACCTCGACCACGCTGTGGCGGCCGATCGGCCCCGCCGAGCTGGAGCTCGTGCGCGCCGCCGACTGGATCCCCGCCGAGGAGCTCGACGACTTCAACGACAACCTCGTCGGCGAGATCGAGATCGTGCACGAGTTCCGCTGATCACCAGCGCCGGGTCGTCGGCCTCCGACGGCCCCGGCTGTTCCAGCAGCCCGTGTGCCAGTGCCGGCGGTCTTCCACGCCGCCGTAGTCGTCCGCCGGCCAGGCCACCACGTGCGGCGTGCCCGGGCGGATCTCGTGGTCGCAGCCCGGGCATCGGTACGTCTTGTCCCCGGCCCCGACCGGCCGGACGTTCCAGTCCCCGTCCGGCCCCGACTCGACCCTCGCCCACCCGTGAGTGGTCGGGCGGGGCTCGTCCTCCCCACGGGGACCGGGGCGTTGGGGTCGGTTACGGCGTGGCACGGGTGCCCAGGCTATCCGGCCGCCCCGTCCGTGCCGGACAATGGCCCCATGCCGATCTACGACTTCCGGTGCCGCCAGTGCGGCGACACCTTCGAGGTGAACCGGCCCATGAGCAGCGCCGCCGACCCGGCCGCCTGCCCCGCCGGCCACGACGACACCGTCAAGCTGCTCACGACCGTCGGCGTGAACACCGGCGCGAGCGCCCCCGCCGCCGGCGGCGGTTGCTGCGGCGGGGGCTGCTGCGGCTAGGTGTACTGCCCCGGGAGGTTGTGAACGGGTGGACACGTGAGCCGATGATGTTGAAATGAGGGAGGGCCTCCAGGTTCGGTGTGGATTGCGA
>NZ_JBFBAM010000046.1:0-74607 GCF_040682195.1 Kutzneria sp. NPDC051319 | reverse complement strand
CTGCCTGCCACTCCCTCCGCTGACCCCCTTTATGCAGGGAAGGACGCCTTACCCGCGTTGAACGAGGGTAAGGCGTCCTTCCCTGCATAACGTCAGGAGGGCCAAGAATCAGGCGCTGGCGTGACGGGCCGCGATGCCGCGCACGAGGTTCTCGGCGGTCTTGCGGGCCGCGGTGCTGACGAACGGCATCAGCGTGCGCTCCATGGCCTTGCCCGCGATGCCGCCGGGCAGCTGGAACTCGATGCGGAAGGCGACCCGGCTCCGGTTGCCGTCGATCGGCGTCAGCTCGAAGCTGGTGGCCGAGTCCATGCCGGCCACCGAGCGATAGGCCAGGCGGACGTTCTCCTCCCACTCCACCGTGCGGATGGTCGACTTCAGCGTCGACGGCCCGACCTTGGTCTCCGACCGGAACGTCGCGCCGAGGCCGCGGTCGAGCTCGCCGACCGGTTCGAAGGTGGTCATGCCGTGCCAGTAGTCGAGCACGTTGCGGTAGTCGGCGAGGTAGGCGAAGGCCGCCTCGACCGGCGCGGCGCACTCCTGCACGAAACGGACTTCGGTCATGCCGGGATTCCTCTCGCGATGCGGTTACGCGGAAGGGGCAGGATTCGAACCTGCGTGGGCGAGAGCCCGACCGGACCGAGGTCCGGCCCCCATCGGCCGCTTTGGGTACCCTTCCCGAAAAACGCGGGTCAGACGATGTTCGTCACCCGCAGCACACTCCACAGCGATCGCGGCGAGATGCCGCCGTCGAACGCGAAGTACTCCGGCAGCACCGCCGTCGGATTCCACTTCATCTTGTACTCCAGCTGGCTTTTGGCCGGATAGACCCGGTCGCCGTGCTCGGCCAGCAGCGTGATGATCTTCGCCGCCGCCCGGCTCGCGGTCGGCAGCCGGTAGGACTCGTCCAGGGTCGTGAAGGGCGTGAACCCGAAGTGCAGCCAAGCCGCGCCCAGTTCCTTGACGTGCTCGATGACGTGCGCGTTGATCGCCTCCATCACCCCGGGCGGGCAGGCCGGCAGCCGCCGGCTCAGGTCGTGCAGCCAGCCCGGCCGCGAGCCGAAGACCGGCGCGTACGAGATGTAGGCGATGGGCTCGCCGGCGATCCGCCCGACGAACAGCTTGCGCAGCGGCTGCCACGGGCCGCCGATCTCGCCGATCAGGAAGGCCAACTCCTTGGTGTGCTTGCCTTTCTCGTGCAGCCACTGCCGGTCGATGTGCTCGATGTCGCCGGCCACCGACGCCGGGTCCGCCTCCTCGATCTCCAGGCCGGCCCGCAGCGCGCGGGAGATCTTGTTGCGCAGGCTGACGAACTTCTTGCCGCGCAGGCTGTGCCCGGCCAGCTCCACCGCGTAGGACGCGCCCACCTGGTTGACGGTCAGGCCCTGCTCGGCCATGAGCTCGGCGTCGGCCCGCTGCAACTGGACGCCCACGACCTTGCGACGGTTGGCGTGCGCCTGGTCCAGGAAATCGCGTTGCAGGCGGGCCCGGGTCGCCTCCGGGGTGAACGGGCCGCCGAACTGGATCCAGCGCTTGCCGTGCTCCCGGTAGCACACATAGCCTTCCACGCCCTCGACGCGGAAGTACTCGTTGCCCCCGTTGAGCGCGAGGAAGGCGCTGGGGTTGTCCGAGTGCCGCTGGAGAGCGGAAAGCGTCGAGCTCTGCTGGTGCGCCGCTGCCGGGACCGTCACGTCCTGCCTCCCTGCTCGGTGTCGTGCTGGGGACGACGCTAGCCAACGCCTCTGACGCGGCGGCGAAACCGCCGGCCGTAACGCGTCAGGGGCGTTTCAGGCCCCCCGGCCGATACTTCGAGCCGAATCGTCGTCGGAGACGGGATTGTGGGGGCGTGTTGAGCACGAAGGTCGAACCGCACCAGCTGCCGTCGTTGGGCAGTTTCGTGCGAGGGAAAGATGTGGAGAGCGGCAAGTGGGTGTACTCGCTTTCCGCGCGCGCGGTGCTGGACGACTCGTTCGCCAACCTGACGCTCAAGCGGAACCTCGAGGCGGGTCGCGTCTCCGCGGCCGATGTCGCGCCGGGTGTGCTGGTCGGGCGGGTGTCGGTGGCGGATCCGGACACGGTGCAGGACGCGCTGGCCGCCGCGGCCGAGGCGACCAGGCTGTGGCGCTCGGTCCCGCTCTCAGTGCGGCTGGAGGACTGGAACCGGCTGCTGCGCGAGGCGATCCACGACAACGAGCGTGAGCTGATCGACATGCTCACCCTGGAGGGCCATCCGCTGGAACTGGCCCGCTGGGAGCTGTCCGGGATGTACGAGCTGACGCGGCCGGAGACCACCGGGTTCCTGCGTTCCCAGCTGTGGCAGGAGTTCGCGATCGGGGCGCGGCGCAACATCGTGCGCCGCCAGCCCGACGGCGTGGTCTGCGTCAATCCGCCGGCCAACGCGCCGCTGGTCAGCGCGCTGCTGGGCGTGACGAGCATCGCCGGCGGCAACGCCGTGGTCGTGCGGGCGCCGCGAACCGCGCCGTTCGGCGTGTCCTCGGTGCTGCGCAACGTGATCGCGCCGGTTCTCGACGAGCTCGGCGCGCCGCCCGGGCTGCTCAACATCGTGTGCGGGCATCCGGGCCCGATGCTGGACGCCTGGATCGCCAGCGAGCACGTGGACGACATCATGTACTTCGGCGATGTCGGGCCGGGTCTGAAGATCGAGCGCCGCTGTGTGGAAGCCGGCAAGAAGCCGATCCTCGAACTGGCCGGCAACGACATCGTGCTGGTCTGGCGCGACGCCGATCTGGAGGGCGCCGCCGACGCGATCGTGGAGGGCTTCTACGGCTCCGGCCAGCTGTGCATGGTGCCCAATCGGGCGATCGTGCACCCGGCCGTGGCCGACGAGCTGATCGAGCTGGTCAAGGTTCGGGCCGCGGCGCTGAAGCCGGGCTACCCGGACGAGGAGGGCGTGTTGCTCTCCCCGGTGCTGCGGCACGACAAGTTCACCCGCTACCTGGAGGACGCCGTCGAGAAGGGCGCGACGGTGGTCACGGGCGGCAAGGGCATGCAGATCGACGGCACCCTGGACGAGGCGGGCTTCTTCCTCCAGCCGACCGTGCTGCGGGTGGACGGGCTGAGCCGGGCCGGCGAGCTGTCGGCGGTGGCGGACGAGACGTTCTTCCCGCTGATGCCGATCATCGTGCCGCACGCGGCCGAGGACGCCACCCTGTTCGACAGCTTCCTGGAGTTCGTCAACGCCAGCCCCTACGGCCTGCGGAACTCCTTGTGGGCCAAGGACGACGCGGTGATCGACCGGTTCGTCGCGCACACCGTCAAGGGCGGGCTGCTCAAGGTGAACGACTCGCACATCGCGTTCACCGCGCCCCTGCCCTCGCACGGCGGCACCGGCCTGACCGGCGGCGCCTTCGGCGAGGCCAACTTCCCCGTGCTGCGCACCACCCACCTGCAGGGGGTTTCCATCATTCGACCCGAGCACAGGGAAGGCCACGATGCGCACACTCGATGAGGCCCGCGAGCTCTGCGAGAACCGCCTCCCGGGCCTGCTGGGCAAGCTGGCCGACGTCGGCCTGGCCGAGCTGGAGAAGCCGGGCAACCCCGGGCTGGAGCTGTTCAAGGCGGCGGGCGGCCCGGCACTGGTGATCCCCAAGGAGTACGAGGGCCTCGGCGCCTCGCCGCTGGAGGCGATCCAGGTGACCCGGGCGATCGGGGCCGTGTCGCCGTCGCTGGCCGTCGCCTCGACCATGCACCACTTCTCCGTCGCGACGATCTTCACCCTGGCCGAGAGCCTGCGCGCGAGCGGGCTGGAATGGGCGCTGCTGGAGGGAATCGCCACGCAGAACCTGTTGGTGTCCTCCGGTTTCGCCGAGGGCAACCCCGGTCAGGGCATCCTGTCCCCCACCGTCGGCGGTGTCCGGGCCGACGGTGGGATCCTCGTCAACGGCTCGAAGAAGCCGTGCAGCATGTCCGCGTCGATGGACCTGCTCTCGGCCAGCGTGTCGGTGCCCCGCAAGGAGGGTGGCACGGAGAACCTGGCCATGCTCATCCCGGCCGACAGCCCGGGCATCTCGGTGCATCCCTTCTGGCGCAGCAACGTTCTGGCCGGGGCGGAGAGCGACGAGGTGCGGCTGACCGACGTCCTGGTGGACGAGCGGCTGCTGGTGCCGACCGAGGTCGGCGACCGCGGCGAGGTCGACGAGCTCCAGACCATCGGCTTCATGTGGTTCGAGATGCTCATCACCGCCTCCTACCTCGGCATGGCCAGCTCGCTCGTGAACCGGGCGCTGGCCAGTGAACGGCTGGGCGTGGAGACGAGGGCGGATCTGGGCGTGCGCCTGGAAACCGCGACCCTGCTGCTGGAGGGAATCGCCCGTCAGCTGATGGCCAAGGAGGGTGACAACGCCGCGCTCACCAAGGCGATGATCGCCCGCTACGGCGCGCAGGAGGCGATCACCGACGCCGCCGGCCGGGCGGTGGAGGCGTTGGGCGGCATGGCTTTCATCGGCTCCCCCGACGTCGCCTACCTGATCGCCGCCTGCCAGTGCGTGAACTTCCACCCGCCGGCCCGCGCGGCCACCCGCCGGGCCCTGGTGGAGAACTTCACCGGCGACGTGCTGAGGATCGCGTGAACGCCGACATCGACGTCGTCGACCGCGAGGAGGTGTCGCGCGTCTACCGGCGGCGGCTCAGCTCCGGGCGGGCGCGGCTGGCCGACGTCCTCGGCGGTCACATCGAGGTGGCGTCCGACGGCGCCTGGCTGACCATGAGCGACGGACACCGGATCCTCAACGCCGGCGGCTACGGCGTGCTGATCACCGGGGCCCGGCACCCGACCGTGGTGGCCGAGGTCGAGCGGCAGCTGCACACGCATCCCATGGGCACCAGGATCTTCCTGGAGCCGGCGGCCGCCCGCGCGGCCGAGGCGCTGATGTCGGTGGCACCGGCAGGCCTGGAGCGCGTGCACTTCTCGTGCTCCGGGGCCGAGGCGACGGAGGCAGCGATCAAGCTGGCCCGGCTGGCCGGGCGGCGGCACCTGATCTCCATGACCGGCGGGTACCACGGCAAGACGATGGGCGCGCTGTCGGTGACGGCCAAACGAGCCTTCCAGGATCCGTTCCGCCCGTTGCTGCCGGACGTCACGCACGTGCCGTTCGGCGACGTCACTGCGTTGACCGCGGCGCTGGAACGGCATCCGGGAGAGGCGTGCGTGATCGTCGAGCCGGTACAGGGCGAGGGCGGGGTGCACATCCCGCCGTCCGGCTACCTGTCCGCCGTGCGCGCGGTCTGTTCGGAGTACGGCGCGCTGCTGGTGGTCGACGAGGTGCAGACCGGGCTGGGCCGGCTGGGCGCGTGGTGGGGCTGCACGGCGGAGGGTGTGCGTCCGGACATTCTGTTGTCCGGCAAGGCACTCGGCGGCGGCATCGTTCCCGTCGCGGCGACCGTCGCGACCGAGGAGGTCTTCGGCGCGCTGAACCGGGACCCGGTCCTGCACACGTCCACGTTCTCGGCGGCGCCGCTCGGCATGGCGGCCGTCAGCGGCGCGATCCGGGCCATCAAGGAAGACGGCCTGGTCGAGCGGGCGGCGGCGCTGGGTGAACGGCTCACGCCCGCGTTCCAACGGATCGTCGCGGCCCGGCTGCCCCATCACCGGTGCGAGGTGCGTGGCGCGGGCCTGTTGATCGGCGTCGACTTCGCCGACCCGGCGCTGGCGGCGGACCTGCTGCTGGCGTTGGTGGCCAACGACATCATCGCCAACATCTCCCTCAACTCCGACCACGTCGTGCGGTTCACGCCGCCGGCGACGCTGACCGAGTCCGATGTGGACTTCCTCATCGACCGGTTCGAGCGCGCGGCCGCCGAGGTCGCCGCCAACAACCCCGAGGTGACCGATGCGTAGCCTGGAACTGACCCTGCGGGCCGACACTGTCGGCGCCGCCGAGGCCTACCGGCGGATCTGCGAGTTCGAGCGATATCCCGAGCTCGTCGACGAGGTCAACGCCGTGGTCGTGCACGGCCGCGAGGACGGCGGCCCGCTGCTGAGCGACTGGGAGATCTTCTTCCGCAACGGCCTGCTGCGCTGGACCGAGGTCGATTACTTCCAGTCCGAGCAGCGCCGCATCGTGTTCGAGCAGACCACCGGGGACTTCGAGGTCTTCCGCGGCTCGTGGGGCGTGACGGCGGCCCCGGGCGGCTGCCAGGTGCGCTTCGAGGCGACCTTCGACTTCGGCATCCCCAGCCTGGCCGGCGTGCTGGAGCCGATCGCCACCAAGGTGCTCAAGGAGGGCATCGCCCTGATCGTGCACCAGCTGCTCGGCGAGGCCACGGTCGTCGGCGATCCGGCCATCGCCGCCGCGGTGAGCGCCCGGCTGCGGCGCCGGCGCGAGCCCGACCCCGTTCTGACCGCCTGACTCCGGGAAGAAGGCCGAGATGGACCACATCAACCGCTTCGAGAGCCGGACCACGCTGCTGTTGCTGCGCGCGGAGTACGGCGTCGCGCTCGTGGTGGGCGTCGTGCTGCTGCTCATCCACATCGGCGAGATCCGGTGGATCCCCGCCGTGGCGCTGTTCGCCTACATCGACGTGATCGGCTACATCCCCGGCGCGATCGCCTACCGGCGCTCGCCCGACAAGAAGATCTCCAAGGTCTACTACGTCCTCTACAACACCATGCACAGCCTGGTCACCCAGGCGGTCGTGGTGGGCCTGTGGATCTGGCTGTTCGGCTTCGAGTGGGCGCTGCTGATGGTGCCGGTCCACCTGTGCGGCGACCGCGCGATCTTCGGCAACTTCCTCAAGTCGTTCCGGGTGCCGTTCGAACCCGAGGCGACAACCGGGTTCGCCGAGTTCGACAAGACCATCACCCGGGCGCCGCAGCGCCCGCAGCAGCCCCAGCCGGAGCGGATCTGACCCATGAGCAACCTCGTGTCGCTGAGCAATGCGCGCCCGATCGTCATCGGCGCCGGTCCCGCCGGTCTCGCGGCGACGTGGACGCTGAAGGAGGCCGGGCTGGCCCCGCTGGTCCTCGACCGGGCGCAGTTCGCCTTCTCCACCTGGACCTCCTACTACCCTTCGCTGCGGATGAACTCGTGGCGGCGGCTGAGCCACCTGCCGGGCATGAAGCTGTCGGCCGAGTTCGGCCCGTGGCCGATGCGCGACGACTTCGCCAACTACCTGCGCAAGTACGTCGAGAGGCTGGACCCGGACGTCCGCTACGGCACGGAGGTGCACCGCGTCGACCGCGAGGGCGGCCGGTGGCTGGTGCGCAGCTCGATCGGCGACCTGGCCACCGACCACCTGGTGATCGCCACCGGCCTGCACCGCACGACCTTCGTGCCGGACTGGCCGGGCCTGGCCGACTTCGAGGGCGAGTTCCTGCACGCCCGCGACTACACGGTGCCGGAACCGTTCGCGGGCAAGGACGTTCTCGTCGTCGGCTGCGGCCCGACCGGCATCGACATCGCCGTGGCGGCGGCCGCGGCCGGGGCGTCGCGGGTGCGGATGTCCATCCGGCACAACCCGTTGCTGTTCAAGCTCAGCCCGCTGACGTCGCTGCTGAGCCAGTCGGTCAAGCACGCGAAGATGCCGCCCTGGCTGGTGAACCGGGTCAGCCTGCTGATGCACCGCGTGCAGTGGGGCGACCTGAGCGCCTACGGGCTGAACCCGCCCGTGGAGGGCACGATGGCCGGCATCGCGCGCTCCGGGCACACCTACGGCTCGATCGACCGTGGCCTGGTCGAGGCGGTTCGTGACGGCACGGTGGAGATCGTGCGCGCGGTCAATGCCTTCGACCGCAAGACAGTGCTGCTCGACGGCGGCACAAGTATCAAGCCGGACACCGTGATCGCGGCCACCGGCCAGCGGCCGGGCCTAGAGGGCCTGCTCGGGCACCTCGGTGTGCTCGCGGAGCCCGGCGGCCGGCCGCTCGTGCACGGCGGCCAGACCGCGCCCCACGCGCCGGGACTGTACTTCACCGGGTTCCGCGTGCCGTCCGGGCAGATCCCGGACATGGCGGTGGATGCCCGGGCCATCGCCCGCGCCGTCACCGGGCAGAGCCGGTTCTCCCAGGGCCGTTTCTCCCAGCGGCGGTTGTCCCGGCGGTGGCGATGAACGCGACGCCGTGGAGCGAGACCGGCGACCCCGGTTCGCGGCCCCGGCTGCGTGGCCATCAGCGGTGTGACGTCGCGGTCGTGGGAGCCGGTCTGACTGGCCTGACCGCGGCGGCGGAGCTGGCCCGGCTCGCACCGGAACTGCGGATCGTCGTGGTGGAGGCCGACCATTGCGCGGCCGGCGCGAGCGGGCGCGGCACCGGCCTGCTCGGCCCCCGAGTCGGGCCGCCGCTCGCGGTGGCACGGCGTCGGTTCGGCGACGACGTGGCGCGGTCGGCCTACCTGTGGTCGGTGGAGGCGGTGCGGGCGGTGCTCGCGCTCGTCGAGGAGCATCGGATCGAGTGCGATCTGATCCCGGGCGGCCAGCTGGTCGTCGCACCGGATGAGGCTGCGGCCCAGGCCCAGCAGCGCGAAGCCGACGCGGCCCGCGCGCTCGGGCTGCCGATTTCGCTGGTATCGCAAGGGGAACTGCCGGCCTTCGCGCAGGGGTATCTCGGCGCGTTGCGGTACGAGCCGGCCGCGACGCTGGATCCGGCCGCGCTGACCGGACAGCTGGCCCGGATCGCCGAGCAGCGCGGTGTGACGATCCACGAGCGCAGCCCGGTCCGCGAGATCCGGCGAGGGCTGGTGACGATCGTGCGCACCGACGACGCGGAGCTGTCGGCCGACCGAGTTGTGGTGGCGCTCAACGCTTACGGCGGCATCCCGGGCACGCCCGCCGGGGTGTTCGGGGTGCGGGTGCAGGCCGGCGTCACCGGCAAGCTGCCGCCGGCCGCGCTGGCCGCGGTGGAAAGTCTGCGCACCGACACGTTGATCGAGCATGGCGAGCTGTCGCCGTACTTCCGGCTCACGTCGGACGATCGAATCGTGGTCGGAGGCGGCGTCGTGCGCCGCGGTGCCTACGGTTCGCTCGCACCGTCGCCGGGCCGCCTGCGCGCCGCTGCGCGGGCACTGGCCCCGGAACTGTCCGATGTGGACATCGAGTCGGCGTGGGCCGGGCCGGTCGGGATGACCCGGGATGGACTTCCGCTGCTGGGCAACGATTCCCGTGATCCGGGGATCTTCAACGTCGGCGGTTGCAACGGGCACGGCCTGGCGGTGTCGGTGGCCAACGGCGCGCACGTGGCGCGCTGGATCGCCACCGGCCGCAAGGACCACCTGTCCTTCGCGCTGCCCTGGTTGCGACCGAAGGCGCCGTGGCTGCCGCGCGGCGGCCTGGCCGGCCGGGCGCTCGACGGCTACCTGGCCTGGCTGTCCGCCGGGCAGTCCGACCGACCGAGGGAGAGGCTGTCATGAGGGCCGCCGCGAACACCACCAGCCCGCCTCGGACCGATGGCCTGCCGCCGGGGCCGTCGACCTCGCCGGCTGTGCAGACGTTCCACTACTGGCGCGAGCGCCAGCGCTACATGCCGCAGATGTTCGACCAGTTCGGCGACATCGTGACGCTGCGGCTGATCCCGCACGGCCCGTTCGTCATCCTGCGCGACCCCGAGCACATCCGCGAGGTGTTCCGCGGCGCGCCGGAGATCTTCCACGGCGGCAAGGGAAACTGGAATCTGCTGCCGATCGTCGGCCGCAACTCGCTGCTGACGCTGGACGCGCCCGAGCACAAGCCCGAGCGCAAGCGGATGATGCCGCCGTTCCACCACGACCGCATCGCCGGGCTGGTGGCCACCATGCGCCGGATCGCCGAGGACGAGGCGCGGCGCTGGCCGGTGGACCGCCCGTTCCGGTTCCTGGACCGCTCCTACGCGCTGACGCTGGAGATCATCGTCAAGGCGGTGCTCGGCGTTGACGACCCGGCGCGGGCGCTGGCCATGAGCGAGGCGCTGCACAAGGTCGCCGACATGAACCTGACCGGCATCCTGGTGTTGATCCGGCCGGGCCTGGGCAAGTACTGGCCGTGGCGCAATGTCGTGCGCAACCTGGAGCACGCCGATCGTCTGATCTACCAGGAGATCGCGCTGCGCCGCCAGGACCCGGACCGGGCCGGGCGCACCGACGTGCTGTCGATGCTGCTGGAGGACCCGGACGCCGACGACCGGGACGTGCGTGACGAGGTCATGACGCTGCTGATGGCCGGGCACGAGACGACCGCGGTCGGGCTGGCCTGGCTGTTCGAGCGGCTGCTGCGCCATCCCGAGGCGCACGCGCGGCTGCGCCGTGGCCTCGACGACCCCAAGGACCCGTACCGCACCGCGGTGTTCAAGGAGGCGCTGCGGGTGCGGCCGGTGATCCAGAACGTGGCCCGGCGGCTGACCGAGCCCATCGAGCTGGCCGGCTACCAGCTGCCGGCGGGCGCGACCGTGGTGCCGGCGATCGGCGTGGTCGGTCGGGACGAGCGCTGGTGGGACGCCGACGCCGCTGCGTTCCGGCCGGAGCGCTGGCTGGACGGGAACCCGTCCGCGCAGGCGTGGCTGCCGTTCGGCGGGGGCGTGCGCCGGTGCATCGGCGCGATGTTCGCCCAGGTGGAGATCGAGACCGTGGTCGCGGCGATCCTGCGCACGGTGGCGATCGAGGCGGTCGACCCGGCCGACGAGGACGACCGGATGCACCACATCACGATGATCCCCAAGCAGGGCACGCGCATGCGTGTCGTGCGCCGTCTCGGCTGAACTGCTCACGAGAGGTCTGAACCAGATGAACCCACGTCTGCGAGTCACCGCGATCGTGAACCCGGCGGCGGGCGGCGACGGCGCGAAGGCGGTGGCCGCGCTGGCCGCCGTCGGCACGGCGACGCTGGACACCGTGGAGACCACGGCCGCGGGCGACGCCACGGACCTCGCCTTCAAGCTGGCCGTCGGCGAGAACCCGCCGGACGTCATCACGGGCGTCGGCGGCGACGGCACGATCTGCGAGGTCGTCACCGGCCTGCACCGGGCCCGCGAGGCCGGCGCCGCGGTGCCGCCGCTGCTGGTCGCGCCGGCCGGCACCGGCAACTCCACCTACCGCGGGCTGTGGGACGACGCGCCGTGGGAGACCGTCGCCGCGACCGCGCTGCGGGGCGAGGCCGTGGTCCGCCACCTCGATCTGGCCCGCGTCGAGCAGACCGGCCACGTCGTCGTGCTGGGCTCGGGCAGCGGCCTGTTCGCGGAGAGCCTGCTGGCCCGGCTCGGCCGGCCGGAGACCGGGCGGGAGCTGCTGATCGCCGCGTCGCTGGCCGCGATGCAGAGCCACGTGCCCTATGCCGGCCGCGTCACGGTCGACGGCGAGGTGATCTACGAGGGCGGCATCGTGGAGACCATCGCCGGCGGTTTCCCCTACCGCGGCGGCGTTCTGCACCTCGTTCCAGAGTCCATTGTGGATGATGGGCTGCTCGACATCACGGTGATCCCGGCGTCGGTGGAGCTGATGGACTTCGGCCAGGCGGCCGTCGGGCGCACGCTGTACCAGCTGCCCGGCGTGTGCTGGGGCCGCGGCGAGCGGATCACCGTGGAGCGCCTGGACGGGCAGCCGGTGCTGTACGAGCACGACGGTGAGGTCATGCCCGCTACCGGCCCGGCCTACGACCTGACCGCGCTGCCGGCCGCGCTGGCCGTGCTCACCCCGGCCGAGGCTCCGACCTGGTTCGGTCGGCGATGACCGCCACCCTGGACCCGACGTTGGCCGAGGCCTGCCGCGAGTACTACCGGAAGCTGACCGCCGGGGTCGCCGTGGTCACCGCCTGCGGCCCCTCGGGCTGGTCCGGCACGACCGTGAGCACGGTGACCAGCGTGTCCCTGCGGCCGCCGATCCTGTTGTGCTGCATGGCTTTGGACTCCCGCACGCTCACCGCCATCCGCCATGCCGGCTGCTTCGCCGTGCATCTGCTGGCCGACGACCAGCCCGACCTGGCCGACCGTTTCTCCCGTTCCCCCAGCGACAGCACGCGGTTCGCCGACCTGGGCTACGAGGTCCGGCTGGTGGACGGCCGACCCGTGATCAGCGGCGCGCTGGCGGTGGCCTGGTGCGAACTGCACGACAGCACCCAGGTCGGCGACCACCAGGTGGTCTACGGGCGGGTGTCCGGCGTGCGGATCGGCCGGGGCCGGCCGCTGGCCTGGCACGATCGGGCGTACCAGGCGCTCGTGCCGGGCGGCCACCGGTGACGGCGAAGCAGTCCACGCCCCGGCCCGACGAGCCGACCTGGGCCCGCGAACTGCCCCGGACCAACGTCCCCGGAGGACACCGGTGACCACAACCCAATCCCCCACCCGATCCCAGCTGCTCACCGCCTGGGCCCGCGAGCTGACCTGGGCCGACGTGCCCGAGCGGACCCGGGCGGCGGCGCGGAGCCAGGTCGTGTCGAACCTCGCGGCGGTGCGGGCTTCGCTGCGGCTGCCGGTCGGGCGGGCGCTGGTCGCCGCCTACGGGGCGCCGACGCAGGAGGACCCGACCCGCGCCGCGCAGGTGCTGGCGGCGCTGGCCACCGCGATCGACTTCGACGAAGTGGCCTACTCCGGGCACATCTCGGCCGGTGCGGTGAACGTTGCCATCGCTGAGGCCCGCCACGGCGGTCTCGACGGCGAAACGCTGCTGACGGCGGCCGTGGCGGCCAACGAGTGCGCGGCGCGGATCTCCGCGGCGACCATCCTCAGCCCGTTCTTCCGCGGCCAGACCAACACGCACACCCACCTGGCCAGCGCGGTGGTCGCACGGCTGCACGCCCGGCGTGCGCCGGCCGAGCAGTGGACGTCCGCGCTGGGCCTGGCGCTCGGCATCGTGCCGGTGCCGCTGCACCACGGCGTCGTGACCAGCGACCTGAAGGCGCTCAGCGCGTCGGGCCCAGTAAGGCTGGCGCTCGACGCCTGCGACGCGGCCGCGGCCGGGCTCACCGGGTCGGAGTCGATCATCGAGGCGCCGGAGGGCCTGCTCGCGCAGCTGTCCGTGGTGCCGCTGCCGGAGGCGGTCACGCTCGGCCTCGGCCGCCGCTGGCACACGGACACGTTGACCTACAAGCGTTTCCCGGGCAGCGCGTACCTGCACGCGGCCTTCGACTGCGCCGAGCGGCTGCACCGGACCCATGGGCCGCTGGACGCCTCGCGGGTGCAGAAGATCGTCGTGCACGCCTCGCTGCTGACCTGGCAGCTGGAGCGCAAGGTCGCACCGTTCCTCGCCGGCCCCGGCACCCCGGCCGCGGCGGCGACGCTCTCCGTCGGCTACGGCGTGGCGTGCTTGCTGCTCAAGGGAAGTTTCGGCCCGGACGACCTGGCGCCGGCGGCGCTGGCCGACGAGGCGCGGTGGGATCTGGCGGCGAAGGTGATCGTCGCCCACGACTGGGACGTCTCGGTGCGAATGGCGCAGGCGACCTCCCCGCTGGGCGAGGCGTTGCGGCAGGCCGGCGACCGTGCGTTGAAACTGCCGGAGCTGCTGGCCTGGGCCGGTGACGACGCGGCGGCGGTGCTGGCCGCGCTCGGCCCGCCGCAGGAGTCGTTCGCCGAAGCGACGATGGCCATCGGCGCCCGGCTGGAGTTGGAGCTGGCCGGCGGGTCGGCCGCGACGGAGTCGTGCGCGGCGCCGATCGGCTCGGCCGGCCCGGACACCCGCCGGGACCACCGGGCGATCGTCCGGGCGAAGTTCCTCGCCACCGGCGGCTCGGCCGGGGTGCTGGACGACCTGGAACGGCTCGACCGGCTCGACCCGGACCGGACCCGGCGGCTGATCACCGCCGCGGTCACGGGCTGACCGGCGTCCCGTGCTCGGAGTCGACCTGCGCGATGAGGTGGCTCAGCCGGACGCGGGTGGTGATGGACAGCTTCCGGAAGATGCGCCGCAGGTGGAAGTTCACCGTGTGCGGCGAGATGCCGAGGTGGGTGGCGACCTGGCGGTTGGTCAGCCCCCGGGCGACCAGCCGCGCGATCTCGTCCTCCCGCTCGGAGAGCTCCCCGAGCGAGGTGCGCGGGCCGGGCGGCTTCACCGGATCGTGGCACGGGGCGGTCCGGGCCGCGCCCACGTCCAGCACCGAACGTGGGCACAAGGGCTGGCCCTCGAAGGCCGACCGCGCGTAGCCGGCGGCCCGGCCCAGCAGCGGTACGCCCGGATTGTCGCCGGCCAGCCGCTCGATCGCCGCCAGCGCCCGCCCGGCCAGCTCGGCGTCGCCGGCGCGGCGCGCCACGGCGACCAGCCACGACGGGCGCGTCAGGTCCTCGACGAAACAGCCGGACGTGGTGGCCAGCGCCCGCCAGTTGGCCCGGATCTGCTCGGCCGCCGCGCGCGGGCCCTCGGCGGCGGCCACGAGGGCGATCTCCGCGAACGTCGCGCGGGCGACGGAATCCGGCAGCTCGTAGTCGGTGGTGTTGGTGTGGTAGGCGTGCAGCGCCTCGGCCGCACGTCCCGGCTCGTTGCGAGCCAGGTACACCGTGGCGGCCACCGACAGCGCGAGCTTGACGCCGGCCGTGCAGGCCCGCTCGGCCGCGGTGGCGACGGTCTCGTCGACCTGCTCCAGCGCCTCGTCGTACCGGCCGGCCTGGAGGTCGAGCAGTGAACGCAGCGACGGCACCAGCGCCCCGAACGCGTGCAGGCCGGCGCTGTCCACCAGGTTCTGGATGGTCGTGACGACGCCGGCCGCCTGGTCGGCGATGTGGATGTCGGACAGCTTCTTGGCCAGCAGCAGCTGCGCGTACAGGTTCCACACCGGCGTCTCGCGGTCGACGCCGTGAATCGCGCTCCGATTGAGCATCAGGCCGTCGAAAAGGTTGCCGGAGTGCCATTGGATATTCGACTGTATGCAGAGCGAGACAATGCGCGGCGGGCCGGCGGCCGGGGTGACCTGGCCGGCGCCGTAGGTTTTCCACCGGTCCGAGCCCCGGTCGACGAACTCGAGCAGGAACATGCGCAGCGCGAGCACGTCCAGATAGCCGCCCCCGTCCGGGTCGAGCCGCTGGAGCGCCTTGTCGATCAGGGCCAGCGACGGCTCCAGATCGCCCCTGATCAGATGGATTCCGGCCTCACTCACCAATCGGAACGTATCGGGCTCGGAAATGTCCGCGCGCAGGGCCGCGATCAGGTACAGGACGTCGCTGACCAGCGACGGCGCCGCTTCTCCGACGGCCTCCGGCGCGGCCCGACTTTCCCCATGGCTCATAGGTCAACCCACTTCCCCCGACGTGGTCAACGCTCAGCCAGTAAAGCACACGCGCAAGGGCGCGTCATCCGCCCAAACCCCTGCTCCCCTTGCTCTTTTCAAGATCGATCCTGAATCGTCCCCGGTGGGGACGGCGTGACCACACCGGGGTTGGGCCCAATAAAAGCCCGCCCTTACGGGCAGCTCCCTCGCGTGACCCAGGTCACGGTTGCCCGACCTCGTTTCGCGACGTCGACGGGACGTTATCCGGAACCGAGCCATCCTCGACTACCCGGGTTCGAACACTCAGGAAACTATTGATTTCGCCGTGTCGAATATTCGACGTAGATAATCGCCGACGTCCTCCAGCGAATCGGCGGCAGCGCGGACGAGACCGGCCTGAACCTGACCGGCGTGCCAGAGATCCGGGCTTTCCACATAACGCAGTTGAATTCCGGCACGGCGCAGCAGGACCGCGAGTTGCAGGCACTGGTCGTAGAGCATTTCCCGCAGCCCGGCGTGCAGGTACGTCGGCGGCAGCCCGGCCATCGGGCCCAGCTGCGGCGCGTACACCGGGTCGACCGGATCGCCGTCGCCGCGGTAGGCGTCCGCGCAGGCGAAGCCCCAAGGCCGGTTGACGACCAGGTCACGGTGCCGCGAGGCGCGCTTGGCCGGGTTCGCCCACGGCGAGAGCAGCACCAGCGCGGCGGGCTGCACGCCGCCCCGCGCGACGATGGCCTGCGCGGCGGCCAGCGCGATGCCGCCGCCCGCGGAATCACCGGCCAGCGCGATCGTGCCGGACGCGTACCCGGCCCGGCCCAGCGCGTCGAAGGCCGCCACCGCGTCCTGCACCGGGGCCGGGCAGGGGTGCTCGGGAGCGAGCCTGTAGTCCAACAGGTAGACCGGCCGCGCAGCTGCCCGGGCCAGGTGCGCGGCCAGCGACCGGTGCGTGGCGATCGAACCCACGGTGTACCCGCCGCCATGGAGGTACAGCACCGCCCCGGGCCCGGCCGTCTCGCCGGCGGAGACGACCTCGGCCCGCCGTTCGCCGAGCCACAGCGTGCGCGTGGTGGCTCCGGGCGGCATCGGCTGCGTGCGCGCCGCGACGTCGAGCAGGAGCCGCTGCACCTTCCACGGCAGCCACCGCTGGAAGGTCAACCGGTAAAAGGGATGCAGCAGCGCGCGGGCCAGCGGCAGCGGGATCGACGGCTGGTTCACGACGCCTGCTTGCGCGGCGCCACGGCGAGGAACCGCGAGTACCAGGCCCAGAACCGCTGCGAGCCGGTCGGCGTGACCCGGTTGAGCAGGTCGAACAGCTTGGCCTCGCCGCCGATGAGAATCCGCGCCCGCTGCCGCTGCACGCCCGTGAGGATCGTCCTGGCGGCCATTTCCGGGCTGTGCAAGGCCATCCGCCGGTCGAAGACCCGCGCCACCGAATCCGGGTCGAGCCCGTCGGCCACGCCGGCGCTGCGCGCCACCGACGTCCTGATCCCGCCCGGGTGCACGCAGCTGACCCGCACCGGATGCCGGGCCACGAGCATCTCCTGCCGTAGCGACTCGGTGAACCCCCGCACGGCGAACTTCGACGCCGAGTACGAACTCTGCCCCGGCAGCGTGATCAGGCCGAACAGGCTGGACACGGCGACCACGTGCCCGTCGCCGGAGTCGATCAGGTGCGGCAGGAAGGCCTTGGCCGTGTTGACCACGCCCCAGAAGTTCACGTCGAGCACCCGCTCGATGTCCTTGAACTCCTCCCGCGCCACTTCCCCGTAGTAGGCGATGCCGGCATTGGCGTAGACCTGGTTGACCACACCGAAATGCGCCCTCATCGCCGCCGCGTAGGCCAGCACGGCCTCGCGTTCGGTGACGTCGAGCTGGTCCGTGCGCACCTCGGCCCCGCGGGCCTCGCAGCGCACCGCGGTCGCCTCCAGCCCGTCACGGTCCACATCGGACAGTGCGAGCCGGGCGCCGCGGGCGGCCAGGTCCACGGCCAGCGCGCGGCCGATGCCCGAGCCGGCGCCGGTGATCACCGCTACCTTGCCCGTGAATCCCGTGCTCATGGTGCGTCCTCCGTCGAGATGGCGTAGGCGTCGAGGTCGAACTGCCGGGTGAGGCGGGCGAACTCGAAGGAGAATCCGGGCCACAGCGTGGTGTTGCGGCCGTGCTTGTCCCGGTACCAGCTGGCGCAGCCGCCCCTGTCCCACACGCTGCCGGCCATCCGCCGCTGAAGCATGCGGGCGAAGGCCTCCTGCGCCGGACGGCGCACCTCGACCGTGCGGATCCGGGCCCGGCGCATGGTGGCCAGCGCGTCGGCGAGGTAGTTCACCTGCGCCTCGATCATGTAGATCATCGAGCTGTGGCCCAGACCCGTGCTCGGGCCGACCATGAAGAACATGTTCGGGAAGCCGGCGATCGTGGTCCCCTTGTAGCACTCCCGCCCGACCTGGTCGAACACGTCGCCGAGGCTGCGCCCGTCGCGGCCGAAGATCCGCCGGTGCGACGGCGAGTCGGCGATCTGGAAGCCGGTGGCCAGCACGATGACGTCGGCCTCGTGCACCTCGCCGTCGGCCGTGACCAGCGCGTTGGCCTTGATCTGCTGAATGCCCTCGGTGACCAGCCGGACGTGGCGCTTGGCGAAGGTCGGGTAGTAGTCGTTGGAGATCAGGATCCGCTTGCACCCCAGGCGATAGCCTGGCGTGAACTTGCGCCGCAGCGCCCGGTCCCGCACCTGCATGCGCAGCTTGGCCCGGGCGGCCAGCTCCATCGGCAGCATCAGCAGCGGGTTCTTGGCCAGCCCGACCACCTGCGCCTCGCGCGCCCAGTAGATCGCGGTGCGCATGAGCCGCTGGTAGAACGGCACGCGCCGGCAGGCGAAGCGCTCGACGGCGGTGTAGCGGCGGTCCATCCGCGGCAGGATCCACGGCGGCGTCCGCTGGTAGACCTCCAACTGCCCGACCCGGTCGGCGATCCCGGGCACGATCTGGATCGCCGAGGCCCCGGACCCGATCACCGCGACCCGCTTGCCGCTCAGGTCGGCGTCGTGGTCCCAGCGGGCGGAGTGGAAGACCGTGCCGTCGAAGTCCTCGATGCCGGGGATGTCGGGCCGGGCCGGCTCGCACAGCGCGCCGAAGGCCGCCACCACGATGTCGGCGGTGAAGCGGCCCTTGGTGGTCTCCAGCTCCCACCGCGAATCGGCGTCGCTCCACCGCGTGGACAGCACCTCGCAGCCAAAGACATGGTTGTCCCGCAGGCGATGCCGGCGCACCACGTCGACGATGTAGTCCTGGATCTCGCCCTGCCGCGAGAACGAGCGTGTCCACGCCGGGTTGGGCGCGAACGAGAAGGAGTAGAGGTGCGAGGGCACGTCGCACGCCGCGCCGGGATAGGTGTTGTCACGCCACGTGCCGCCGACCTGCTCCCCGCGTTCGAGGACCAGGAACTCGTGGCCCTCACGGCGCAGGCGCACCGCCGCGGCGACGCCGGACAGCCCGCCGCCGATCACTATCACGCGCACATGCCGCGGTCGTGCCTGCTCTGCAGTGTTCACGCGGGAACTTCAACTCCCATCGCGCCCGGTCCGAGGATCGACGCCGCGATCATCGCAAAGCGCTCTGACGAGCCCCTGACCTCGCCCCGTTCGGTGTGGCAGAGGCGTTTCAGGGCCGGCGCGGATGATCCGAGGCCGAGACATCCGCGCGCGAACACGTGAGGAGACGGTCGTGGCGTCCACACCGAACGAAGCAGGGGCGACCGAGTCGCCGGACGTCCTCATCGTGGGCTCCGGCATGGCCGGGCTCGGCATGGCGGTGAAACTGCTGGCGGCCGGGCAGCGGGACTTCGTGATCCTGGAGAAGGCCGACAGCGTGGGCGGCACCTGGCGGGAGAACACCTATCCCGGCTGCGCCTGCGACGTGGCCAGCGTCATGTACTCCTACTCCTTCGCGCCCAACCGGAACTGGAGCCGGATGTACGCCGGCCAGCCGGAGATCCTCGACTACATCCGGCGCGTGGTGAAGGACCACGACCTGGAGCCTTTCGTGCGCTTCAACACCGAGGCGGTGTCCTACGAGTTCGACGAGGCGGCCGACCGCTGGCACGTGCGCACCCGCTCCGGCGAGGAGTTCCGGCCACGGATCGTCGTGCTCGCCCACGGCGCCCTGCATCTGCCGAACCGGCCGGACTTCCCTGGCATGGAACGCTTTGGCGGCGCGGTGTTCCACTCGGCGCAGTGGGACCACTCCGTGGACCTCAAGGGCAAGCGCGTCGCGGTGATCGGCACCGGGGCGAGCGCCGCGCAGTTCATTCCGGAGATCGTCGGCCAGGCCGCGCACGTGGACGTCTTCCAGCGCAACGCGCACTGGGTGCTGCCCAAGGCCGACCGCCCGCTCAGCGACCGGGAGCGCAAGGCGTTCCGGTTGGCGCCGTTCGTGCAGCGGCTCTACCGGCTGGCCGCCTACTGGACGCACGAGCTGCCGGTGCTGGCGTTCCTGCACCCCCGCTTCGTGAAGATCCTGGAGATCGCCGCGCGCCGGACGCTGGACAAGCAGGTGGCCGATCCGGTGCTGCGGGCCAAGCTCACGCCCTCGTACCAGATCGGCTGCAAGCGGATCCTGCTCACCAACGACTACTTCCCGACCATGCAGCAGCCGAACGTCGACCTCGTGACCAGCGGCGTCGCCGAGTTCACCAAGACCGGCATCCGCGACAACGACGGCGAACTGCACCGGGCCGACGTGGTCATCCTCGGCACCGGCTTCAGCACCGACAACCGGTGCGCACACGAGCACATCGTCGGCCGCGGCGGCGAGACCATCCAGCACGCCTGGCGCGACGGCATGACCGCCTACCTGGGCATGACCGTGTCCGGCTTCCCGAACATGTTCATGGTCATGGGCCCGAACTCCGGCGGCGGCGCGCAGTCGATCCTGTTCGTCATCGAGGCGCAGCTGCACTACATCGTGGAATGCCTGCGCCTGATGAAGACGCGCGGGGCCACCCGGCTTGACGTGCGGGCCGAGGTGCAGCGGAAGTTCAACTCCTGGCTGCACGGCAAGCTGTCGCGGTCGGTGTGGAACACCGGCGGCTGCCACAGCTGGTTCCTCGACCACACCGGGGCCAACCGCCAGTCCTGGCCGGGCACCGGCACCAGCTACTGGCGGGCCACCCGCCGCCCCGACCCGGACGCCTACGTCCTGACCGCCGTGCCCCGCGCCGTGCCGGCCACGTTGCCGTAAACCCGGCCACGTTGCAGTAAACCCGGCCACGTTGCGATAAACATACGGTCGCATGTATGCTCTGTTGTGCGCGGGTCACCCGCGGACACCCCCGGTCCGCGGGTGAGCCTCGCCTCCGGCCGGATCGTCGGGTCCGGCGTCCGACGAGAAGGGAACGGCCTTCGTGACGAATGCCAGGCAACAAGCTGTCGCGAGTCCACCGGAGGCGCCGCCCGCGATCCCGTGGCCCCCCGTGGCGACCGTCATGATCGGCATGTTCATGGCGATCCTCGACTCCTACATCGCGATCGTGGCCGGGCCCGCGATCCAGGCCGACCTGCGCGCCACCGCGGGCGAGCTCCAGTGGGTGCTCGCCGGCTACCAGCTCAGCTACGCGGTGTTCATGATCACCGCCGGCCGCATCGCGGACCTCTACGGCCGCAAGCGGATCTTCATGCTCGGCATCGTGGTCTTCACCCTCGCCTCCGTGGCCTGCGCGATGGCCACCGGCCCCGGCATGCTGGTCGTCGCGCGCATCGTGCAGGGCCTGGGCGCGGCCATGGTGGTGCCGCAGGTCTTCGGCGTGATCACGCTGCTCGTGCCGGCCGAGGGCCGACACCGCGTGTTCGGCATCCTGGGCGTGGTCATCGGCCTCGGCACCATCGGCGGCCAGCTGATCGGCGGGCTGCTGATCGGGGCCAACCTGTTCGGCTCCGACTGGCGCTCGGTCTTCTGGGTCAACGTGCCGATCGGCATCGTGACCCTCGCGCTGGCGGCCAAGTTCGTGCCGGAGTCGAAGGCGGCCGGCGCGCGCCGGCTGGACATGCCGGGCGTGGCGGCGCTGAGCGCGGCCCTGTTCCTGCTCACCTTCCCCCTCATCCAGGGCCGCGAGCAGGGCTGGCCGTGGTGGACGTGGGTCTGCTTCGCCGGCAGCCTGGCCGCGTTCGCGGTGTTCGTGGCCGTCGAGCGGCGGGTGGCCGGCAGTGGCGGCGACCCGTTGATGGACCTGACCCTGTTCCGCAAGCGCTCGTTCTCGCTCGGCCTGCTGCTGGTCATCTGCGTGTACGCGCTGCTGACGTCGTACTACCTGTCGCTGGCGGTGTCGTTGCAGGACGGGCTCGGGTTCTCGGCGCTGCAGTCGGGCCTGGTGTACGCGCCGGCCGCGGTGATGTTCTTCATCTTCGGCATGGTCGCCGGCCGACTCGTGCCGAAGTACGGGCGACGGGTGCTGGAGGTCGGCTCGATCGTGCTGGCGATCGGCTACCTGTCGACCGCGGTGGTGCTGCTGACCGGCGGCCCCATGAGCCCGGCCACGGTGATCCCGACCCTGATGCTGCAGAGCGTCGGCGGCGGCCTGCTCATCACGCCGCTGCTCAACTCGGTGCTGGCGCGGATCGAGCCGGCGGCGGTCGGCATGGCCTCCGGCGCGCTCTCCACCGCCCAGCAGGTCGGCGCGGCCCTGGGCGTCGCGGTGATCGGCGTGGTGTTCTTCACGTCGTTCCGCCCCGACGTGGACGGCCGGGTCCAGGCCGCGGGCCACGGCTTCGCCATGGCCTCGCTGGCGGTGTTCGCGATCGCGGTGGTCGTGGCCGCGCTGGTGTTCCTGATGCCCAAGGCGGCCAAGGCGCGCTGAGTCGGCCTCAGCTCAGGATTGCCTCGACGATGCGGCGGGCCTTGTCCGCCGCATCGTCGTCGCCGAGGCGCATCGAGGTGTTGGTCGCGCACAGCACGGCGTCGATCTGGAACGCCGCCAGGTCCGCGTCGAGGTCGCCGATCTCCTTGGCCGCCACCGCGTGCCGCAGCTCGGCGGCGATGAGGCCGACCCACTCCTGCCGCTGGCGGCGCAGCGCGTCCCGGATCGGGCCCGGCTTGCTGTCGTAGTCGGCCAGGTTGGCCACCCAGAAGCAGCCGCCGGCGAACAGCGGCCGCTCGGCGTAGTCGATCCAGTTCCCGATCAGCGCGCGCAGCCGCGCGACGCCGTGGGTGACCGACCGCGCCGGCGCCACCACGGTGTCCAGGAACAGCTCGCGCGCGTACTCGATGGTGGTCAGCTGGAGGGTTTCCTTGCTACGGAACAACGTCTGGACCCCGGCCTTGCTGATGCCGGTGGCGGCGGAGAGCCGGCCGAAGCTGACGCCCTCCAGCCCTTCCAGCGAGGCGACGTCCACGGCCTCGCGCAGCACGATCTGACGGCTCCGCATCCCGCGCAGGACCCGCTTGTCGGTGATCTCGTCCGCGTCGCGGGCCGACACGACCCCGGCGGCCGAACGCTGAGCCGTGCGCTCCGACCCGTTTTCCATACGACCGATCATACTCTCACATCGTCGCCCTGGCCCGCTCGGCGCCCACCCCGTGCGACCGAATGCCGATCCGGCCGGAAATTCCTCGGCGAAACAGCAGATCAACCGCCGACCGAGTGAATGCCACCGCCCGATGGCGTGGGATGTGCCGATTCCCGCCGATTATCCGGAGCCCGCCACCGCCACCGATTCCGGCGACCCCCGCCCGATGAGGCAAAATCTGCCGCGGTCACGGCCCGGTCAGCGGAATGGTTCTACCCCGCTCGATTGACTCCCCCGATCCGCCGAGTGGCCCTACCTGAAGGTGTGGGTGCCACGACAACTACCCGCGTCGTTAGTCTTCCGTTGTCAAGCCAAGATCTGGCTTTCTGGGGAGTTGCCCAGCGGTCACCCGGGTTCCTGGGGTTAAGGAGTGCGTCCCCCGTCATTCGGTGTCGGCTGCCGTGGCAGAAGGAACGAGGACGATGGACTCTGCGCGCATAGGCATCCTCGGCCCGATGCGATCAAGGTTCGGAGACGTGGAGGCAACGCTCAGCGGGGTGAAACTCCGCAGCATACTGGCGGTTCTGGCGTTCCGGGCCGACGACAACGTCGGTCGCGACGAGCTGATCGAGGAGCTCGACCTGACCCGCACCACGGGGGACGCGGTCAACGCGCTGCACGCGCACGTCGCCCGGCTGCGCCGCTGGCTGCACAGCAACGGCGGCCGGTCCGACATGCTGGAGACGGTCAACAACGGATATCGGCTCAACATCGACCGCACCGCGGTCGACGCGCACCGCTTCATGACCCTCGTCGAACGGGCGCTGAATCTGGCGCCGGAGGCCCCGCACGTGGTCGCGGCCATTCTCGAGGACGCCCTTTCCCTGTGGCGCGGCGACGCGCTGCCGGACACTCTCGACGGGCCGCTGACCGCGACGGCCGCCGATCAACTGCACCAATGGCGGGCGGCGGCGAGGGAAACGCTGATCGACGCCTGGATCGCGCTCGGCAACAACCAGAAGGTGGTGCTCAACGCGCACAAGTTCATCGCGGAGAATCCGCTGAACGAGTCGATCCACACCCGGCACATCCTGGCCCTGCGCAGAATGGGGCGCTACGCCGAGGCCGCGGAGGCCTACCAGCGCGCCGAACGGGTGCTCCAGGACGAGCTGGGCGTGCGGCCCGGTCACGAACTGCGGTCCTCGATCACCGACCCCGACGAGCAGTTGCCCGCCCACGTCCCGGCGTCGGCTCGCTACCAGCTGCTCCGCACGCACTGACACGGCCCTGCGGCCCGGGCGGGAGTTCCGGGCCGCAGGGCTCTCACACCGGGCTGACCGCGCCCAGCAGGTACGCGAGCTGCTTGACGACCTCGGTGGCCATCACGGCCTGGCCCGAGGTCGAGAAGTGGATCCGGTCCTCGCTGAGCAGGTCGTCCCGGGCGTTCACCGGGTGGTCCCACATGTCGACCACGATGACGCCGTACTCGGCGGCCAGCCCGCGGGTGATCTCGTTCATCGTGCGGACCCGCTCGTCCCAGTCGGGGAAGACCGGCACGACATAGGCCTTGCCGAGCGTGAACGACATCAGCTGGGCGCCGGTGCCGGCGGCGATGCCGTAGAGCCGCCGCAGGGTGCGGGCGATGTCGTCGTAGTCCGGGTTGCGGCGCACGATGTCGTTGGCGCCGCAGGGAATGTGCAGCAGATCCGGCCCGAACTCCAGCATCGGCTCGATCTGCTTGTCCAGCACCTCCGGCGTCCGCGCGCCGACCACGGCCACGTTGAGGTAGTCCAGGTCCGGCCGCACCTGACGCAGGATGCCGGCCACCCGGTCGGCCCAGCCGAGGTCGGCGTAGCCGGGGCTCGCGTCGCCGGTCCCCGCCGACAGGCTGTCCCCGATCACCGCGAAGCGGGACCACGGCGCGTCGAACAGCAGGCCCGCGGCGTGCACGTCGGACAGGCAGAACGGGTCGGACGCTTCGGTCCGGGGCGTGGGCACGGTCACCCCGAAAGAATACGTGCGGCCGTATGTAGAACGCAACGGCCAGCTTCCCAGAGGCCTCCGAGATTGCCCTCAACCTCGGGCCATCGCGAACACGTGCAGCGACGGCGTGCCGGCGACGGCGCCGGGGCCGCCGGCCGGGAGCCGGACCCGCGATGGGGTCTTGCCCGCCTGCAACGGCACGCCGACGTAGTACACGTAGGCGCTGCCCTGGTACGTCGTGTTGCCCTGCCGGTTCTGATATGCCGCCGTGAAGGCCACATCGCCCGGGCCGCCGAACCAGTCGGAACTGGTCAGACTGAAGTCCTGGGTGGTGCCATCGGTGTAGACCACCGTCGCCGTGCCGCCGGCCGTGCCGTAGGCCGCAGTCACCAGGAATCCCACCATGTTGCCGGTTCCGGTCAGCGCGATCGTCTGTCCATTGGCGACGGTGTTGTCCGGTGTCCCGGTGCCGGTCTGGGATGGCCAGGCGAAGGTCAGTCCGCCGTGGCTGACCGGGCCGCCCGGGGTCACGCCGACATCGGCGAAGGCCTTGGCCGACATGCTGGCACCACCGCCGTCGATGTTGCCGGGGCCGGTGTTGTCGTCGGCCGTGACGGCCACGTTGTCGTAGGTCTCGGCCAGCGTCGCCGACACCACGGGCTTGTCGAGGCCGATCTGGACCGGGCCGAGGTGCTTGGCCGAGGTGGCCGCGACGCCGGTGACCGGCCCGAACGGCAGCGACGTGAACGGCGCGGCGCTCTTCTCGATCAGATATTTGTGCCCGCACACGGTGTTCACGGCGATCTGCCCGGCGGTCGTCGGCGCGACGACCGCGCGGCCGGTGTCGGCATCGACCACCTTGATCGACTGCCCCGCCCACGGGTTGCGCACCTTCATAGCGGCGTTGTCCCCCGCCTCCAGCACCACCGTCACCGGCACGCCGCCGCGCACCTGCACGTCAACCTTGCTGTTGTGCTGCAAGGAAACCGTGCCGTTGACGTCCCAGTCGGACGGCCAGGCGGGCGCGATCCGCAGCAGCCCGTCGTAGTCCTGCGCCAGCGCCTCGTTCAGGTTGGCCGCGACGATGCCCGTCTCCTCGTTGTACGGCGCCGCACCGGCCGAACCGAACAGATTCCCCATGCCGGACGGAAAGACCTGGTACTTCTTGGTGATGGCGACCAGGTTCGCTTCGACCTCGCCGGCCAGGCCCAACCGGGCCGCGGACAGCCCGTCGTAGTCCCATTCCGCGTTGAACCGGAACCGCCGCGCGTCGTAGCTGCGCTTGGCCAGGTCGGTGAGCGGGCCGGAGTCGTCGCCGATCAGGCCGTACGCCCAACTCGGCTCCAGGTCGAGGTTCTCCCCGTTGTTGAGCGGCGCGGTCGGCTGCGTCGAGTAGGCGATCACGTCCTGGCCGCCGGCGTCGGCGTCGGGCGTCAGCACCTGCGAGTGCGTGGCGGCGTCGGTGCGGGGCAGCGGCGGGATCTGCTTCTCCGCGGCGCGTAGTTGCCGCACGAACGCGTCATCGGTGTGCAGTTCCTGCGCCGCCGACACCACGACCGGGAACAACGCCGTCATGGCCGCGATGTTGGTGACCGGGTCGGACACGTTCCACTGCGTCTCGTGCGCGTTCGAGGTGGTGTGCAGCAGACCGTCCGGACCGACCTCGGCCACCGAGAGCAGGAACTGCGCTGCCGCCTTCATCAGCGGATAACCCTTGCGCAGGAAGGAATTGTCGCCGTTGTGCTGGTAGGCCTGCCAGAGCCACAGGCCCACCTCGGCGCCGGTGGAGTAGGTCATCGAGTTGTACGACGGGGCGATCGTCGCGTCGCACGAGGCGTTCGCCTCGGGGTCGGGGCCGGTGTAGAGGCCGTTCCCGTTGAACCGCATCGTCTCCGGAACGCAGGCGCCGGCCGCGCCGGGCACCTTCGCCTTCGTCCACGCCTCGACGGCGGCGAGGTTCGAGGTGTACAGGTCGAAGAACGCGGTGTTCAGCTCCGGCACCCCCGAGCTGAGGTTGGCGGCGATCTGCATGCGCAGGTTCCAGAACCAGTAGTCGGCCGGCACCCAGTCCTGCTTGTCCTGCGAGAACTCGAACAGGTCGGCTACGCCGGCCTGCGTGCCGGGGTACTTGCCGCGGTTGAGGCTGGCCTCCTGGTAGAGGTAGATCGTGCGCAGGTTTTCGAGGTACTGCCCCGAACCGTCGGCGGACTCGACCTTCATCAGGTCCGCATGCGCCCAGAAGTCGTGCCACCAATTCAGATGCTTTTTGTCCACTGTGGACGCTGTTGCGGCGTCGCCAAGCAGCCGCGCCGCGGTTTTCGGCGCGTCCCCGCCGGTCCAGCCCGGTGCGCCGACAACGACGCGGAAGGCCCCGTTCTTGTTGGGCTTGAAGGAGACCTGCACGGTGCGGTCGTCCACCACCTTCGAGGTGACGTCGCGTCCCCCGGCCGTGACCGCGAGCAGGCTGCCGAACGTCTGACCGGCGCCGGCCGGCGGGCCGTCCACCCACGTCTCGGCCAGCGTCCCGATCGCGCCCGACGCCTGCGCCTGCGGCGACCGCCCCGACCACAGGTAGCCCTGCGCCGTCTGGTCGGCGTTCGGGTCCGCCCCGGTCACATCGACCACCAGCTCGTCCGTGTCCGCTCGCACGTAGGCGCGCGCCGTCATGCCGCCGCCGGTCTCCGTGAGCACCCCGTCGTAGAGGTCGAGGCGGGCCGTGAAGTCGCTCGCGTTGGCCAGCTTCGCCAGACCGGGAATGGTCACCTGGCCCGGGGACTTCCGGTCCGGGAACGTGTCGCCCCGGTTGAGCTGCGCCGTGAACCCGCCCGCCGCCCACACCGCCGCGCCGAGGCTCCCGTTGCCCAGCGGCAGCGACTGCGTGTTGGCGACGTTCGGCCCGCCCAACACGATGTCCGACCGGCTGACCACCGCCTGGCGGTCGATCCGAAACCCCCCGTCACGCCAGGCAGTGCTCACCCCCTCCGCCCCCAAGGCCGGCGTGACCGCCGAGACCATGGTGATCGCCGCCAGAACGGCTACTCGTAATCGGCTGCTGGTTGGCACCGCGTCTCCCTTGACCGGCGGCGGCAGCACCACCCGAGGCCTGCCGTTAATTACGAATAGTTGACAGCACCCTCGCTGACGTGTCAATGATCGATTATCGATGACTTTGTGTTGCTAGTCCGAGCCATCGATCGACGGCGGCGCGCGGCCGGTCCACGCTCGACTGCAACGGGATCCGAGCCGGCGGCGTATGGGTGGTATGACGAAGTCTCCGCGCGGGCGCATCGGGAAGAGACTCGGGACCGTCGCCGTCGCGATGATTCTCGGCGCCGGCGGCGCGGGTGCGTACACCGTGGCGCAGGAGCGCGCGGCCGCCGAAACGAGCCGCCCGCACGCGGCCGCCAAACCGGTTCTCAGCCACGAGTTGCCGTTCAACGCGAAGCTGACGGCCAAGGACATCCCCCAGCTGGACGGCAGCGTGCGCAGCGGCGCGTGCAGCGGCTCCCTGATCGCCCCGCAGTGGGTGGTCACGGCCGGGCACTGCTTCCACAGCATCGTCGGCACCCCCGACAGCGGGCCGCCCCGCTACCACATGGCCGTGACACTGGGAAAACTCAAGGACAGCGACCCGGGCGGCGAGACGGCTCAGGTGGTGGACGTGCGACAGTCGCCCGTCAGCGACCTCGCGCTGGCCAAGCTCGATCACGCCATCACCGACATCGTCCCGCTCGCGCTGCCCACCGCGCCGCCGACCGTGGGCGAGCCGCTCCAGTTCGCCGGCTGGGGTTCCCTGTCGTCGACCGTCGTCAAGCCGTCCGACCATCTCAAGCGCGGCACCTTCACCGTGGCCGAGATTCACGAGTACACCCTCGGCGCCGCGCCGACCGTGCCGCGCACGGTGGAGAACAGCCCCTGCCCCGACGACTCCGGCGGCCCGTTCTTCGTCTCGGCCGACGGCGTGACCGGCACCCTCGTCGCCATCGTCAACAACGGCCCGGCCTGCCCCCAGGCCGGGCTGGAGAACGTGGCCCGGCTCGACGTCGTGGTCGACTGGATCCACCGGCAAATGGGCTTGGCCAGCAGGTAAACCGTCTTCGCCGCAGGCTCGACGAGCCGGCCCGTTCACTCGTCGCCCGCGAACTCCGTCGTCCCGACGACGCTGAGAAGTTTCAGCTGCTGCGCGGCCTCGCCGCCGACCCGCGGGGAGTACCAGACGAGCCGGTGCCGACCGTCCTCGCTGAGCATGCCCTCGCACCCCAGTTCGATCAGCCCCAGGCCGGGGTGCAGCACGCGATGGACACCGGCCCGCCGCACGCGCACCGGAGCCGCTTCCCACAGCTGCGCGAATTCCTTGCTGCGGCGGTGAAGTTGCCGAATGAACCGGGTCACACGGACGTCGTCCGGGTGGCGGCCGCTGGTCGCCCTGAGATCGGCGACGTACGAGAGTGACACGTCCGGCCAGACGTCGACCGGGTAGCGGGCCCGTGCGGCGAGATCGAGGAACCACCGGACGATCTGGCTGTCCTCGGGGCCGCCGGCCGACAGCGGCTCGCCCAGCAGGGCGACCGCCAAGTCGTTCTGCGCGACCAGGTCGTAGAGGTCGGTGAACAGCTGCGCCGGCACTTCCGCCAGCTTGCCCAGCAGGTCGAGCATCGCCGCGTCGACGTGAGCGTTGGGGCCGTGGTCGGGCGGAGCGGCGCCGGCAAGGCCGAACAGGTAGTCCCGTTCGTCGCGGTCCAGCCGGAGCGCCCGGGCCAGCGCGGCGACGACCTGGGCCGACGGGCGGCGGCCGCGACCCCGTTCGAGTTCGGTGTAGTACTCGACGGAGATCTGGGCCAGCTCGGCGACCTCGCCGCGACGCAGGCCCGGCACCCGTCGGCGGGACGACTCCGGCCGGCCGATGTCCAGCGGGCTGAGTGCCTCGCGGCGTGTCCGCAGGAACGCTCCCAGTTCGCTGTCGGCCATGACCGGACGATAACCCGCGCGGCCGGTTCGAGGGTGGTGCTGCCGACCCCACCTTCGCCAGCCTCTGGCTGCGCCCGCCGGGGCGGCCGAGGCTCGACCGGACGCACCTCCCACGAAGGACGACAACCGCGACCCGATCTGGGCCGACTTCGGCTCCCAGATGCTGTACGGCCTGATCAACCCCTGACCGAGCCCGTCACGCCGCGACGAGGACCTCCCTCGGACTCCCCTGGCCCAGCCCCACACCTCGGCGAACCGGTGCCATTCATCGGTTTCCGCCGGCGGCGGCGCTCGCTTCGAGGTGCTCGTGGAAGAAGCCGACGATGCGCTCCCGGGCGAGCTTCGCCGACTCCTCGTGCAGGCCGGCGCCGAGCAGTTTGGTCAGCACGAGGAAGATCCTTGGGATGTCGCCGGGGTGGTGGTCGTTGAGGAACCCGTGCCCCGCCTCCGGGTACTCCGTGATGTCGTGGACGACGCCATTCGCGGTCAACGCCGATTCCAGCTTGGCCGCCGCGCCACGCAGCTGGCCGTCCCTGCCGCCGAAGCTGCCCACGATCGGGCACGCTCCATCCAGGAAGCTCGTGGCGTCCTCGGGCACGGTGCCGTAGTTGACGCTGGAGGCGTCGAAGCCGTGGCCGGGCGCCAGCAGCAACGAGAACGCGCCGCCGAGGCAGTAGCCGATCACGCCGATCCGGCCGGTGCAGTCCGCGCGGCCGGCCAGCCACCGCCGGGTCGACTCGACGTCGTCGAAGGCGCGGCCGTGCCGGTCACGCAGGTTGCGGAAGATCGACCGCAGGCAGGCCACCCGGCCGCCCCAGTGCATCAGGTTCGGCGCCACGGCGAGGAAGCCCGCGCCGGCCAGCCAGTCGGCCTGCGCCTTGACGTCCGGCGTGAACCCGAAGACGTCGTGGATCACCACCACCGCCGGCCACGGCCCCGGGCCGCTGGGCACCGCCAGGTAGCCGGGCATGGCGCCCCGGTCGGTCTCGATCGTCACCTCGGCCACGGCCGCCTCCGCTCGTTGTGTCAGTGACTGACGCTACCACGTAGTGTCAGTCACTGACGGGTAGGCTGAGGCCGTGCCCCGCAGCGGAGAAGACGTGCGTCGACGCCTCCAGGAAGCCGCCCTCGCCCTGTACCGCGAGCGCGGCTACGACGCCGTCACCGCGGCGGAGATCGCCGCCGCGGCCGGCGTCACGGAGCGCACCTTCTTCCGCCACTTCCCGGACAAGCGCGAGGTGCTGTTCGGCGGCCAGGACGTCGTCGCCGCGGCGTTGGCGCGGGCCATCGCCGAGGTGCCCGACGCCACCGCGCCCATGGCCGTGCTGGGAGAGGCCTTCCGGGCCATGCGGCCCGTGCTGGAGGTCAACCGGCCCTTCGCCGCGCCCCGCGCCGAGCTCATCGCGTCGATACCGGCGCTGCGGGAGCGAGAACTGGCCAAGATCGCCACGATTCAGGACGCCGCCGCCCGCGCCCTGGCCGCCCGGGGCATCCCGGACCGGCAGGCCGTGCTCGCGGCCCAGATCGGCGCGGCAACCTTCGGCCTGGCCATCCAGGAGTGGATGTCCGATTCCGCCGCCGATTTCGACTCGCTGCTGGCCAGGGCCTTCCAGGACGTCCGCGAGCTCGTGCGCTGACGCGCCGGTAGCCCGACAGGCCTCGCGCGGCCGGCCCCGCCCCGTGACCCGACCGGACCTCGCGCGCCGACGCGACGACCCCGACCCGGCCCGGCAGATCTCCGCCAATTCGCGGAAATCCGGTCGCATCACCCCCGCCACCAGCCCGAGCTGTCCCCTATGCCCGGATTTGGCCGGCGCCGGTCGAATTTTGTGAAAGTTGATCACGTGACAGGGGTCACCCGTGGTGCTTCAATGCGTTAGGAAAGTTTCCTAACGATACGTGGAGGCCCTGCAGCCATGTCATCCCCCCGCACGCGCTTAGCCGTGGTAGTCGCGGCGCTGGCGCTCGCCACGCCACTCGCCGTCAACTCGGCCGAGGCCGCCACCGCGGACTTCGCCGACGCGTCCGTCTCCTCGGCCGCCGCCGCCCCGGCGTACACCGCCGCCGAGGTCCTGGCCGGCGTCAAGAAGAACAGCACGACCGCGAACAAGGTCAACTCGAAGCCCCACATCAACACCATGACCCGGTCGCAGAACGTGAACGTGTACCAGGTGGCGACGGGCGTCTACGCCTACAGCTCCAGCCTGGCCGTCGACGACGACGGCAGCGACCCGGACAACGACCCGGACCACCAGGACGAGACGACGTTCCAGGACAGCAACGGCAAGCAGCTGGCCGCGCACCACGTCCCGTTCTACGTCCTGGGCGACGACTGCTGGGACCGCAAGTCCCCGTGCCCGCACTTCTTCTACAAGGAACACGGCATCAAGGGCCGGCAGTTCGCTCTGATGTTCTACAAGAGCAAGGTCATCGGCGCGATCTTCGGCGACACCCAGACCGGCAACTCGCAGACCACCTCGGACAACGACTCCCGTGAGCTCGGCGAGGCGTCGGTCAAGGCGGCCTCCTCGCTCGGCATCCCGAGCAGCGGCACGTCCGGCGGTGTCGACAACGGCGTGACCGTCGTGATCTTCTCGGGCGCGTCCTGGATCGTGAACGGCAGCAACGCCAACCTGAACGCCAACGCCCAGGCCATGGTCCAGAAGGCGCTGGACACCCTCGGCGCGAGCATGAAGCCGTAGTATTCGCGATAGATCGACACTGAGCGCGATCACCACCCTGACGTCGGCGGCGGCGAGCATGGCGGTGATCGCGTTCTTTTATGCCCGGCTCAGCGTCCGAACTTCGCGACGGCCTCCGGCGTCACGGGGGTGAACAGGTTGACGAGGTTGTCGTCGGGGTCGCGCACCAGCAGGGAGCGGTTGCCCCAGGGCATGGTCGTCGGCTCGGCGACGACACAGGTGTCGACCTGCCGGATCCGGTCGTACTCGGCGTCCACGTCGTCGACCAGGAACTCGATGATCGCCGACCGGTTGGCCGCGGGGACGGCGGAGCCCGCCCCGAACAGCGCCACGGTCCGGGTGCTGCCGATCGCCAGGGTGCCGGCCGGGGTGGCCAGCTCGGCGAAGTCGGGGGTCGCCCAGGCGGCCGGCACGCCGGTGACCCGCTCGTAGAACGCGACAAGGCGGGCGACGTCGTCGGTGATCAGGCGGCTCGACACGAGGGTGTTGGTGGTCATGTCGAGCACGCTAGGACCGATACCGGACAGGATCCGCCCGGTATCCGCGCGATACTGGCCAATGTGACGCGACCAACCGCCCGGGTGCTCGCCCTGCTGGAGATCCTCCAGTCAGGCGGCACCCGCACCGTGGCCGAGCTGGCGCAGCGGCTGGGCGTCGACGAGCGCACGGTCCGCCGCTACGTCGTCCACCTGACCGACCTCGACATTCCGGTTCGGTCCGTGCGCGGCCGCTACGGCGGCTACCGCCTCGCGCCCGGCTTCCGCATGCCGCCCCTCATGCTCACCGACGAGGAGGCGCTGGCCGTGCTGCTCGGCCTCATCGCCGGCCGTCGGGCGGGGCTGGCGACCAGCTCCGTCGCGGCCGCCGAGAGCGCCGCGGCCAAGATGCGCCGCACCCTCCCGGAAGCGTTGGGACGGCGGTTGGACGCCCTGCTGGAGAACGTCGAATTCACCCAGCGGCCCCGCCCGTCGGCCGCGTCCGAGACGACCGTGTTGTTGCTGCTGGCCGAGGCCGCGCGGGACCGCACGCCGGTCGCCATCGACTACACCGCCGCCGACGGCCGCCGCACCGAGCGCGTCCTGCACCCGTACGGGATCGTCGCCCATTCCGGACGCTGGTACGTCACCGGTGCGGACTCCGTGAGCGGCGAGACCCGCACCTTCCGGCTGGACCGCGTCACCGCCCCTCGGCTGCTGGCCGGCGCCTTCGCCCCACCGGACGGCTTCGAGCCCGCCGACCACGTCCTGTCCGGGCTCGCGCGGATCCCCTATCGGCACGAGATCTCCCTGCGGGTACAAGGAACCGCCGACCAGGTAGCCGCCGCGTTCCCGCTCGGAATCGCCGCCGTGCAGGACATCGCCGACGACGGCTGGGTGGGCGTGCGGATGCGGGCCGAGCGCCTGGACTGGGTGCCGGGCCTGCTCGCCGGCCTCGGCCTCCCCTTCGCCGTCGAAGGCCCGGACGCCCTGCGCACCCTCGTCCGTGCCCTGGCCGAACGCCTCGCCGCCGCTGCCGGCTGATCCACCGGGCGTTCCAGTTCCGGGCCACCGCTGCGAGGTCCTGCCCGGCGGCCAGGTGGCAGAGTGAGGCCATGGACTACGTGCCCCACTTCCGGCGGGAGATCGCGGCCCTGGAGGACGCGGTGCGCCGCGCCGCCGATGCCGCTCCTCCCGTCCCGTCCTGCCCCGGCTGGTCGATGTCGGACCTGCTGGCGCACCTGGGCCACGTGCACCGATACGTGATCCACGTGATCGAACAACGCGTTGCCGCACCGCCGAACCCGACCGACCGCGCCTTTCTCGACCTCCCCACCGACACGCGCGGCTGGCCCGTCCCGGAGCAGGCGCCGGCTCACGGTCCCGTGCCGACGAGCCTGATCGACTGGTTCGCGGACGGAGCCGCGACGCTGGAATCGTTGTTCAGCAGCCGGAATCCCGACGAACCGGCCTGGACATGGTCGCAGGAGCAGACCGTCGGCTTCTGGGCCCGCATGCAGACCATCGAAGCGGCCGTGCACCGCTGGGACGCCGAAAACGCCCTCGGCACGGCCGAGCCGATCGACGACGAACTCGCGGCGGACGCCATCGAGCAGAACTTCACCGTCATGGCCCCGTTTCGCCGGGCCCGCACCCAGGCCCCACCCGGCCTCGGCGAGCGGATTCGCTTGCGCCGCACCGACGGCGACGACATTTGGACCGTCCACTTCGACGGCGACACCGTGCGTCTCATCGACCGCGCCGAGCCCCGCCACGTCGAACTGATCGGCACCGCCTCGGACCTGATGTTGTTCCTGTGGCAGCGAATCCCGGCCGACGAACTGCTCGGTGTGGTCGGCCCCCGTGCCGTGCTCGACCGCTACTTCACCCTCGTGCCACCGATGTGAGCTGCACTATCTCTCGTCCACCGATTTCGGGTCTACGACAATGGGGCGCTCACGCAAAATGGACCGCCGGCAGAACTGCCGGCGGTCCATTCGGATCAGCGTATGTGATCAGTCCTTCTTGAAGACGTCCTTGACCTTCTCGGCCGCCTCCTTGACCTTGCCCTTGGCCTGGTCCGTCTTGCCCTCGGCCTCAAGGCCGTGGTCGTCGGTGGCACCGCCGACGCCTTCCTTCACCTTGCCCTTGACCTCGTCGGCCTTGGCATCGATCTTGCGCTCGGTGCTCATGACGATCCTTCCCTTGCCTCGCTGTCGGCGATAGAAACTGTGGACTTCCCTGCTCTCCTGAAGGAAGTGGCCACCGAATACCCGACCGCACGTCCGTGAAACATCGGTCAGGGCCGGCCGTGGTGATTCCGGCGGAGCCGCAGGCGCGGGCGGTCGCGTTCGCTGATGGCGTGCGGGAACATCCACATCACGAGAAACAGCCCGAGCAGGCCGATGACCAGGTAGGCCAACGACATGGCGGAGTCGTAGCCGAAGACGCTCTGCCACACGCCGGAACGGCGAGTGGCGGCCGAGACCATGAACAGGATCAGGAACAGCGGCGCCTGCACGCACACGAACACGGATCCGGCGCGGCGGTGCGAAGCGCACACCACCGACGCCAGGCCGGCCGTGGCGACGATACCGGCCAACCCCGTCGGCACCGGCGTGCCGAACACGACAGCGTGACTGCCGCCCAGCCAAGCTGTGACGAGCGCCCAGCCACCGGCCAGCAGAAACACCAGGCCCTGGCCGGCCAGGATCCACCGACCGCGCCGAAACGCGGCAACGTTCGAGTTCTCGCTCCGTGCCGGCATGGTGTCGGATGCCCGCGCACAGCGGACACAAACATGAGGTTTACGCCGCTTGCCGCGGCGCGGGCTCCTCCGCCGACAGCGGGCTCGCGATGTCCTCCAGCGACCGCTGCGCGGCCTCGACGCCGATCAGCAGCTCCAGGACACCGCCGCCCATCATCATCACCGCGCCCAGGTAGTAGCCGGCGGCCACCAGCGTGGTGCTGCCGGTGTCGACCAGGCCGCCGAACAGCACGGGGCCGATGATGCCGCCCAGGCCGGTGCCGACCGAGTAGAACAACGCGATGGCCATCGCGCGGATCTCCAACGGGAAGATCTCCGACACCGTGAGGTAGGCGGCGCTCGCGCCGGCCGAGGCCAGGAAGAAGACGCCGCTCCAGGCGATGGTCAGCGTGGTGGCGGACAACAGCTGCTGCTGGAACAGCACGCCGGTGCCGACCAGCAGCACACCGGAGCCCAGGTAGCTGATCGCGATCATCGTCTTGCGGCCGACGGTGTCGAACAGGCGGCCCAGCAGCACCGGCCCGGCCAGGCTGCCCACGGCCAGCGGGATCAGCCAGCCGCCGACGGACGCCCCGGAGATGCCGAAGAACTTGGCCAGCACCAACGCCTGCGTGAAATAGACGGCGTTGTACAGGAACGCCTGGCCGACGAACAGTCCGAGGCCCAACAGCGTTCGCCTCGGATACGTCTTGAGCAGCGTGCGGGCGACGGCGCCGAAGCCGATGCTGCCGCGCTCGTGCACCTCGATCGTGTCGCGCACCGGTTCCAGTCGCTCGCCGGTCTGCTCGGACACCTGCCGCTCGATGTCGCCGACCAGCTTGTCGGCGTCGGCCGCGCGGCCATGGGTGAACAGCCAGCGCGGGCTCTCCGGGACGTTGCGGCGCACCACCAGGATGCCGACGCCGAGCACCGCGCCGAGGCCGAAGGCCAGCCGCCAGCCCAGGTTCTCCGCGAACAGCCCGGGATTCAGCAGCAACAGCGTCAGCGCCGCGCCGGCGGCCGCGCCCAGCCAGTAGGAGCCGTTCACCAGCAGGTCGATGCGGCCACGAAGTCGCGCCGGCACCAGCTCGTCGATCGCCGAGTTGATGGCCGCGTACTCGCCGCCGACGCCGGCCCCGGTGAAGAACCGCATGATGAAGAACCAGATCGGGGTGAACGAGAACGCCGTCAGCACCGTGGCCGTCAGGTACAGCGCGAGCGTGACGAGGAACAGCTTCTTGCGGCCCAGCCGGTCGGTGAGATAGCCGAAGCCGAGCGAGCCGAGCACCGCGCCGGCGACATAGCAAGAGGCCGCCAGCCCGACCTGGGTCTCGCTCAGGTGCAGCCCGCCGGCCGGGTCGGTCAGCCGCTGCCCCAGCGCGCCGACGATCGTCACCTCCAGCCCGTCGAGGATCCACACCGTGCCCAGCCCGATCAGCACCGTCCAGTGCCACCGGGACCAGGGCAGCCGGTCCATTCTCGCCGGGACGTCCGTGGTCGCCATGGTGGTGGGGCTACCCGGCCGCCGATGATCTCATTCCCGCTGACTCAGCCTCGCCAGACAGAACGGGTGACCATCGGGATCGAGCAGGACACGAACGTCCGGCTGCGGCTGTGTGTCGGCCTGCGTGGCCCCGCACCGTATGGCGTGCTCGCACGCCGCGTCCACGTCGGCGACGTCGAAGTCCAAGTGCGCCGTCATCCGTTGCTCGTCGTCGTCGGCCGGCCAGACCGGGCGGCGGTAGTTCTCGTCGTGGTGGAAGGAAAGCCGCACCCCGGACCTGGTCATCACCGTCACCCAGTGTCCTTTGTCGACCTCGGTCTCCGCGTTCAGCAACCGGCAGTAGAACGCCGCCAGGCCGCTCGGGTCCGGGCTGCTCAACACCACACCGGACAACGTGATCGGGCCCGGCGCGCCCAGCACACGAGTCAGGCTCGCCGCCGTCTTGTCGCCGAGCCTCGCGAACACGATCTTGGCCAGCGGCGCCGCCAACGCCGCCATGCCGTGGAACTCGATGGTGGCGTGATAGGTGACGGTGGCCGTGCCCGGCCGCGACCCCGCCGTCACCACGATGTCGTCGGTCGAGGTCGCGGTGTCGTTGGCGCCGACGAAAACCAGCCGGTCCGGGTCCAGCCGGGTGAGTTCATAACGCAGCTCCGTGGTGATGCCGGCGATCTTGGACACGTTGTGCCAGCACGCACCCACCGCGATCGGCCCCTCGTCCAGGCGGCGACACGACACCGTGCCCGGATCCCATTCGACGGCACGGGAGAAGTCCCGCAGGTAGGCGACCACCGAAGCGGGCGGGGCCGTCACCTGGAACCTGCGCGTGATCTCAACCACGGGACCTACCTCGTGCCGCGAGGATGCAGCGCAACAGCTCCTCGCCGTACGGCAACGCGATCAGGCCGGTGATGGCGGCCGCCACACCCGCCAGGTAGTTGGCCGGCAACGGGCGCTGCTTCCACCGCAGCCGCCACGCGTCCGCTCCCCCGCCGGCCCGCAACAGCTCCCGCACCTGCTTCCAGTGCAGGCAGGCGATCGCCGTCGTTCCCATGAACGGCAACGATTCCAGGAAACTGTGGATGTGCTGCTCGATCGGCCGCACCTCACGGCCGCTGTCCACCGCGGTCTTCACGTCCCACAACGCCGTCGCCTCGTGCGCCGCGACCGACAACGCCATCACGGTCAACACCGCCGGGTTGATCTCGCACAGCAGCACCAACGCGATCGGCGCCCCCACCTCGGCCATCATCAGCAGATGGATCGCTGACTCCTTGACGCCGGCCGTGTGCTGGATGTCGGTGCGGCGATGCTGCCACCAGTCCAGCACACCCGGCACGAACCAGGCCGGCAGCAACACGTACAGCAGATACCGCAGAGTCGCGTCCTCGACATCGCCGACGTTCGCCGGAATCCGCATCGCGGGCCGGCCCGCGATGACGCGCCGCAGCGCTCCCAGTGGTCTGTTCATCACCGCCACCGACTACCCCGAGCGGTCCGCGCCCACACGCCCGTCACGTCGTGTCGACGCTGGCCTGGCGCAGGTCGAGTTCGTGCAGCACGCGGCGCAGCACCTCGTCGTCGATCTCGCCGGAGTCGCGGGCGGCGACGAACACCTTGCGCTCGATGTCGAGCATCGTGCTGAACAGCCGCTGGAACGCCTCGGCGCGCCCGTCCGCCTGGTCTTCCATCCATTCCCGGGCCGTGCCCTGGCGGTGCTCGGCCAGGGATCTGAGCAGCCCGACCACGTGCTCCGGCGTCCGCTCGTCGTCGGCGGCGACCTGCCGGTCCAGCTCCTCGGTGGCGGCGGCCACGGCCTCGTGGCGCACCTTGGCCTCGTCGTCGGCGTCCTCGCGTGCCTCGTCGGCCGGCACGTCGAGCAGCCGGATCAGGCCCGCGAGGGTGGCACCGTGCAGCAGCAACGTGCCGACCGTGATGGCGAAGGTGAACAACAGCACCAGGTCCCGGCCCGGCATCGACGCCGGCGTGGCATAGGCGACGGCCAGCGAGATCACGCCGCGCATGCCCGCCCAGCCCACGACCGCCGTCGCCTTCGGGTCCGGCGGCGGTTGTCCCCGTGACCGCAACGGCGGCAGGTAGGCGACCGGGAAGACCCAGGCCAGCCGCACCAGGACCGTGACCGCCAGCAGCACGCCGGCCGCGCCGACCAGGGTCCAGCTCACGCCGGCCGAGCCGACGATCGTCGGCAGTTGCAGGCCGATCAGCGTGAACACCACCGACTCGAGCAGGACGTCGACCGACCGCCAGACCGCGTTCTCCTGCAACCGGGTGGTGTGCCGGCCGTAGGGCGCCTTGTGTCCCATGAGGACACCGGCCACCGCCACCGCGAGCACACCGGACGCGTTCGCCTGCTCGGCCAGGGCGTAGCAGGCGAACGGCGTCGCCACGCCGATGGCGCTCTCCAGCACCCCGTCGCCGATGTGCAGGCGAATCCGGTGCACGAGGTAGCCGATCACCGCACCGACCAGGCCGCCGACCACCGCCGCGTACAGGAACAGCAGAATTCCTTGCCACCAGGACAATGCGGCGCCCAACGCAACGGCGACCGCGAGCTTCCACAGCGTCAGCGCGGCTGCGTCGTTGCCCAGGCTCTCGCCGGCCAGCAGCGCCATCGCCCGGCGCGGCACGTTCAGCCGGCGGCAGATCGCCATCGCCGCCACCGCGTCGGTCGGCGCGACCAGCGCACCCAGCACGATGGCCGACGCGATCGGGAACTGCGGCAGCACCAGGTGCGCGGTGACACCGACCGCCGCCGTCGTGACGACCACCAAGCCGACCGAGAACAGGCCGATCGGCCGCAGCACGGCGCGGATGTTCACGTACGAACTGTCCAGGGCGGCGGAGTACACCAGCGGCGGCAGCACGAGGGCGAGCATCGCCTCGGGTTCGAGGTGGAAGTCGGGCAGGCCGGGCAGGAAGGAGACACCCAGCCCCACCAGCAGCAACAGCAGCGGCGCCGGCAGCCGCAGCCTCGTGCCGACCGCCCGCACGGCCAGCGCGCCGACCACCAGCACCACCAGCACGGTCGGTGTCACGCCAAACGCCGGCCGTCGGATCCGTCCACGCCAACCGCCCCTCTCTCCCCCGGTTTTCCGAATACCCGTACGAAGCGACGGAAAACCCCCGGAAACCGGAGGCCGGCGGAAGGCGATATCCGATCAGCTCCGCGGTCCCTGTCGATCACTCCGTCAGCCGAGCAGCTGTTCGACCGCCAGCGCGATGCCCATCACCACGAGCACGACGCCGGCGAGGCGTTCGGCAGCTTCCCGGAACCGCTCAGCGATCCGCGCACCCAGCCACAGCCCGAGCTGGGCGGCAATCAGCGCCTGCGCGGCGATACCGACGATCACCGGCACGAGCGGCAGGTGCGACAACCCGAGCCCGAAGCCGACGGCCAGCTCGTCCAGGCTGATGCTCACGCCCAGGCCGAGCAGTGCCACGCCGCGGGCGCTGACCAGCCGCTCGGCCTTCTCCTCCTCGTCGTCTTCGTCGTGCAGGAGCATCCACAGCCCGATCGCGACGACCGCGGCGGCCGCGACGTAGTTCGCGACCGGGCCGATCACGTGCGCCAACGGCGCGCCCAGCGCCAGCCCGACCAGCGGCATACCCGCCTCGAACAGCACGAACAGCCCGGTGAGCCGCCAGCGGGCCGCGGCGGACAGCCGGCCGGCGGCACCGACGGCGGCCGCCACGGCGAACGAATCCAAACCGAGCGGCAGCACGAACCCCAGCAGCGCCAGCACCTGCGTCACGGCTCACCTGGCGGAAAGAACTGGCGGACCGGCAGCAGCAGGCCGACCAGCGACAGCACGATGAAGACGACCTGGTGCACGTGGTCGGTGCCCGGCGGCAGGCCGAAGATCAGATGAGCCAGCCAGAACAGCGGGTAGAACCACAGCGCCGACCAGGCCCATCGCTCCCGACGGCGGAACGGGATCAGCGCGAGCAGCAGCCCGAACATCCCCAGGCCGAACGAGGCCAGCCCATCGGTCCGGTAGAGCAGGCCGTCACCGTCGCTCGGCGGCGCGACGATCACCACCAGACCGAAGCCGAGAATGCCGACGCTGACCGCAGCCAGGCAGATCCAGCTGGCCCGCATGACGCCGTTCCGCTGTCGCACGCGGCGAATCTACCGGCGACCAGCGCGGAGGATAGAAAGGAACACCCTTTCCTCCATGTTCAACGTATAGCGCACGGGGGCTCTTGCGGCAAGACCCGGGTCTTGCCGCAGAATCACCGGCCGTGCCCAGAACCTGCGGAAATGGGAGTTGCGAAGTGCGTGTGTCGTCGACGACCCGGTCGCGTGAGGCCGTGATGCAAGACCGGTCGGAGGACAGCCGATGACGGACGTCGACGTGATCATCGTGGGCGCCGGCCCGACCGGCTTGATGCTGGCCGCCGAGCTGCGCCTGGCCGGAGTGCGACCGGTGGTGCTGGAGCGGCAGCCACGCCTGCGGGAGACCCCGAAGGCCAACGGTTTCTCCGGGCAGATCCTGGAACTGCTGCGCTACCGAGGCCTGCTGGACCGGTTGGAGGCAGCCAGCACCGGCAGCAGTCATCCGGCTCCCGGGTTCCCGTTCGGCGGTGTGCAGGTGGACCTCCAGCACTTGGCGGACTCCCCGTTGCGGGTGCTGGGGCTCCCGCAACCGCGACTGGAGCAGGTGCTCGATGAGCGTGCTCGCGAACTCGGCGCCGAGATCCGCCGCGGACACGAGGTGGTCGGGGTCGGCCAGGACGCCGCCGGGGCGACCGTGGATGCGCGCGGACCAGGTGGGACGTATCGGGTGATCGCCCGATACGTCGTCGGGTGTGACGGCGGGCGCAGCCGCATCCGCGACAGCGCCGGCATCCCGTTCCCTGGCACCACCTATCCGGAGGTCAACCGGCTCGGCCAGGTCACCGTGCCCGACTCGGTGACCGTGCTCGACAACGGCGATCTCGACGTGGCCGGGCTGGGCAGGATCCGCGCGGGCTTCACCCGGACAGACCGCGGCGTGTTCGCGTGCGGGTGGCTCGCCTCCGGGCGCCTGCTCATCCAGACCACCGAGGACGAGCCCGCCGGTGTCGACGATGACACGCCGATGACCCTGGCCGAGCTCCGGGACAGCATCCGCCGCGTGCTCGGCGTGGACCTCCCCTTGGGAGAACCGCTTCGGCTGTCGCGGTACCAGTTCCAGGCTCGACAGGCCGAGCGGTACCGTGACGGGCGGATCCTGCTGGCCGGCGATGCGGGCCACCTGTTCCCCGCCACGGGCATCGGCATCAACACCGGCATGACCGACGCGGTCAACCTCGCCTGGAAGTTGGCCGCGGCCGTCCACGGCTGGGCCCCGGCCGGCCTGCTGGACACCTACCACGACGAACGCCACTTCGCCGGCACACGCGCGCTGCTGCAGACCCAAGCTCAGGTGGCGCTGCGGCGCGGACACGACCCAGCCGCCGAAGCGCTCCGGGAACTCGTCCTGGAACTACTCACGGACGAGCAGCCCTTGCGCCGCATGGGAGCGCTGATCGCCGGCGCCGACATCCGCTACCCGCTCCCCAACCCGAACCACCACGCCCTGGCCGGCGCCTTCGCACCCGACCTCCCCCTGCGCACCGACCACGGCGCCACCAGCGTCGCGGAACTCATGCGCACCGCGCGGCCCATCCTCCTCGACCTCGCCGACCGTCCGGACCTGCGCGAGACGGCCCGGGACTGGCAGCACCGCGTCGACGTCCGCACCGCCGAAACCGACCACCGACCAGCCGATGCCCTCCTGATCCGCCCGGACGGCCACATCGCCTGGGTCGCACCCGCCGACGAACCCACCGATACCGCCGCCGAGCTGCGAGAAGCACTTTCCCGCTGGTTTGGCACACCCCGAAAAACGACAATGCCTGTCATCAGCCTCGGTGCAGGTAGCGCCTTGCGTCACACACGTCCCGACCGGGGTTAGCCGCGGCCCGGTCGGGTAGCCGGTGATGTCGGCGCACGAACAGCGACAACACGGGCAGGGGATTCGGGTGGCAGCCAACCGATCGAGCAAGCCCGTATCCGGGCTTGCCGACCTGCGGTTGAGCAATGTTCCCGCGGTGATCGACGAGCTCACGGCCGTGCGGCACACGGTGACCAGATGGGCCAGCGCGGCCGAGTTGTCGGACGACCAGGTCCAGGACGTGGCGCTCGCGGTGCACGAAGCGCTGACCAACGTCGTCGAGCACGCCTATCACGTGCGCGGCGGCGAGTTCGACCTGCACGCCGCCCAGGATCGCGACAACGTGACGATCACCGTGACCGATCATGGGCAGTGGCAGCCGCCGGCGAATTCCGCGGGAACGCTGCGCGGCCGCGGGCTGATGCTGATCAAGGCGTTAGCCACGGAGTTCGAGCTGCGCCGGCGGCCGGTGGGCACGGTGGTGTGGATGCGCTGGGCACGCCTGGCCATCGGCCCCAGGCTGTCGTGACCATTGTGGACGGTCAGCTGGTGGTGTCGAGAATGACCCGAAACCTGGCCGCCCCGGACGTCATTCGCTCGTAGGCCCTGGGTGGCTCGGCCAGCGGCATCACCTCGACCATCCGCCGCATGCCCTGGGCCCCGCTGAAGGCCACGTTGTCCTCGTTCCGCCCGGCGCTGCCGGTCAGGGTGCCGGCCATCGACCGCGTGCCCAGGACCAGATCCAGCGTCGAGACGGCGATGGGGTCTTCGGTCAGGCCGATCACCGTCAACCGGCCGCCGGCACGGTCGGCAGGCTTCGGTTGGGCAGCAGGTTCTCCACCAGGAACGCGTCGGAGTGGCACACCCCGTCGGCCTCGACCCGGATCCGCACGTGCCCCGCCTCAGGGGCGACCAGCTCCCTCTCCACTCAACGGAATTCCGCGCCCCCGCCACCTCGAACGCTCGATACGTCGGCATCGTCAGCTCCTTCGCGTCGTCAAAATGACCGGTCATCTCTGGCTCCGCCGCCACGAACTGGCCGGCGACGTGCCCCGGGGTCCGCCCAGAGCCCGGCGGAGCCCGATCTCCCAGTGCTGTCCGACCGGCGGCGCGATCGTCGTGCGGGGGCACCGACCACCCCGGCCTGTGCGGCGCGTTCCTCCGTCCAGTGTGGACAGTGCCGATCTCTACTTCGCCCTGCCGGAGTGGGATCCCCACCACGTCATGCTGATGCGCCTGGCCCCGAGCCGGCGCGCCTGCTACTGAGCCTCGCCGGCTTTGGCTCCCGGGACGCGGCCGGTGGCCATGGCGACGAAGCGGCGGGCGACGGTGCGGAGCTTGACGTTGTCGCGCTGCGACTGGGCGACGAGCTCCTGGAAGGCCTGGTCGTCGGTGAGGCCGCGGACGGCCATGAGGATGCCCTTGGCCTGCTCGATCACGGCCCGGGACTCCATCGCGGCCCGCAGCTGCTCGATCTGCTCCTCGGCCATCCGGGCGCGGCCGACGGACTGGAGGGCGGACTGGGCGACCAGGGTGTACAGGAGGAGGAACTGGGCGTCGATCTCCTGGAAGCCGTGCGTGCCGTAGCTGAACAGGTTGACGGCGCCGGCGGCGTGCCGGTCCACGGCGAGCGGGGCGGCCAGGAAGCTGCCGACGCCCAGCTCCCCGGACACGCGGGCGAAGGTCGGCCACAGCTCGGCGGCGTGGGACACCTCGATGCGCACCAGCTGGCCGGTCCGGGCGGCCCGCAGGCAGGGGCCGTCGTCCTCGGCGTACTGGGCGTCGTCGATCTGCCACGCCCGCGGGTCGGTCGAGGCGCCGGTGTACGGCCCGGCCTCGCCCAGGATGGTGATGCTGGCCATGTCCGCGCCCGGCACGACCCCGACCACCTGCTCGGCCACCGCCTGCAGGATCGTCTCCTTGTGCGTGGTCGACACCAGCACGGAGGTCAACGCCTCCAGCGACTCGGCGATCTCCGCCAGCTGATCGGCCCGCAGCGGCACGTCGTCGGTCATCGCGTGATCTCCTCGCGTCGAGCCCGGCCGAGCAGATGACCTCGACCTCGGCGTTCGCCAAAGATGCCTGTCGTGGCCGCTGCCTGCTCAACGCACCCGACCGCGCATGATACCCACTCCGGCCCCCGGTCCGACGTTTAGCTGATCACCAACGTGGTACGTCAGCGGCGGGACGTTGATTTCTAGAGATCACCGCCCCGAGGCCCCGCCGGTTCAGATGGCAGCCGGCGGGGCCGTCCTAACCGCAGAGGGCGCGGACTCCGGTCGCCGGAGGTAGGCCTCGACGCCGTGGAAGGCGAACTCGCCGATGGTGAGGTCGGGGGTGTCCTCGACGCCGGCGAAGGCGCGGCCCAGGCCGCCGCGGGGCACGGCGATGATGTCGACGCTGCCGAGCGAATGGGCCACCACGACCCGGGGCCGGGCCTCGGCGATGGTCTCGGCGACGGTGGCGCGCACGGCCTTGCGGCGCGGAGAGTCCACAGTGGACAGATAGGTGTGCACCTCGTGGCAGAACACCATCGCCAGCCGCCGCGCGGCGTCGCCGTACTTGCGGGTCAACCAGTCCACCGCCTGCCGGACTCGTACCCGCCCCACACCACGTTCAGGTCCGCGGCGATGCGCCCCGACCGGTAGTTGGTGATGCCGTGCACGCCCACGACGCTCATGACGTCCAATCCCCGTTGTGCTGGAACGTGATCACTTCACGACCGGCGCCGACCACCAGGTAGCCGTCGTCGGTGAAGTCCAGGCCGCACCGGCCCCGGCACCGCGATCACCTGCGGCGGCCCGATCTTGTCCACCAGCCAGAACCGCCGACGTCGAGTGGGCCGTCATCGGCGGCGCGTCGGGCGTGGTGACGTTGTACGGCACCGGGTCCGAGGCGCCTGTCGACGACCTGACCGCCCGCCAGGCATCGGTCTCGTCCATCGCGATCAACAGCGCCGTCGGCCAGTTCTGCTTCTGCGCGCTCCGTCGCCAGCTCAATCGCCCGACCGGGGTTACCTGGATCGGCCGGCTGTCACCCGGGTGGCCGCCGACGGTGGCGCCGATTCCGGCGTTCTGTCGAACACCGCCCGGCGCCGTGAGCCGAACCGGCCCACGGCGCCAGGAGGTGTCACGGCACCAGGGCGTAGCCCACGTCGACGCCGGCCGAGATCGCGCTGACCCCGGTCGGCTGGTTCAGCCGCAGCGGCACCGCGGAGCGCGCGGGGTGGCCGTCCACCGGCCCGAGCTCGTCTTCCGAGTTCCGACCCCAGGCCCAGACCCGGCCGGCGGTGTCGAGCGCGTAGCCGCCGTTGCCCATGCCGGTGATCGACTTCACGGCGGTCAGGCCGCTCATCGTCGTGGGCGTGCCGGAGAAGCACTCGCAGTCGACGCCCGTGCCGGTGGCGCCGTCGTACTGGCTGCCCCAGCCCCAGGTGCTGCCGTCGGCCAACGCGGCGAAGGTGTTGTTGCCGTCCATGCCGACCGCCGTGGCCGGCCCGATGCCCTTCACCTGCGTGGGCAGGTTGGAGTAGCAGTTGGGCGCCGTGGTCCCGACCAGCTCGCAGCCGGAGTCGACGCCGCCGACCGTGCCGTTGCCGAGCTGTCCCTGGCGGTTGTCGCCCCAGGTCCACACGGTGCCGTCGTTCTTCAGCGCCATCGCGCCGTAGCCGCCGTTCGACTCGATGGCGCGGATGTCGGACAGGCCGCTGACCTGGACCGACGTCCCCGTGTACTGCGGGGTGTCCGAGCCGGTGCCCAGCGCGCCGAACCCGTTGGAGCCCCACGACCAGACGGTGCCGTCGTCCTTCAGCGCGTACGACACGCCGAGGCCCGCGGCGACCGCCTTCACGCCGGACAGGCCCGGCACCTGTCCCGGCTGGTAGTGCCCGCCGGAGGGCGCGGTCGACCCCCACGACCACACCGTCCCGTCGGACTTCAGCGCGACGGTGCCAGACAGCGCCGTCACGTGGTCGAGGCCGATGGCCGGCACCGGGATCAGCGACTCGCCGCCCCACCAGCCGTTGCCCAGCTCGCCGCCGTAGTTGAAGCCCCAGGACCAGACCGTGCCGTCGGCCAGCAGGGCGTGCGAGCCGGAGATCGCCTTCACGCCGGACAGGCCGTACACCGGGAGCGGGGTGGCCGAGCCGCCCACGGCGCCGGTGCCGAGCTGGCTGAGGTAGCTGCTGCCCCACGCGTAGACGCAACCGCCGGCGCACGGCTTGGGCGGCAGGAAGAAGTACCCGGACAGGTCGGCGATCAGCTGCACGTTGCCGTTGGCGTTGTACAGGGTCACCGAGCTGTTGACGCCGGTGCCGACCGCGACGAGGTTGGCCGCGGTCTGCCCGGTCGCCAGGTTCAGGTTCGAGCCGTCCTCACGGCCCTGGCCGGTCGGCCGGGCGGCGACGTAGGTGCCGGTCGTGGGCTCGGTGCCGGTCAGGTTCAGCACCGCGCCGGTCGCGGACGCCGGGACGTTGGCTCCCAGCGCCAGGTTGACCTCGCCACCGGGGCCGACCGGGCCGGTCGCGCCGCCGGTGCCGTCGCGGGTGTCCAGCACGCGGGTCGGCGTGATCGGGGCGAAGAGCGAGCCGTAGTCCGGGGTGTAGAAGCCGGCCAGGTCGACCACCAGGTCAACCGTGCCGAAGTGGTTGGCCAGGCTGAACTTCCGGCCAGCCCCGAGCGCGATGGTGACCAGGTTCGGCGAGGTCGCGCCGCCGGTCAGGTTCAGGTTGGAGGTGTTCGGCATCGCCGTGCCGGCCGGCCACGCCGTGATGAAGGTGCCGGTGGACGCGTCGGTGCCGGTGAGGTTGAACGTCACCGCGGTGGCCGACGCCGGCACGCGGTCCGACAGGTCGACGGTCACGACCCCGCCCGGCCCGACCGGGTTCGGCGGGTTGGGGCCGATCTGGACGCGGGTGTCCAGCACCCGGGTCGGGCTGGTCAGCGCCATGTACTTGCCGGCCGCGTCGGTGCCGTAGTAGCCGGTCAGGTCGGCGACGAGGTGCACCGTGCCCTGGAAGTTGAACAGGTTGACCTTGCGGTCCGCGCCGAGCGCGACGGTCACCAGGTTCGGGCGGGTCTCACCGGCGGCCAGGTTCAGGTTCGAGGCCGAGGTTCGGTTCGTGCCGCTGGGAAAGACCGTGACGTACGTGGACGCGGTCGGCTCGGTGCCGGTCACGTTCAGCACGACGGCGGTCGCCGACGCCGGCACGCGGGCCGACAGGTCGAGGGAGATGGTGGAGCCCGGTCCGACGGGCGTGGTCGTGCCTGCCGTGCCGGTGCCGTCCCGCGTGTCGAGCACCCGAACCGGCGAGATCGGGATGAACGGCGCCCCGGTCGGCGTCGCGGCGGACACGGCTGGGCCGGCCCCCGCGGTGATCAGTGCGCCAACCAGCCCAGCAGCCAGCGCCAAGTAGCCGATGCGTCTCATGCTGTCCCTTTTCCGAGGTCAGGACAGCCACGGACGTGCCTGCCCCCCTGGTGCGACATCATCGGCCTCGGCCGGGACCTTGTCTCTGTGTTTCGGGCAACTTGCCGGCCGTCAGGAATGCGGCTCCTCGGTGACGCTGGTGATCGTCCGGCCGGGACGCGGCTCGGCGATGGTGACGGAGCGTGCCGTCCGGGCCCGTCAGCAGCGGTTCCGGGAGCCACGGGCCGACGTAGCTCTCCCCGCTGCACCCGAGCGCTCCTCAGGATTTCGCCCGCCCCGCCGCCACCGTCACGGCCAAGCCGTCAGGTCGACGATCTCCGCAGATCCGTGCCGTCCGCCCGCAGCTACACCTCCGGCGTCGGGCGGGCGGGGGCGATTAACTCTTGACGATCCATTTGAGAGCTGAGCGATCCGTGCGACCATGCGGGTCGTGAATCATCTTCACGTTCGAGGGTCGGGGTCGGACCTCCTGGGCATCGCGGGGAGAGGGCGTGCACGGCGGCGGGCGAACCGTCGCAGACGCCTGACTCAGTAGGAGGACCACATGAATCCGACCCGCTTGCTCGTGGGCATCGCGGCGGTGGCCGGCAGCGTGCTGCTGGCCGTGCCGGCCTACGCCGCCACCGGACAGGTCGACGGCAACATCACGGTGGGCGACTCGAGCTGCTCCTGGACCAACGCCACCACCAGCGACGTGCCGGCCAACACCCTGACGATCGACCACACGACTGTCCACCCGACCTGCACTGGCAGCATCACGGCCGGCCTGACCAACGACCCGACGGTCACGTTCGACGACACGGCGGGCACGGCGTCCGCGCCGGAGGTCGACGTCAACGGGACCGAGCTGGGCCAGACCTGCTCCTACAAGGCGACCGACGTGACCTACACCCGCCAGGGCACGACCCGGAACTACACGGGCGGCCCCTTCACGGCCACCCTGACCGACGGCAGTTTCCTGTGCCCCAAGACGGAAACGGTCAGCGCCGCCTCGCTGGCCTTCCACTGACCGGACGGCACAGGGGCGACCCCCTCCCTGCGAGGGGCCGCCCCTGTGCCGCAACGACTTCGTGCTACCGAAGCACGATCGTCCGGATCTCCCACGCGCCGAGGGCGAGGTCGAGCCCCTCCCCCACGGACGTCGTGGCCAGCGGACGGCCGAGCAGGTCGACGGTGGTGGCCTCGGTGAACGAGCCGGTGACGCGAGCGGTGGAACCGTTGTCGCACATGGCAACCAGCCGCACTTCGATGCCCGCGCCATGATCGCTGACGACACGACGGATGCTCGACACGAAGATGTCCGAACCGTCGACCTGCACGGCGGCGACGTCGGCGGGCAGCGGGCCGCCGGCCGGTGCGCTGCCGCGGCGGACGAGGACGTCGTTGCGGAAGTCCTCGGCCAGGGCGACGGCGTCGGCGGCCTGCCAGCCGGAGGCCGAAGGCAGCACAGCGAAGCGGTTCTCGATACGAACGCCGAGCTCCTGCGCCCCGGGCGCGGGGATCTCGCTCGCGGCGGGCTCGTCGCGCAGCGGATGGATGTTCACGCTGATCGAGCCGATGGCGCGCAGCAACGTGATGGCGAGTTCGTCGCCGACGACTTCGTACTCGGTGGCGTGATCGAGCAGCACGGTGACCGCGCCGGCCGACACGAAGGAGCTCGCGGGGAAGGTGGGGATCGGGAACTCGCCCCAACCGCCCTCGGCGGTCAAACCTCGCTCCGTCACGGAGAACTGGCCCGCGGAGGCGGAACCGACGACCGGCGAAGGCAGTGGCACGTGGCAACGCAGGCGGTGGTCGGCGGACCGGTTGAGGAAGGAGGTGGAAACGCGCACGAACGGCTCGTCCACCCGCACTTCGACCACGGTTTCCACCGGCGTTGAGGCGATCTCGGCGGAACGCACGTCGCGGTCGTCCGACAGCGCGGTGGGCCAGGCGTAGGTTCGGGTGATCCGCAGCCGCGACCGCAGCGGGCCGTTCTCCAGCACCTCGACGGAGACATCGGTCGGATCCGAGACGGGCAGATCCCGTGCCGGCGGCCCGTAGTTGTAGCTGTCGCCACGGTCGCCGCCGTCGACGAGCCGCCCGACCCCCCGCAACACAGTGCCGTCAGCCCCGGTCACGTCGACGGTGCCGTCGGCATTGACCTCGACGTCGACCAGCCCGTTGGACAGCCGCTGAGCGGTAGCCGTCGCTGGCGTGAAAGAGAGGTCACTGAAACCGGGCGAGACCTGGAAACTGGCCAGCCCCGAAGCCGGAACCGGCACGGGCGCCAGCACGGTGGCGCGGGCTTCCTCCAGCGTCAGCACGGTCCACTCGCCCGGGTGCGCGGCCGCGGCGGCGGCGACCTCACGACGCAGGATCAGCAGGTCGAACGGCCCGCTGGTCGGCACGTCGGCCAGGTGGAACACGAGCGATCCGGGCGTCAGCTCGTAACGGTCGATCTGCCGGCCGAACAGTTCACGGCGGTGGATGCGACGCAGCACGCGTTCGAGCTGCGTGGCGTCCACGCGTTCGTCGGCGAGCACGGTGGGTGCCATCGAGGTCAACTGCACGGGCCGCGTCGAGCCGTCGGCGGCGGCCGCGACCAGCGCGGAACCGTCGGGCGGGGTCAGGACATCGACCTCGACCAGAGCCGTGCGAGGCACAGGCAACGGGTTGGCCACCAGATAACCGTCACTGGGAACCAGTGCGGCACGCTCGGCCAGGGCCGAATCCCGCACCGCACGGGCGATGTGCGCGGCCTCGGCGAGCCGACCTTCGACCTGGTCGGCCGTTTCGTCCGTACCCGAGCCGACCACCGAGTCGTGGGCCGTCGACTCGATGATCTTGTGCCACGCCAGGGCGAGGAACCTCGACTCGTCCCGCGTCGACCACATCGCGTTCATCCGCTCGGCGTGGTCGACGATGCGCTCGGCGACCGCCATGCGCTGCTTGAGCGGACGCCGCACGGAGATCACGCCGGGCAGGATGTTGCCGCGCACATGGCTGCGCAGCTCACCGGTGACGATGGCGGACACCTCGTCGCGGGCGTGCTTCTGAACGTATTCGGCCAGCGTGGCGATGATGATCGGGCGCTCTTCGGTGGAATCGCGCCGAAGCCAGCTCGCCAGCCGGGGGTCCGGCGCGGCGTGGTCGGTGCCGGCCATGGCCAGCGCCGGGTCGCTACCCCAGCGCTCCGCCGTCATCTCCACGTAGTCGTCAAGCGCGCGGCCGATCTGGTCGGGCACCAGCAGCACGTCGAGGCCGTTGTCGTAGCCGTCGAACAGGAACTCGGTCCGCACCTCGGAGCCGTCCGGTCCACGCCAGCGGAAAGCGTGGCCGGGCACGGAACCCGGCACACCACGCCACAGCGCCGCGTGCTCGATGCCGGCCCGGGCCAGGATCTGCGGCATCTGCGCGACGTGGCCGAACATGTCCGGCAGATAGCCGATCGGCATCGCCCCACCGAGTTCGGCCGCCGCGGCCCAACCCAGCTGGAGATTGCGCACGATCGTCTCGCCGGAGCACAGGAACTCGTCGAGCAGGATCAGCCACGGCCCGATGGCCAGCTGCCCGTTGGCCACCAGGGCCACCACCCGGTCCCGGTTCTCCGGCCGCATCTCCAGGTAGTCCTCGACCGCCGCCAGCTGCCCGTCGACGGTGAAGCGGAAGTCGGGATTGGCCTCCGCCGTCGCCAGGACCGTGTCCAGCGCGCCGACGAGCCGGTGGCGGAACACCTGGAAGGGCTCGTACCACTCCCGGTCCCAGTGGAAATGGGGCACGAAGACAGCAGCTTTCCGCATGAACACAAGACTTTCTGCGTGAGGGAACGGCGACGACGTCCTACTTGACGGCCCCGACGGCCAGCCCGGAACGCCAGAATCTCTGTAGGAGCACGAAAACGACGATCACCGGGACGACCGAGACCAGCGCGCCGGCGATCACCAGCTCCTGGAGGTGGGGAATGTGCACGGTCTGGCCGTTCCACGAGAACAGGCCGAGCGTGATCGGGAACAGCGACTCCTTCTGCAGCATCACCATCGGCAGGAAGAAGTTGTTCCAGATGGCCACGAACTGGAACAGGAAGATCGTCACCAGCGAGGGCGTCATCAGCCGGACCGACACCGAGAAGAACGTCCGCAGCTCGCCGGCCCCGTCCAGTCGCGCCGACTCCAGGATCTCGTCGGGCACGGCCGCGCTGGCGAAGATCCGGGCCAGGTACACCCCGAACGGGCTGACGATGCTCGGCAGGAACACGGCCAGATAGGTGTTGACCAGACCGGCCGCCGAGAACAGCAGGAACAGCGGCAGCGCCAACGCCGTGGTGGGCACGAGCACCCCGCCAAGGATCACGGAGAACAGGAACTCCCTGCCACGGAAGCGAAACTTGGCCAGGGCGTAGCCGCACAGCGCGGAGATCAGCGTGCCGACACCGGCGCCGAGCACCGCGTAGATCACGCTGTTCACGGCCCACTGGAGGTAGATGCCGTTGCTCTCCGCGAACAGGTCGCCCAGGTTCTCGAACAGGCGGAAGTGCGAGAACGCCAGGCCGAACGTGGAGGCCAGGTCGCCCTGCGGCTTGGTGGCCGCGACGAACAGGAAGTAGATCGGCAGCAGGAAGTAGATGGCCAGCACGAGCATGATGGCCATCACCGCCGCGCGGCTGGCGAGGCTTTCCCGTTGGGTGTTCACAGGCCCGCCCTCCTCGACGTCAACCGCATGAACCCGAGGCTCAGCACGAACGTGATCACCGCGAGGATCACGGAGATGGCCGCCGCCTGCTGGTAGTTGTTCCCGGAGGCCACCGCGTAGGCCAGCATGTTCGGCGTGAAGGTGCTGGAGATGTTGGACGAGATCTGCCGCAGCACGGCCGGTTCGGCGTAGAGCTGGAGGGTGCCGATGATGGAGAACACCGTGGTCAGCACGATCGACGGGGCGATGATCGGAACCTTGATGCGCCAGGCGATCGCCCAGTCGCCGGCGCCGTCCAGCCGCGCGGCCTCGTAGAGGTCGGGCGGGATCGACTGCAGCGCCGAGAACATGATGAGCATGTTGTAGCCGGTCCACAGCCACGTGGAGACGTTCGCCGTCGACCACAGCACCGCGCCGGGGCCGAGGAAATCCGGTTGCAGGCCAAGGTGGTGCAGCAGATCGACGACCGGGCTCAGCTGCGGCGAGTACAGGAACGACCACATGATCGCGGCGATGACACCGGGCACGGCGTAGGGCATGAACGCCGCGATGCGGAAGAAGGACTTGAGCTTGAGCAGCGACGTGTCCAGCAGCAACGCCATGGCCAGCGCGAGGAACAGCATGACCGGCACCTGCACGATCCCGAACAGCGCGATGCGGCCGATGCTGCCCCAGAAAGCGCTGTCCTGGAACGCCTGCGTGTACTGGGTGAGTCCGCCGAAGGTCGTGTACGAGGTGCCGTACGCGCCGCCGGTGCGGCGGACGACCAGGAAGCTCTGCCACACCGCGTAGGCGACGGGCACCAGGTAGAACAGCACGAACGGCAGGAAGAACGGCAGCACGAACGCGAGGACGGTGACAACACGCGGGCGGCCGGCGCCGCGACGGCGACGGCCTCCCGCTGCTGTCACTCCGTGCGCCGCACGGGTGGCGAGGTCAGTCATACCGGGGTCAGTTTCCTGCCACGGCGGGGATTGCCTGCGCCTTCATCGACGACAGGGCCGTCGACTGGGCGGTGGCCAACGCGTCGGTGAGCGTGCCGGTGCCGGCAGTGGCCTTGGCCATCGCGTCCTGCAGCGCCACGTTCACGGCCTTCTGCGTCGGCCCCCACGTGAAGTCGGTGTCGACCTGCTTGGAGGAGTCGGCGAAGACGTCGAAGATCTTCTCGTTGTTGTAGTACGGAACGCCTTGGGACAGCTGGGGAAGCTGCAGTCCGGCGGTCGCGGCCGGGTACAGGCCGCCCACCTTGTTCTCCAGCGCGAGCGCCTCCGGGTCGCTGTTCAGCCACAGGTTGAACTTGACCGCCTCGTAGAGGTGCTGGCCGCCCTTCATGAACGCCACGGTCGAGCCGCCCCAGTCACCGGAGGCCGCGCTGCCGTTCCACGTCGGCATCGGCACTACCGTCCACTTGCCGGACCGGTCGGGCAGGTTGTCCCGGAAGTTGCCGTAGCCCCACGCCGCGCCGACGTAGGTGGCCACCTGGTTCTTCTCGTACGCCGCGTACATCGGCGTGGACGTGTTGGCCAGGTCGGTGCGGACCAGCTTGGCGTTGACCAGCTTCTGCCAGTAGTCGGCGACCTGCTTGCTCTGCGCGGAGTCCACCGTCACGTGCCAGGTGTCGCCGGCGTAGCTGTACATCTTGGCCTTGGCCTGCCAGAGCAGACCGTTGAACCACTCGGCGTTGTTCGGGTCGAAGAACGTGATGGTCAGGTTGGGGTCGGCGGCGTGCAGCTTCTGCGCGTCGTCGGCGTACTCGTCCCAGGTCTTGGGGATCGACAGGCCGTGCTGGCTGAAGATGTCGCTGCGCACGTAGAGGGCCATCGGGCCGGTGTCCTGCGGGAGCGCGAACACGCCCGTGCCGCCGAAGCTGCTCTGCGACCAGGTCCACGGCACGAACTTCGACTTGGCCGCCACGGCGTCCGCGCAGGCCGAGGCGTCCACGAGCGCGCCCTGGGTTCTCTGGTCGGGCAGTTCGTCGTAGCCGACCTGGGCCAGGTCGGGCGCGGTGCCCGCCTTGATCGCGTTGCCGATGGCGCCGTACTGGTCGTTGGCGATGTTCTTGGTCTGCACCTGGATGTTCGGGTTCTTCTTGTTCCACAGGTCGACGACCTGGTCCATGCCCGAGACGGTGTTCCAGTACTGCAGCGTGACCTTGCCCTGAGACGGCGCGCAGGAGCCCGCCGCCGCACTGTCCGATGGGGACGATGGTGACCCACAGGCGGCGAGCACGGTGACGGCGGTGGTCACGGCGACGGCCACACCCACGAAGCGATTGATGCTCATGTCTTCCTCACGGAGAACGGCTGGCGGGCGGCGCCAACCGGGTCGACGTTGACGTTCTCAGGCAAGGGGTCGCGATGCCCTGGGGTGGCAGAAGCTCGGCGACGGTTCGCGCACCGGGCCCCCGCGACGGGAGTTACTAAACCATATATCGTAATTACCGGCAACGGTTGCTATGGCAAATTCGGGGCCGTGAGCAGCGGGTAGTCAGGTGCTCACGCCACCGTGAACAGCGGCGCCGGGCTCATTCCGCCGTGAGCAGCAGCGCCGACGGCCGCGGCGAGAAGGTGTTGTCCAGCATCAGCGTCGCGGCGCCGACGGCAGCCACATCCACCGGAATCGCGGACTCGACGATCCGCACGGGATCGGGCGACACGAGGGCGGGGTCGGCATGGACTTCGTCCGACAGGGTGGCCAGGACGACGGGGGCGATGCTGGCCCAGAACGGGCCGCCGAAGACCACCTCGTCGATGTCGAGCAGGTTGACGATGACCACGATGGCCCGGGCCAGGGCACGGGAGACGTCGGCCAGGATGGCCGAGGCGGCGGGATGGCCGTCCTGCGCGAGGTTCGCCAACCGGCGCAGTGCGGCGTCCACATCGGACATGTCGTCGAGGTTGCCGACCTCGGACGGCGACAGGACACCGTCCCGCACGGCGCGTTCGACCAGCACACGGGGCACGGTCACGTAGCCGACGCAGCCCCGCCGGCCGCAGGTGCACACGGGACCGTCGGGATCGACGGTGATGTGGCCGGCGTCGCCGGCATTGGCGCTGACGCCGCGAACGACCTCTCCCGCCAACGACAAGCCGGTGCCGAGACCCGTGCCGTAGTACATGAAGGCGAAGTCGCGGCGGGTGCCGGGGCTGGCGTACCAGAGCTCGGCGACCACGGTGGCGGTCGTGTCCTTCTCCAGCAGCACGGGCAGCCCGGTGGCCTCGGCGAGCGCGCTGCGCAGGGCGACCCGGCGCCAGTTGGGCATCATCGGCGGGTTCAGCAGCACGCCGTCGTCCACCGTCACCGGCCCGGGCGAGGCGATGCCGATCCCGAGCACACGGGACCGATCGACGGCGGAACCCGTGATGAGGGCGTCGATCGCGGTCGCCATCTCCTCGATGACCGCAGTCGCGTCGCCGGCGGTGGGCGTGCCGGTGCGCGAGTGGTCCCGGATCGCGCCGGACAAGTCGACCAGCACGTAGCTGACGGCGGCCGGGTCGATGTGCACGCCGACGGCGAAACCGCCGGCCGGATTGAGCTTGACGACCGCCGCCGGCTTGCCGGGGCCACCGGTGCGCATGCCGTGCTCGTCGATCAGGCCCGCGTCGAGCAGGCGGCGGCAGACCTTGGTCACGGTCATCACGCTCAGCGCGGTGAGGGCGGCGATCTCCGACCGGGTGATGCCCTCGGGGCGGCGGCGGATCGCGTCGAGAACGACCGTCTGGTTGTACTCACCGACGGCGGGCAGATTCGTTCCCCTGTGATCCAACGCCAACCTCCCCACAGACCGGTGCCTGACCGGCAGCGTAGCGTCACGCCGATCCCCGACGCCGGTGTAACCCGTCGACGTACTCCTCGGATGCGAGCGGGAACGCTTGCCCGCTCGCACAGACCACTCGAGGGGGAAAACGCGTGGTGAGCATGGTCACCGACCTGACGGTGGATTCCGGCGGTCAGTTGTCCGATTTCGCACCGCCGCTGCTGGAGAGGGAGCCGCCGCTGGCGGCGCTGCGCCAGTACGCGATCGAGGCCGCGCAGGGCGCCGGGCGGCTGGTGCTGCTGGCGGGCGAGGCCGGCGTGGGAAAGTCGACGCTGTTGGAGATGCTGAGACGGGATCCCGAGGGCGCCCGGTGGTCCTGGAGCGCCTGTGACGGGCTGTTCGTGCCTCGCCCGCTCGGGCCGCTGTTCGACCTGGCCGACCAGCTCGGCGGCGACCTGCGGCAGCGCTGCGCCACCGGCGGCGACCGCGAGGACCTCTTCCGGGCACTGGCGGGCCAGCTCGACGCGCCGGACGTCGTGGTGATCGAGGACATCCACTGGGCCGACGAGGCGACGCTGGACCTGCTCCGGTTCCTGAGCCGGCGGCTTCGGACCACGTCGGCGCTGGTCATCGCCACCTACCGCGACGACGAGGCCGCCGGCGAGGCGCTGCGGCAGGCTCTCGGCGACCTGGCCGCGCAGCCCTCGACCCGGCGCATCCGGCTGTCCCCGCTGTCGCTCGACTCGGTGCGGGTGCTGGCCGAGGACAGCGGCTTCACCGCGGACCGGCTGTTCGAGCTGACCGGCGGAAATCCGTTCTACGTGGCCGAATTGCTCCAGGCCGGGGAGACCGGCGTGCCGATGTCGGCGCGGGACGTGGTGCTCGCGCGGGCGGCACGCCTCGGCGACCACGCGCGGGCCAGCCTGGACGTCGCCGCGCTCATCGGCGTCAAGGTCGACGTGTCGTTGCTCGCCACGCTCGGCCCGGACCCCGCTGCCCTGGACGAACTGCTGGCCTCCGGCCTGTTGGTGGCGGACGGCCGGTGGCTGCGCTTCCGTCACGAGATCGCACGACTCGCTGTCGCCCAAGCCATTCCCGCGCACCGCGCGCATGCCATTCACCGGCAGTTGCTGACGGCGTTGCGCGCGCATGACTGCCCCGACGAGGCCCGGCTGGCTTTCCACGCCGAGGAGAGCGGGGACGAGAAGGCGGTGCTGCGCTACGCCCCCGCCGCCGCTCGGCGGGCCGCACGGCTGGGCTCCCATCATGAGGCGGCGGCCCAGTTCGAGCGCGCGCTGCGGTTCGCCGACCGAGCCGATCTGGCCGTACGCGGCGAGTTGTGCGAGGAGCTGGCCGACGAGGCGACGCTGCTGGGCCGCTTGGCGATGGCCGAGGACTCCGCGGAACGGGCGCTGTCGTCGTGGCGCGAGACCGGCGACCGGTTGCGGGAGGGTTCGGCGCTGGCCCGGCTGTCACGGATCAGGTCGAGCCGGTGCCGCGGCCTGGAAGCGGCCGCGGCGGCGCGGGCCAGCGTGTCCGTGCTCGAACCGCTCGGGCCCTCCGTCGAACTCGCCGGGGCGTACGCGACGCTGGCCAATCAGCGCATGCTCCAGGCCGACTACGACACGGCGACCGCCCTGGCCCGGCGGGCTCAGCAACTCGCGGTCCAGTTCGGCGTCACCGACGTCCTCAGCGACGCGCTGAACACCGAAGCCGGCAGTGCCTCCGGCCGGGGTCTGGAGTGGACGCCGCTGATGCGCCGGGCGCTGTACACCGCCCTGGCCGGCCGACACCAGAAACAGGCCGCGCGGGCGTACGTCAACCTGTGCGTGATCGCCGTCGAGCAATGGCGGTTCACCGAGGCCGAGCACTATCTCGCCGAGGGAATCGAGTACTGCGACGACCACGGTCTCGCCACCTACGCCATCCGCCTGCGCGGCGAGCTGGCCAATCTGTTCGAGCGCACCGGGCGGTGGGACGAGGCAGTGACCACCACGCACGAGCTGCTCCACCACGGTGAGCAGTCGCCGGTGAACGTGCTGTGCGGTTTGGTGCGGCTGGGCGTGATCCGGGCCCGGCGGGGCGAGGCAGCGGTCTGGGAGTGCCTGGACGAGGCGGCTGCCATCGCCGAGGACCAGGACGAGCCGCCGTTCCACGTCTTCACCCGGCTCGCCCGGGCCGAGGCGCACTGGCTCGCCGGCGACCTCCTTGCCGCGCGCACCGAAGCGGAGTCGGCCGCCCGAACGGCCGGCGCCTGCGTCGCCTGGCACCGTGGCGCCGTCGCCGTGTGGCTGCGCCGAACCGGCTCCGAGCAACCGATCGACACCGCCGTCGCCGCACCCCACCTCGACCTGTTGAGCGGGGACGTTTCCCGCGCGGCGGCCACATGGACCCGACTCGGCTGTCCTTACGAGGCCGGCCTGGCGCTGCTGGATTCCGGTCAGGACAAGCATCTTCGCCAGGCCTTCACCCTCTTCACCGGCCTCGGCGCCGGGGCCGCCGCCGCGCTGGCCCGCCGCGCGCTGCGCAGGCTGGGCGCGCGGACCATCCCCGCCGGGCCTCGGGGCACCACCCGATCCCACCCCCTCGGCCTCACCCGCCGTGAGCACGAGGTCCTCGTCCTCATCGCCGAGGGCCACACCAACGCCCGCATCGGCGGCCGCCTGTGCATCTCCGCCAAGACCGTCGACCACCACGTCTCCGCCATCCTCGCCAAGCTCGGCGTCCCCGACCGCGCCGCCGCCGGCCAGGTCGCCCGCCGCGACCTGACGGGCTGACCAAGGCGTGAGTCATTGCCGATCCGCGGCCACCGGGCTTTGCCCGGTGGACCCGGCGATCCGCCACGGGCAGCAAAGGCCGATGGGCAACGGCCAACATGGGGAACCGACCGTCCAACATGGGGAACCGCTCCCGATACGGCCGGCCCGCCGAATCCGTAGCGTTTTCACCCGGAACGACAACTCACCGTCGTAACCCCGGAGTGAAAGGGAAAAACCACCGTGGAATTCCGCAGGAAAATCGTCGGAATGGTTCTTGGCGCGGTCGCGCTGGCCGCCGCCCTCGCCGGCACGGGAACGGCGGTCGCCCAGGCGACGCCGGCCGCCCAGGCCGCGCCGCACGCCGCCGTGTTCAATCCCATCTCCAACTTCGGCGACCCCAGCAAGTGCATGTCGGCGCCGGTCGCCGCGGCCAACACCGCGGTCGTCGAGGCACGGTGCGACGGCAGCGACGCGCAGAGCTGGGAGCTCAGGCAGTTCGACACGAACATCTGGCAGTTCCTCAACAAGAACGGCGCCGGCTTCTGCATGTTCGCCTTCTCCCCGCCCCCGCGCAACGGCGCCCCGATGGGCCTGAACAACTGCCGGACCGTCAGCAACGAGGAATTCAACACCCACACCTCGTCCACCGGCTTCCGCAGCCTGGAGTCGCGGACCGGCTTCACCAACACCGGCTTCTGCGTCGACATCCCCGGCGGCGCCGGCGCGCCGTACGGTCAGCAGCTGATCCTGTTCGGCTGCAACGGCAGCCAGTCGCAGTCGTGGCACGTCGTGTTCCCGTAGTCGAACGACACGCTGAATGCTCCGGCGCCCGCGGCCTGCCGCCGTGGGCGCCGGAGCATACCGGCGCGAGGGTCATCGACGGGAAATCGCCAAGGAATCGCGGCGACGGGATTCGATTGCACGGCACAGAGGGGACGGTAGGGGTTACCCGGCGCGACGGCCCAAAACTACCGTTTTCCCTGTTTGCCGTTTCGCGTCGACCGAAGCGAGTTGCTGATGTCACACAATCGATGGGCGGCCAAGACCGTCTTCGTCACGGGCGGACTCGGATTCATCGGGTCGCATTTCGTGGAAGAACTGCTCGCGGCCGGGGCTCGGGTGGTGTGCCTGTACCGGACGGAACGAGCCGACATGCTGGCGCAGCTGCCGGAGAGCCCCGATCTTCGACTGCTCCAGCTCGATCTGACCGACGGGCCGGAAATGCGGGCAGCGTGTCGCTACGTGACGCCAAGGGTGGATGCGATCATCCACTGCGCGGCGCTGGACGGAAACACCGAGTACAAGCTGAAGCACTCGGCGGAGATCCTGGACACGAATCTGCGGATCACCTCGAACGTGCTGAACTGCGCCCGGGAGTTCGCCGTGCCCGAGGTGGCGCTGCTCAGCTCGGCGGAGGTCTACCAGGGCGAGACCGACGCGCTGCTGCACGAGGAGGACGACTACCGCAAGCACATGCGGTACACCCCCAACGGCTACGCCCTGTCCAAGACGTTCGGCGAGGTGCTGGCCGACCTGCACCGGGTCCAGTTCGGCATGAACATCTACGTGCCGCGGCCGACCAACGTCTACGGCCCCCGCGACAACTTCGACGGCGGCGCCGGCCGGGTCGTGCCGACCATGATGAGCCGGATCGCGGCCGGCCAGGAGGTGGTGATCTGGGGCGACGGCAGCCAGGTCCGCACGTTCATCCACGTCCAGGACCTGGTGCGGGCCACGCTGGGCATGATGGCGCAGACAACCCACACCACGATGAACATCGGCACGAGCGAGCCGGTCTCGGTGCTCCAGCTGGCCAAGGCGCTGTTCGAGGTGCTCGGCCACCCCGAGCGGATCCGGCTGGACCTGGACCGGCCGACCGGCGCCTCCAGCCGCCAGCTCGACGTGCGCCGGATGACGGAGGTGACCGGGCTGAGCCCGCGGCCGCTGCACGTCGGGCTGCGTGAGACCGCCGAGTGGTTCCTGTCCCGCCGGGCCGTGGCGGTCTGACCCCGGCCACGACAAAGGGCCCCGCACGAGCGGGGCCCTTTGTCGTGGCTCAGGCCGAGGCGAGTCGGTTCTCGATCAGGGTGGCGGCCTCGGCAGCGCCGCCGGCCCGCCGGATCTCCTCGGCCATCAGCTGCGCCCGCTCGGTGAACTCCGCATCGGCCGCCACCTGCAGAACTGCGGCGCGCATGGTCTCCGCGGTGACGTCGGCCGGCCGCAGCACCACGCCGAGCCCGAGGTCGGCGAGCCGGTCGCCGTTGGGGATGACGTCGGGGAACGGCGGCACGGCGATCATCGGCCGGCCGAACCGCAGCGCTTCCATCACGCCGCCCATGCCGGCGTGGGTGATGGCCATGCCGGCGTGTTCGAGCACGTCGAGGTGTTGGAGCCAGCGGTGCACCTCCACGTTGTCCGGCAGTTGGCCGAGTGCGGCCGGGTCGATGCCGTTACCTACGGAGATGACGGCGTGCCAGTCGAGACCGGCGAACGCGTCGATGGTGGCGCGGAAGAAGCTCTCGTTGCGGTTGTTCACGGTGCCCAGCGACACCAGCGCCACCGGCAGGCCGCTGGCCGGCGGCTGCCACTCGCCCAAGAAGCTGCGGTCGGCCAGACACGGTCCGACGAACGCGAAGCGCTGGTCGAAGGTGTCCCCCGCCGGCTGGAACGCCCGGGGCACCAGCACCACGTTGAGATCCTCGACATGCCCCATGAAAGTGGGGATGTCCTCGTCGAACCCGTTCTCGGCGATCATTCCGGCCAGCAGCCCGCCGAACTCGGCCATCGCCGGGGTCGCCAGGTCCACCGGGCCGGCCGCCTTCATCATCGCCATGACGAAGGAATAGTGCTCGTTGGACGCGAACACCGGGTACAGCTGGATTCCCGGCCGGTCGAAACGGCGGGAAAGCACCCGACCCGCCTGCAGCGTCGCATTGTCGTACACGACGACGTCCGGCACGTCGTCGGACAGCTTCGTGGCGGCCGCGTCGATCAGGGCCAGGCTTTCCTTCAGGAACAGCAGCGGCGCCTGGCCCGAGTTCTCACCGCCGACCACCGAAACCGGATCCACCGAGTCGTAGGGCAGCACCGTCGCGCCGACGGACTCGGCCCTCGACACGAATCCACCCATGGTCGGATAGGTGACGCGATGCCCCCTCCGAACCAGTTCCGACGCCAACGCCAACGTCGGGAACACGTGCCCATTCGCCGGAATTGTCAACAACAGAACATGGTAGCCCATGGCTTTCATCCATTCGTAGGCCAGCGCGGTGCGACGCGCGGAATTCGGCGAATGACACACGAGTTCGATCTCATGTGGACGCTATCGACGAACCAGTGACCGGCCAACCCCTATGTACGCCCTCAACCGGGCACGGCCATCGCCGCGGCGATGGCCGCCAACTCGTCTACCAGCGGGATCATCCGGTCGAGGACTATCCGCTCCGGACCTTCCCGCGGGTAGCATGGGGCCCATGCCCCGCACCAAGACCGCAGCTCCCGAGACCGACCTGATGTTTCTGCTGTCGTGGGCCAGCCACGCGTTGGCCACCGAGCAGACCGCGGGCCTCGCCGATCTGGGCATCACGCCGCGTGCGCACTGCGTCCTCTACAAGGCGCTGGACGGCACCCGCACCCAGCGGGAACTGGCCGACATGTGCGGCCTGGACAAGACGACCATGGTCGTCACGATGGACGAGCTGGAGAAGGCCGGCCTGGCCGAGCGCCGCCCGTCGGCCACCGACCGGCGGGCCCGCATCATCCACGTGACGGCCAAGGGCCTCGAGGTGATCGCCGCGGCCAACGAGATCGTCGAACGCATCCAGGACGACGTGCTGTCCTCGCTGCCGGCCCGCCAGCGCGAGGCGTTCACCGGCGCGCTGATCACGCTGGTCAACGACCGGCTGGCCAGCCTGGTGCCGTGCGAGCGGCCGCCCCGCCGCCCGTCGGCAAAATAAGTCCGAACCAGATCATCTAGAAATAGATCATCTGCTACGGTAGCTTCCGAGGACAGGAACCCTTGGAGGCCACCGCATGTCAACGACCCTGCCCACGACCAGCCGGGCGCGCTGGCTCGCGTTCGGCGTCCTGTGCTCCGTGCAGCTGATGGTGATCATCGACACGAGCATCGTGAACGTCGCCCTGCCGTCGATCCAGTCGGAGCTCGGCTTCACCCAGTCCGGCCTCGGTTGGATCACCAACGCCTACACGATCGCCTTCGGCGGCCTGCTGCTGCTGTCCGGCCGCCTCGGCGACCTGATCAGCCGCAAGCGCATGTTCATCGCCGGGCTCGTGGTGTTCACGCTGTCCTCCCTGCTGTGCGGGGTGTCCACGTCCCAGGTGATGCTGGTCGCCGGGCGCTTCCTGCAGGGCGCGGGCGCCGCCATGGCGGCCGCGGTGGTGATGGGCATCGTGATCACGCTGTTCACCGATCCCCGCGAGCTGGGCAAGGCCATCGCCGCGTTCAGCTTCGTCGGCGCGGCCGGTGGCTCGCTCGGCGTGCTCGCCGGCGGCGTGCTCACCCAGGGCATCAACTGGCACTGGGTCTTCTTCATCAACGTGCCCATCGGCATCGCGGCCTCGCTGTTCGCCGTGCCGCTGGTCAAGGGGGACAAGGGACTCGGTCTGTCCGAGGGCGTCGACATCCCCGGCTCGATCCTGGTCACCGCCGGCCTGATGCTGGGCGTCTACACCATCGTCGAGGTGCCGATCTACGGCTGGGTCTCGCTGCCCACCCTCGGCCTCGGCGCCGTGGCCGCGCTGCTGCTGGCCGGCTTCGTGGTCCGGCAGGCCACCGCGGCCAAGCCGCTGGTGCCGCCGACCCTGTTCCAGTCCCGCAACCTCACCGGCGCCAACATCGTGCAGCTGCTGTTGGTCGCCGGCCTGTTCGGCTTCAACTTCCTCGGCACGCTGTATCTCCAGGAAGTGTTGGGCTACAAGCCGATCGAGGCGAGCCTCGCGTTCCTGCCGCTGGCCCTGACGCTGGCCGTGGTCTCGCTGGGACTGTCGACCCGGTTCACCATGAAGTTCGGGCCGCGCACCGCGCTGCTGACCGGTCTCGCGCTCATCACCCTCGCGCTGCTGTTGGCCGCCCGGGCCCCGGTCCAGGCCAACTACCTGGTGGACGTGCTGCCGATGGCGGTGCTGCTCGGCGCGGGCGCCGGCCTGACCATGCCGGCCGTGATGGCGATGGCGATGTCCGTCGCCACGCCGACCGACGCCGGCCTGGCCTCCGGCGTGGCCGGCACGTCCGGCCAGATCGGCGGCGCGCTGGGCCTCGCGATCTTCGCCGCGCTGGCCAGCGGCCGCACCGAGGACCTGACCGCGACCGGATCCTCACAGCTCGACGCCCTCAACGGCGGCTTCCACCTGGCCTTCCTGGTCTCGGCCTGCGTTGTCGTGCTGGGCATCGTGGTCGCAGCCACGGTGCTGCGCAACACCCCGATGATGGCCGGTCCGCCGCCGGCCGCCGAAGAGCCTTCGACGGCAGAGGGCATCCCGTCCTGACCCCTCAGGATCAACGGTCCCGCTTCCCCTCCTGGACCGGCCCGGCCGTCGACGCGAAACGCCGGTGACCCCAGTGGTCACCGGCGTTTTTCGCGTTCCCGGTCAGCTCAGCAGCGCCACCGGCGAGAGCAGCCCGCGCAGTCGGATCGTCACCAGCTCGCTGAGCACGATGCCGTCGCTCGCGCCGCCGAAAGCGTAGAAGTCCGGCCGCACCAACACTCCCACGGCCTTCACCTTGTCCAGAAAGGACAGATAGACGCCGTCGACGTCCACCACGCCGCCCCTGGTCCCGGCCGGAACCACATGGACCACCTCGGCGTCGAGGTCCCGCAGGTAGGCCGAGGCCTCCTCGGTGAGCAGCCGTCGGGGATCGTCGGCCACCAGCAGCACGAAGCGGTGCCCGACGATGTCGTCGAGCAGCCCCGTCCGGCCGTCCCGCTCGATCCGGCCCTGCGGCACCAGCGTGCCGGCGGCGGCCGTGCCCTCGGCCAGCAGGCCGGTGGTGAGCGGGTGGTAGACCGCCGACTGCTGCTGCGGCCTGCCCTCGTTGCGCTTGCGGGTGGCGATCATGACCAGGTCTCGGTCGGCCGCCGCCTTCGCGTCCGGCTGGCAGATGACCTTGCCCAGGTTCACCGACATGTCGATGGCGTGCCGGACGTGCGCCCGCCGTTCGTCGGTGTAGGTGTCCAGCAGCGCCACGTCCGCCTGGTTGGCCAGCACCAGGTCCAGCTTCCAGGCGAGGTTGACCGCGTCCCGGAACCCGGAGCACATGCCCTGCCCGGCGAACGGCGGCATCAGGTGCGCGGAGTCGCCGGCCAGCAGCAGCCGGCCCACGCGCCACTGGTCGGCGAAGCGGGCCTGGAACCGGTACACCGAGTGCCGCTGGACGGTCGCGTTGTCCGGCGTCATGTCGAACGGCGCGAGCAGCCGCCACGCCGTCTCGATCCGGTTGAACTCCTCCAGGTCCTCACCCGGCAGCCGCATGAACTCCCAGCGCCGATGGCCCGGCCCGGCCGACACCGCGGTGCTCGGCCGGGCCGGGTCGCAGATCTGGAGGTTGTTCGGGCTGAACTCCCGAGGTTCGTGCGGCACGACGTCACACGTGAGCCAGTCGCTGGCGAAGTCGAGGTCGGTGACGCCGACCCCCATCCGCTCGCGCACGAAGCTGTTCGCCCCGTCGCAGCCGATCACCCACTTCGCGGTCAGCCGCAGGGTGTTCTCCCCCACCGCCTCCACCTCGACGCGGTCGCCGTGATCGGTCACCGACTCCACCCGGTAGCCGCGCAGCACGCGCAGCCCCGGTTGCCGGGCGCCCCGTTCGGCCAGCCGGTCCTCCAGCCCCGGCTGGTACATCGACGTCGAGTCCGGCCAGCCGCAGGGACCGTGCTCGGCGACGTCGACCCGCAGCAGCGTGTCGCCGGCGGCGTTGCGCCACACGTAGTCCCGCGACGGCTCGCCGAACCGCGCGATGTGGTCGCCGACACCGGCGGCCGCCAGCACCCGGGCCGACTCGCCGTCGAACGAGACGGCCCTCGGCATGGTGAACGGCTCCGGCCACTTCTCCACCACCGTCACCGACCAGCCCCGCTGCGCCAGCAGGATCGCGGTGACCTGGCCGACCGGCCCGTAGCCGACGATCAGCACGTCCAGCATGCGTTCAGCCGACCGGGTGCAGGATGTCGCGCACGGTCTGCTCGAGCTGGCCCGAGTCGACCACGACCTTCACGGTCTCGGCGCCGTCCGCCACCCGCAGCAGGCGGCGGCCGATCAGCACGATCTGGCCGTTCTCGGTGCCACGGCTGCGGATGAAGGTGCCGACCGCGATCAGGTCCGGCGGGAACTCGACCAGCTTGGGGTCGGGGTTGTGCCAGTCGGTGATGTCGCGGAACTCCCGGTGGAACCGGTAGATCGGCAGCCAGTCGCCGGTCGCGGGCTTGCGCAGGACCACGGTGTAGCCGTCCCGCTCCTCCATCCGGTACTGCACGCCGTGTTGCTCCTGGACCTCCTCGGTGATCCGCAGCGGCTCGATGTAGTGCGGGCCGGCGATGCCCACGTCGACCAGCCACAGCTCGCCGTCGAGGCGGACGCAGCCGAAGATGTGCTCCAGGTCGGGGCCGAAGCCGCCGTCGACCTGGCGCACCGCGCCGGCCAGGATCCCGTACTCGTAGCCGAGCCCGGTGAGCAGGTGTCGCATGAGCCCGTTGAGCTCGTAGCAGACGCCGCCACGGCCCTCGATCACGATCTCCTGGAAGATCCGGTCCACATCGATGTCGACGTCGTCCCACAGCGAAAGGCCGCGGTCCTCGCCGGCGTTCACCGAGTTGTCGAAGGGGATCATCATCAGGTGGCGGCGCTGGATCTCGCGCAGCGTGGCCAGGTTCGGCTCGGTGCCGCCGGTGTGACCGATCTTGGCCAGGTACTTGTCGATGTCGAACACGGTTCGCTCCAGTTGTCGATCGGTCACAGTGCGAGCACGGCGCGCAGGTGGTCAACCAGCATCGCCGGGGTCGGGTGGTCGAACAGCAGCATCGGGGTCAGCGTCAGCCCGGTCAGCTCGCAGAATCGGTTGCGCAGCTCGACCGCGCTCAGCGAGTTGAAGCCGATCTCGAAGAACGGGCTGTCCGGCCCGACCTCGGCGGTGGCCGCCTCGCCCAGCGCGATCGCCGTCTCGGTGATCACGAGTTCGGACAGCACCTTGTTCTGCTCGTCCGCGGACAGCCCGGCCAGCCGGTCGGCCAGCGACTCCGACTGACCCTCATCTGATGACACGGCGTGTGTCACCTCCATCGCATTACCTCCGGAAACCAGCCAGAATCGCTTGTGGTCAAAGGAATAGGACGGCAGCGCCACCGGGCGCGGCCCGCTCGGCGCGAAGAACCGGCCCCAGTCGACGGCGACGGCCCGCGCGTGCAGCCGGCCGAGTGCGCCGACCACGTCGGCCACCTCCGTGTCGGCCCCACGCAGCACCGGGACGGCGGCGGTGGCCGTCGGGTCGCCGGTGAGGCAGTGCGGCACCATACCGGTGAGCACGCCGCTCGGGCCCAGTTCGAGGAACGTCGTGACGCCCCGCTCCTCCAGCGTGCGGATGCCGTCGAGGAATCGGACCGGCAGCCGCACGTGCCGCACCCAGTAGTCCGGCGAGCGCAGCTCCCCGGTCTCGGTGAGCCGTCCGGTCACGTTCGACACGACCGGCAGCGAGGGCTCGTCGAACCGCACGTCGGCGAGGGCCTCCGCGAACTCCGCCATCATGTCGTCCATCCGTGGCGAGTGCCCGGCGTGCGACACCGCCAGCCGCTTTGTCTTGCGCCCCAACGAGGAGAAGTGCTCGGCGACGGCAAGCGCGTCCTGTTCGTCGCCGGAGACGACGATCGAGGTCGGGCCGTTGAGGCCGGCGATGCTGACCCGCGGCGTGAGCAGCGGGGTCACCTCGTCCTCACCGGCCTGCACCGCGATCATCGCGCCGCCGGTGGTCGGCAGCCCCTGCATGAGCCGGGCCCGTGCGGCGACGAGCGTCGCGGCGGCGGGCAGGTCGAGCACGCCGGCCACGTGCGCGGCGGCGATCTCGCCGATCGAGTGGCCCGCGACGAAGTCCGGCCGAATGCCCCAGGACTCCACCAGCCGGAAAAGCGCCACCTCGATCGCGAACAGGGCGGGCTGGGTGTGGATGGTGCGGTTGAGGTCGGTCGGGTCGTCATCGAACACGACATCGGCCACCGGCCGGTCGACATGCCCGTGCAGCGCCTTGTCCAACGCCAGGCATGCCTCGTCGAACGCCTGCGCGAACACGGGATACGTCGCGTGCAGGCCGCGCCCCATCTGCGCCCGCTGGCTGCCCTGCCCCGAGAACAGGACGGCGAGCTTGCCGGCCGCCGCGCGTCCGGTGATCAGGTTGGCGGCCGATTCCCCGCGGGCCAGCGCGCCGGCCCCGGCGACGGCCTCGGCCCGGTCCGCCGCCACGATCACGGCACGGTGGTTCCAGCTCGGCCTGGCGGTCAGCAGGGAGAAGGCGACGTCGACGAGGTTGTCGTCACCGTTGTCGAGCAGCGCCACGAGCCGCTCAGCCTGGCCCCGCAACGACTCCGGGCTCTTCGCCGACAGGACGAGGGGGACGGTGGCGTTCGGCGTGACGCGAGGCTCGGCGGGGATCTCGGGCGCCTGCTCCACGATCACGTGCGCGTTGGTGCCACTCACCCCGAACGACGACACACCGGCCCGACGGACCCGATCCACCATCCAGGGAAGGGACTCCGTCAGCAGCGAGACCTTGCCCGTCGACCAGTCCACCTTGCTGGACGGCGCGTCCACGTGCAGCGTCTTCGGCAGCACGCCGTGCTGGATCGCCAGCACCATCTTGATCAAGCTGGCGGCGCCGGCGGCGGCCTGCGTGTGGCCGATGTTGGACTTCACCGACCCCAGCCACAAGGGCGCATCGCGGTCCTGGCCGTACGTGGCCAACAACGCCTGCGCCTCGATCGGATCACCCAACGTGGTCCCGGTCCCATGCGCCTCCACCACATCGACATCCCTCGCCGACAGACCGGCCGAGGCCAGCGCCGACCGAATCACCCGTTGCTGCGCGGGGCCGCTCGGGGCGGTCAGGCCGTTCGACGCGCCGTCCTGGTTCACCGCCGAGCCACGGACGACCGCCAACACCTCGTGCCCGTTGCGACGTGCGTCCGAGAGCCGCTCCAGCAGCACCAGGGCGACGCCCTCGGACCATCCCGTGCCGTCGGCCGCGTCCGCGAAGGACTTGCAGCGCCCGTCGACGGCCAGCGCGCGCTGGCGGGCGAACTCCACGAAGGTGGACGGAGTCGCCATCACCGCGACACCACCGGCCAGGGCCAGCGAGCAGTCGCCGTTGCGCAGCGCCTGCGTGGCGAAGTGCAGCGCCACCAACGACGACGAGCAGGCGGTGTCCAGGCTGACCGCCGGGCCCTCCAGCCCCAGCGTGTACGACACGCGGCCGGACAGCACGCTGCCGGAGTTGCCCACCCCGAGGAAGGTGTCCACCCCTTCGGGAACGCTCGTCAGATTCGTGGCGTAGTCCTGGTACATCGACCCGAAGAACACGCCGGTGTCGCTGCCGCGCAACGAGGTCGGGTCGAGGCCGGCCCGTTCGAACGCCTCCCACGACACCTCCAGCAGCAGCCGTTGCTGGGGGTCCATGGCCAGCGCCTCGCGGCGTGGGATGCCGAAGAACTCCGGATCGAATCCGGCGGCGTCGCGGAGGAATCCCCCTTCGCCCACATAGGTCTTGCCCGGCGTGTCGGGCGTCGGGTCGACGATGTCCGGGTCCCAGCCGCGATCGGTCGGGAACGGCTCGAGTGCGTCGACGCCGTCGGCGACCAGCCGCCACAGCTGTTCCGGCGTGGTGACACCGCCGGGCAGCCGGCAGGCCATGGACACGATGGCGATCGGCTCGGTCGTCATCGCCGTCAGGCGCTGGTTGTCCTGCTGCAGCCGTTCGTTGTCGAGCAGCGCGGCGCGTAACGCCTCGACCAGCTTGTCGCTGGACACAGTCATGCTTGCCTTCTCCCCTCAGCTCGCGACGCCGCGCAGCGCGCGGGCCACGAGGTCGTCGGCGTCCATCGACACGATCAGTTCCGACTCGTCGGCGGTCGGCCCTTCCGTCGGCGCCGCGGCCGGGGCATGGTCGGTTTCGGCCAGCCGCAGCAGCGGGTCGAGCAGCCCGGCCTCGGACAGGCGGGTGATCGGCACGGTGGCCAGCAGCCGCCGCAGCCGCACCTCACGGGGGTCGCCGGACGCGCCGAACAGCTGCGTCTCCAGGTGCCGGGCCAGCGCCAGCGGAGTCGGGTGGTCGAACACCAGGGTCGCCTCCAGCCGGACGGCGGTGCCCTCGCTGAGCCGGTTGCGCAGTTCGACCGCGGTCAGCGAGTCGAAGCCCAGGTCGCGGAACACCTGGTCCGGCGGGATCATCGCGACGTCGCCGTGGCCGAGCACGGCCGCCGCGTTCTCCCGCACCAGCGCCACCAGCGCCTCCCGACGGTCCACTTCGGACATCCGGGCCAGCCGCTCCGGGAGCGGGTCGGCCGGGCGGACCGCGGCCGGGCGGACCGTCTGCCGGGCCGGCCGCAGCACCGAGCTCAACAGCGGTCGCACCGGCCCGGTCGCGGTGTGGGCGAGTTTGACGGGCACCAGCACCGCCTGCTCGCCGGCGAGCGCGGCGTCGAACGCCGCCATGCCTTCGGCTTCGGACAGCGCGAGCACGCCGCTGCGGGCCACTCGGTCGAGATCACCCTCCCCCAGGTCGCCGGCCATGCCGCCGGCCTGCGCCCACAGCCCCCAGGCCAGCGACACCGCCGGCAGCCCGGCGGCTCGGCGCTGCGCGGCCAGACCGTCGAGGAAGCCGTTGGCCGCCGCGTAGTTCGCCTGTCCAGGGCCGCCGAACACCCCGGCGACCGAGGAGAACAGCACGAAGGCACCGAGGTCCAAGCCGGCGGTGAGCTCGTGCAGGTGCCATGCGGCGTCGGCCTTGGGACCGAACACGGCATCGACCCGCTCACCGGTCAGGTTGGTGAGCACGCAGTCGTCGAGCACGCCGGCGGTGTGCACGACGGCCCGCAGCGACGAGCCGACACCGGCAACCAGGTCCGCCAACGCCGCCCGGTCGGTGACATCGCAGGCGGTCACGTCGACCCGCGCGCCCAGTGCGGTCAGCTCCTCGACCAGGTCGCGGGCACCCGTGGCGGCAAGTCCACGCCGGCTGGCCAGCACGAGATGCCGAACTCCATGGCGAGTCACGGCATGCCGGGCGACGAGAGCGCCCAGCGCGCCCGTGCCACCGGTGATCAGGACCGTGCCTTCGGGATCAAGGCTGCCGCCGGGGGCGACGGCTCGGGTCAGCCTCGGCACGAACAGCTCGCCGCCGCGCACCGCCACTTCGGGCTCGCCCACGCCGACCGCCCGCCTGGCGGCCGCTGCACCGTCCTCGTCGGCGGCCAGCGACATCAGCACGATCCGGTCCGGGTGCTCGGCCTGAGCGGAGCGGACCACCGCCCGAACGGCGTGGGCGGCCGGCGTGTCCTCATCCGCGGTGGCCACGACCAGCGCGGACGGTCCCGCGAGGAAGGTCCGCAGTTCGTCGACGGCGCGGCCGACCAGCGTCCGCGCGTCGTCCGAGCCCCGCAGGTCCAGAACCACCGGGTTCCCCTGCGCCACACTGGATTCCGCGGCCTTCACCCAGTCGATCCGGTACACGTTCCTGGCCGGGGCGCGGCCGCCGTCGACGGCGCGGGACACGAGCGACCCGACCTCGGCCACCGGCCGGCCCATGTGGTCGGCGAGTTCCAGCGTCACGTCGTCGGGTCCGTTGGACGACACCCGCACCCGCAGGCGAGTCGCGCCGGAAGCGTGCACCCGCACCGACTTCCACGCGAACGGCAGCCGCGGCTGGTCTCCCGTCGTCGCGTGCAGCGCCGCGTCGAACAGCGCCGGATGCAACCGGAAGCCGTCGCCCACCGGCACTTCCACCTCGGCGAACGTCTCGTCGCCGCGCCGCCACATCGCGTGCAGGCCTTGAAAGGACGGGCCGTACTCGTATCCGGCCGCGGCGCGGTCGGAGTAGAAGTCGCTGACATCAACGGGTTCGGCGTCCGGCGGCCAGGCCACGAGGTCGAACAGGGGCGGTTCGGCCTTCTCGGCGAGCCAGCCGGTCGCGTGCCGCTCCCAGGGCACCTCGGGCTCGGCACGGGAGAAGACGGTCACCGGCCGGCGGCCGAGAGTGTCCTGTTCCCCCACCACGACCTGGAGGTCCACGCCGTCCCGCTCGGACAGTGGCAGAGGCGCCTCGATCACCAGCTCGTCGACCACGGACCAGCCGATGGCGTCGCCGGCGCTGGCCGCCAGCTCGACGAAAGCCGTGCCGGGAACCAGGACCTGTCCGGCCACGACGTGGTCGGACAACCACGGCTGGGAGCTCACGGACAGCCGGCCGGTGCACAGGACGCCGCGGTCGTCGGCCATCGGGACCACGTGGTCCAGCAGCGGGGAGTGCGACGCTCCTTGCTCCAGCCAGAACCGGTGGCGCTGGAACGCGTAGGTCGGCAGGGTGATCCGCTTCGCGCCGGCCCACAAGGGGGCCCAGTCGACGGCGGCGCCCCGCACGTGCAGTTCCGCCAGTGCCGTCAACAGGGTCTCCGCTTCGTCCTGCTTCGCGCGCAGGGCGGAGACGAACGCCGCGTCCTCGACGCAGTCCGGCCCCATCGCCGTCAGGACGCCGGCCGGCCCCAGTTCGAGGAAGGTCGTGGCGCCTCGACGCCGCAGTTCCCTCACCGCGTCCAGGAAACGCACCGGGCGGCGGGCGTGGTCGGCCCAGTAGTCGGCGTTCGTCGGCGCGGCCCCGACCGACAGTGTGGAGACCATCGTGAGGCTCGGCGGCCCGTACGACAGACCGGACGCGACGGCACGGAGGTCGGCCAGCACCCCGTCCATCAGCGGGGAATGGAACGCGTGCGAGACCTCAAGGCGCTTCGTCTTGCGCCCCGACGCCTCCATGCTCGTGGCGAGCGCGAGAACCTCGTCCTCGTCCCCGGAGACGACCACCGCGTCCGGGCCGTTGACGGCGGCGATGCCGACACCGGCCGTGAGCAGCGGGGTCACCTCGTCCTCCGTCGCGCGGACCGCGACCATCGCACCACCCGCGGGCAGCGCCTGCATCAGGCCGCCACGGGCCGCCACGAGTCGCGCGGCGTCGGCCAGGCCGAGAACCCCGGCGACATGGACCGCCGCGATCTCGCCGACCGAGTGCCCGGCCACGAAGTCCGGGCGCACGCCGAACGACTCCACCAGCCGGAACAGCGCCACCTCGACGGCGAACAGGGCCGGCTGGGTGAACGCGGTCTGGTCAAGCTCGCCCTTCTCGCCGAACACCACGTCGCGCAGCGACCGGCCCAGCAGCGGGTCGAGTTCGGCGCACACCTCGTCAAACGCCTTGGCGTACATCGGGAACTGCTCGTACAGCCGGCGGCCCATACCGACCCGCTGGCTGCCCTGACCGGTGAAGATCACGGCCAGCCGTCCGCCCGTCACGGCACCACGAACCACCGCCGGCGACGCCGATCCATCGGCGAGCGCCCGGACGCCGTCCAGCGCCCCATCTCGATCAGCGGCCAGCACAACGGCACGGTGGTCCAGCGCCGCGCGGGTGGTGGCGAGCGAGAAGCCCACATCCACCTGCGAGGCCTGATGTCCGTCCACAAGAGACGCCAGCCGCTCCGCCTGCGCGGTCAACGCCTCCGGCGTCTTCCCGGACAGGACCCACGGCACGACCGGCGCATCGAACTGAGCTTCCGTCTCACCGGCCGGCTCCTCGTCGGCCTGCTCCAGGATCACATGGGCATTCGTCCCGCTGACCCCGAACGACGACACACCGGCCCGGCGGACCCGATCCACCGTCCAGGCAACGTTCTCCGTCAACAGCGACACATTGCCGGCGGACCAGTCGATGTGCGAGGACGGCGTGTCGACATGCAACGTCCTCGGCAACACACCATGCCGCATCGCCAACACCATCTTGATCACACCAGCAACACCGGCAGCCGCCTGCGTGTG
>NZ_JBFBAM010000045.1:0-75339 GCF_040682195.1 Kutzneria sp. NPDC051319 | reverse complement strand
CTCAGGCTGCCGGCGGCTCGGCGGTGGTCTGAGGGAACAGCCATGCCCTGGACATGGTCGACTCACCACTATTTTCGGGTCAGTCCCGCTCTCCGTCATACCGAAACACGGAAACGGGCAGAACCGAGACTGGAGGCTCAGTTCTGCCCGAAACCGTATTTCGGTGTGACGGAGAGCGGGACTCGCGGGGGTTAGGGGGTGACCTCCAGGTAGTCGAGGTTGGGGGTGCCGCCGGTGTTGGTGGAGGTGAGGCGGAGGGTGTTGGGGCCGGCGGCGAGGGGGACGGTGACGGTGGCGTCGGTCCAGGCCTCCCACGAAGCGGTGGGGGCGAAGGCCAAGGTGCCGGCGGCGGTGCCGTTGACGGTGAGCGCCGCGGGGCGGTCGGTGGTGGTTCCGTTGGCGTAGCGGAACTTCACGGTGCCGGGGCCTTGCACCCCGGACCACTCGACGTACGAGCCGGTGGCGTTGGTCGTGTTGCAGAAGCCGGTGCCGGAGAAGCCGGCGTGGTCGGAGTCGACGGTGCCCTGGCAGGTGCCGGTCTCCGCCTCGTACCGAGTGCCCGGCGGTGGCGGTGTGGCGGAGCCGGCGTAGGCGGAGCCGAGCCAGGAGTCGTCGATCCGCAGCAGCTTGTAGTGGGTGGAGTCGCTGGACGCGGCCCAGGTGCTGTCCACCTCAAGCCGTACGTAACGGGTGTCGCGAGCCGGCAGGTCGATGAACTGCACGCCGCGGTGGCTGGGCAGGGTGCCGCTGGTGACGGGGCTGCCCCAGTCGGTGCCGTTGGCCGACACGTAGACCTTGTAGTCACGGATGCGGGCCGACTGCTCGGTGCTGGACCGTGCGTAGCTGACCGAGTCCTCGCGCTGGTTGAGTCCGAGGTACTGGACGTGCTTGGCGGAGCCGAGGTCGTAGGTGAGCGACACCGGCAGGGTCTTCTTGTTGTCCCAGTAAGTCAGGTAGCTGCCGTCGGCCGCGGCGGAGGCGGGGTGCCCGCTGGCCGAGGCGGACGCGCTCATGGTGTACGACCCGGCGGGGTAGATGCCGGTGCGGCCATGGGTTTCCACCTGGAACACGGTGTCGTACTTGTCCCAGCCGGACAGCCCGGTCAACGTCAGGCTGCCGTTGGCCTGGCTGAAGCCGACCGCCGCCCCGGTGCGGAAGTTGGTCACCTTGGTGACCTGGTACCCGTTGTCCCGCAGGCGAAGCGTGCTACCGGACGGTTTGGTCAGCACGTGGATGAACTGCTGGTCCGGGTTGGTCTTGCTGATCGTGGTGACGCCGTGGGAGCCGTCGTTCCAGAACCCGGGCTGCAGGCCGCCGTTGAGGTAGCCGCCGCCCTCGGTGCCGTTGACGGAGCCCCAGATCTGGTCCAGGTAGCCCTTCAGGAAGTTGTTGTAGTCGACCTGATGACTCGGGAACTTCCCGTTGACCATGGCGGTCTCGTCCATCAGCGACTTGATCGATGAGCCCGCGTTGGCGATGTAGCGCCCGACGTTGAGACCCGCGTCCACAGTGGAATCCGTGCCGGTGTACCACCAGGCGCCGGTGTCGGGCAGCTTGTAGTCGGCCTCGACCAGCCGCGGCGCCGCGGTCCACACCGCCTGCGGGTAGTCGTAGGCCGGGCTCATGCCGGTCTTCTGCTCGTTGCTGACCATGTCCATGATCGGCGTGTCTTCGTTGTTGTTGCTCAGCGTGTAGTTCGGCCGCTTGGCCCGGATCTGCTCGTACAGGTTGTGGCTGAGCCAGTAGTCGTTGTCGTTGTCGATCCAGAACCCGCCCAGGTCCGGGTACTTGTCCATGACCTCGAGGAAGTTGTCGTAGCTGAACTCGCCGAACCCGTCGCGCGTGGTGAGGTTGACGGTGTGCCCGGCGTAGGTCGAGAACCCCTTGGAGTCCAGCCAGCTCTTGCCGGACGGCAGGCCGTCGGCGTTCCACTGTGGATCGTCGGTCATGTACAGGATGGTCCGCATGCCGGCCTTCTTGGTGGCGGCGATCAGCTCACCGAGGAAGTCGCGGCTGGTGTGGCAGCTGCCCGGGATCTTCGACGGCCACGGTCGCGCGTAGCCCAGCCGGCTGTGGAACGTCGCCAGCACGATGTACTGGGCGTGCAGCTTCTTGGCCTCGTTCACCCAGTAGTCGGCCGTCCAGCCGCCCTCGGTGACATCGGATTCCCAGGCGCCGCAGTCGGTGTGCGCGGGGGCGGTGCGCTCGCCCCAGTGCAGGAACAGGCCCGCCTGGGAGGCACGCAGGAAGTCCTGCCGCGGGTCCTGGAGTTCGCCGTGGGCCACCGACGGCGTGGCCGCCAGCCCGGCCGCGACCACCAGCGCGGCCCCGTAGGCGAGCAGTCGCTTGCCCCAACCTGTACGCATGGCTTCCTTCTCGTCGCAGGGACGCGGCGATCGGGTGATCGCCGCCGTCGATAACGGAGTCGACTGCGCTATCGACGGCCACCTGCGGCGGGAGGATGGCCTACACATCGGATGTATGACGAGATGAAACGGCATACAACCGGGGGCAGGCTATGAAAGACCCGACGTTCATGTCAATCGCCCGAGCGCGGGGAACCCGGCATCACCGGGCTGAGCCGGGCGAAACCCTCCTGGCGCTGATAGGCGAAGTGCGGGTACGGGGCGGTGCGCTCGCCGGCCTTGTCCAGGCGGGCGACCTGCTCGTCGGTCAGCCGCCAGCCGACGGCCCCGAGGTTCTGTCGCAGCTGCCGCTCGTCGCGGGCGCCGATGATCACCGACGCGACGGTCGGCCGGGTGAGCAGCCAGTTGAGGGCGATCTGCGGGACCGCCCGCCCGGTTTCGGCGGCGACCTCGTCCAGCACGTTCACCACGGCGTGCAGCAGCTCGTCGTCGACCGGCGGCCCGAAGTCGGCGGTGGTGTGCAGGCGGCTCTGCTCGGGCAGCGGCTGCCCGCGGCGCACCCGGCCGGTGAGCCGACCCCAGCCGAGCGGGCTCCACACCAGCGCGCCGACGCCCTGATCCCGTCCCAGCGGCATGAGCTCCCACTCGTAGTCGCGCCCGACGAGCGAGTAGTAGACCTGGTGGGCGACATAGCGCGGATGGTGGTGCTGGTCGGCCAGGGCCAACGACTTCATCAGCTGCCAGCCGGCGAAGTTGGACACGCCGAGGTAGCGGACCTTGCCGGCGCGCACCAGATCGTGCAGCGCGTCGAGCACCTCTTCGATCGGTGTGCCGGCGTCGAAGGCGTGCAGCTGGAACAGGTCGATGTAGTCGGTGTCCAGCCGCCGCAGCGCTGACTCGACGGCGCGGATCAGCCGCGAGCGGGACGAGCCGGCGTCGTTCGGCCCGTCGCCGGTGGGGAGACTGGCCTTGGTGGACAACAACACCGCGTCCCGCCGACCCCGCACGGCCGCGCCGAGCACCTCCTCGGAGGCGCCGTCGGAGTACACGTCGGCGGTGTCGAACATCGTGACGCCGGCCTCCAGGCAGATGTCCACCAGCCGCCGGGCGGTCCGGGCGTCGGCGTCGCCCCACGCCCCGAACAGCGGTCCTCGCCCGCCGAACGTGCCGGCCCCGAAACTCAGCGCCGGCACGTGCAGTCCCGACGCGCCGAGCCTGCGGTACTCCATGAAACCCACCCCTAACGGTACGGTGATCCCGTTAGCAACGTAGCACGTTAAAGGAACGGGAGTACCGTTATGGCGGCCAGTCGGCCCGGCGGCCGGACCGCGAGGGTGCGCGCCGACGTGCTCCGCGCGGCCGGGGATCTGCTGGCGGAGCAGGGATTTGCCCAGCTGGACCTGGGCGAGGTGGCGCGGCGGGCCGAGGTGGGGCGGACCACCGTGTACCGCCGTTGGGGCACGGCCATCGCCCTCGTCACGGACCTGCTGATCGACATGGCGGAGCAGTCCCTGCCCCGGTCGCGAACCGGCCACCTAGACCAGGACCTGCGGGCCAACGCGCGGCTGGTGCAGCGCACGCTGGCCGATCCACGTCAGGGCCCGCTGTTCAAGGCGATCATCGCGGGCGCGACCTGGGACGAAGGGGCGGCGACGGCGCTGCGGACCTTCTACCGGACGCGCGTGGCGGAATGGTCGCCGTGTGTGGCGGAGTCGGTCGAGCGGGGCGAGCTGCCGGCGGGGACCGACCCGGCCGCGGTGATCCGCGCGGTGTCGGCGCCGCTGTACTACGACCTGCTGATCACCGGCCGGGTGCCGGACGAGCCGGCGGCCGACCGGGCCGCGAACGCGGCGGTGCTGGCCGCGAGGGCCGGGGCGTTCGTTGACCTTGGCGGGACAATGGAGTCGAACACGTCCGACGTCGAAGGGCCGGCATGACTATCCGACACGTCGCCGCACTGGCTGCGGCCCTGCTGGTGACCACCGCATGTTCGGGCAACACCAGTAGCGGGCCGGCGCCGACGGCGGCGGCCTCGACGGGCCTGGTGGCGGTGGCGCTGACGGTGCCGCCGGGCATGGGCGCGGCGCCGTTCGACGTTGACCGGCAGGTTGTCATCCCGAGCGGCTGGAAGATGTCGGTGTTCGCCCGGGTCCCGTCGGCCCGCCTGGCGGTGTGGGCGCCGGACAAGACGCTGCTGGTGTCCGTGCCGGAGAACGGCACAGTCGTGCGACTCGTGCCGGACGGAACGGGCAAGGCGACCGAGTCGGTGCTGCTGAAGGGGATGAACCAGCCGCACGGCCTGACGTTCGCCGGCTCGACGCTGTTCGTGGCGCAGAGCGACCGGGTGGACAAGTTCGCTTACGCGGACGGCAAAGCGACGGATCCCCGGCCGGTCGTGACCGGTCTGCCGGACGCGCGGAGCCCCGAGCTGGGCGGCCAGTACGCGCATGCGCTGAAGAGCGTGGCGGTGGGGCAGGACGGCTCGGTGTACGTGTCGGTCGGCTCCACCGGCAACGTCACCCCGGCGGACCTCAAGGCCAACCCGCCGCGGGCCTCGATCCTGCGCGTGCCGCCGGGCGGCGGTCCGGCGAAGCCGTTCGCGGTGGGTGTCCGCAACGGCACGGGCCTGGCCATCGCCCCCGATGGCGCGGTGTGGACGGCCGTGAACAACCGCGACAACATCCAGTACCCGTTCGACCGTCCCTACGGCGACGTCTCGGGCTCGTCCAAGGGGCAGGTGATCCCCGACTACGTGCGTGATCACCCCGTCGAGCCGCTGGCCAAGCTGACCAGCGGCCGCAACCTCGGCTGGCCGTACTGCAACCCGGACGCCGACACCGATCCCGGCGTCAAGGGCAGCACCCAGGACCTGTCGAACGTCGGCTTCGACACTGACGTCGAGACCAATGCCGACGGCCACCAGCTCGACTGCGCGAAGCTGCCCAAGGTCGAGCAGTCCCTCGGCGCCCACTCCGCGCCCCTGGGCCTGTCCTTCGTCGACGGCGGCCTGCCCGGCGACTACGCCCACGGCGCACTCGTCGGCGTGCACGGGTCGTGGAACGCGCAGCCGCCCCGCGCGCCCGAGGTGTCGTTCTTCCCGTGGGCCAACGGCGATCTGGGCAGGCAGCAGACCCTGGTCGGCGGCTTCCAGGCCGCCGACGGGTCCCGCTGGGGCCGACCCGTCGGCGCGGTCATCGGCCCCGACCACGCCGTCTACATCACCGACGACCAGGCCGGCGCCGTGTACCGACTGGTGGCGCCGGGCAACTGATCACTTCTTGCGCAGGCGCTTGAGCGCGTCCTTCGCCCGCTGCTGGTTCCTGGGGTCCTGCGCCGCCCGCTTGACCTGCTCGGTCAGCTTGCGGCCCTGCGGGCTGCGCAGGAACGCCGTCAGCCGCTGCCAGATGGACGCCATCCTCAGCTCCTCTCCTCAGCCGTTCGCCCCCTTTGTCCCCATTATCGCCCCCGCCGAAACACCCGTAGGCTGGGGCCGTGATCGCGGCCGATGTGTCGACGGCGCTGGCTGCCGTCGCCGACCCGGACAGCATCGAGGACAAGCGGCGCTTCTTCCGCACCGGGCCCGGGCAGTACGGCGAGGGCGACCGGTTCCTCGGCGTCTCCGTGCCCGACCAGCGCCGTGTCGCCCGGCGCTTCAAGTCCTTGGCCCTCAACGAGATCCGCACGCTGCTGGTCACCGGCGCGCACGAGGAGCGGTTGACGGCGCTGCTCATCCTCGTGCTGAGGTTCGCCAAGGCCGACGAGGCCGTCCGATCCCAGATCGTGGACCTCTACCTGGCCAACACCGCCTCGGTGAACAACTGGGACCTCGTCGACTCCTCGGCCTTCCAGCTGCTGGGGGAGTGGCTGGTGGACCGGGACCGTGCGGTGCTTGACCGGCTGGCCGGCTCGCAATCCTTGTGGGAGCGGCGAATCGCCATCATCGCCACGTTCGCCTTCATTCGCCGCGGCGACCACGAGTGGACCCTGCGCATCGCCACCACGCTGGTCGGCGACCGCCACGACCTGATCCACAAGGCCGTCGGCTGGATGCTGCGCGAGGTCGGCAACCGGGATCGCGAGGCCGAGGTGCGGTGGTTGATCCAGCGCCAGCGGACCATGCCGCGCACCATGCTCCGCTACGCCATCGAGAAATTCCCGGCGGACGAGCGCCGCGCGTTCCTCGCCGGCACAGGCGCGGGCCCCGGCGGGTGATGCCCGCCGGGGCCCGTTGTCGCGTAAGGGAACTACGACGCGGTGATGGTGTCCCGCACCGCGACGAACGCCTCGTACTCCGCCTTCTGGTCGACGGGCAGCTGGTAGGCGGCGGCCATCAGCTTCGGCACGGACGGCAGCACGGAGAGCTTGAACGTCTGCCCGTCGGTCGTCTTGATGACCGTGCGGCCCTGTAGGTCGCGGCGCTTCACGGAGGCGCGGTTGGCGTCGGTGACGGTCAGCGGCGCGCCCGCGCTGATGACGCCCATGTTCTCGTCGAGCGGCACGATGACCAGCTCGGTTCGCCCCGGCTTGAAGCCGACGGCGAAGTTGCTGACGGTGGTCGTGCGGAACACGATGTAGTTCTTCTGCTTCATCTCCGAGGCGTACACCTTGGTGTAGCTCGCCCCGTCGGCGACCACCGACTCGAAGGCCGCGTGGATGGCGGCCTTCAGTTCTTCCTTGCTCGGCACTGCAACTCCATTCCCTGGCTGCGGCCGGACCACCGCGGTGAACGGTGTTCTCGGCCCCGCTATGAAACTCAGTGCGCCCACTCCCGCTCAAGGCGTTTCAGGGCAACGACTCCAGGCGAAAGTCGTCGCGGCGGCCGGGGCGATGTGGGTAATTCGACCGTCGCGGAAAACGCTTACCACAGCCGGTGAGCGCCCCTGTCCCGACGGTGACCGCCATACGCGATGGCCTCTCGTCGAGTGTCGACAGTGGGGCGCGCGACCGGATCGACCCGCGGCGGTGCTGGTCATCGCCTTGGCGTTGCTGCCCAAGGGAACCCTGCTGCGCTGTCCAGGCAACGAGTGGCCCAGGGCGTGTTCGGCGAGGTCCTCGGCAGCACCGCCGCTTCCTCGCCGCCGTGCGCGTCCAAGCTGAGTCGGGGCCGCTGCGCCGGGTCGACGCCGACCACGTCGACAGGGCGAACTGCCGGCACGATCGGGTGGGATTGGGCCGTTCGGGGAGCTCGATTTGTGAGCAGGCGACGGAATGCCCCTAAATTGACGCCTATGACGCCACAGCGCCCCCTCGGCTCGGGCTTCGGCTGCGCCTCCACCGCCGCCGACGTGATCAAGGGCATCGACCTGACCGGCCGGACCGCCATCGTGACCGGCGGTTATTCCGGCATCGGCACGGAAACCGCGCGGGCCCTGCGCGCGGCGGGCGCGGAAGTGATTGTTCCTACACGCAATCACGCCAAGGCGGCGGAGGCGTTGGCCGGCATCGACGGGATCCAGATCGAGACCATGGACCTGCTCGACCCGGCCTCCGTCGACGCGTTCGCCCAGGCCTTTTTGGCCTCCGGCCGTCCGTTGCACATCCTGGTCAACAGCGCCGGCATCATGGCCAACCCGCTGACCCGCGACGCCCGTGGCTACGAGTCGCAGTTCGCCACCAACCACCTCGGCCACTTCCAGCTGGCCACCACGCTGTGGCCGGCGCTGCGACGGGCCGGCGGCGCCCGTGTGGTGTCGGTTTCCTCGTGGGGCCACCGGTTCTCCGACATCCACTTCGACGACCCGAACTTCGAGCGCCGCGAGTATCAGCCGTTCTCGGCCTACGGCCAGTCCAAGACCGCCAACATCCTGTTCGCCGTGCACGCCGACGCCCGCGGCCGTGAGGACGGCATCCGGGCGTTCTCGCTGCACCCCGGCGGCATCAAGAACACCGGACTGGACAAGCATGTCTCCGACGACATGCTGCGGGCCGGCGGCATCATCGACGACAGCGGCGAGGCCGTCATCCGCCCCGAGCACGGCATGAAGACCTGCGAGCAGGGGGCGGCAACCAGCGTGTGGTGCGCGGTCAGCCCGCAGCTCGACGGGCTCGGCGGCGTCTACTGCGAGGACGTGGAGATCGCCGAGCTCGCGCCGGCCGACCAGGCCGACAGCATCGGCCTGTCCGACGCCCACACCAAGCGGGGCGTCATGCCGTTCGCCGTCGACCCCGAGTCGGCCGAGCGCCTGTGGAAACTGAGCGAGACCCTGGTGTGAGCCGGTGGGGGAGTCCGGCCCCCACCCAGTCCTCGATGCCCTCACGGTACGAGGCCCGCCGCAGCCCTCTGTTCACCGATCCCGGGGCCCGGGAGCTGTCAGAGTCCCGATAGCGCGTACTGCCACTCGGTCGGCCGCTCGTGGCCTTCTAGCTCACCCCGGCCGCTGGCCCACAGCAGCGTCGTCCACCGGTCCGTTTCCCTTGGCGCGTCCGGAAAGAACCGGTCCAGCACCTTGCCCGCCAGCTCCGCCGGCGGCTCCCACGTCAGGCCCAGTCCCTTGGCCACGTCGTCCATGTGCAGCAACGTCTCCGCGACGGTCATGGCCGCAAACCCTTCCGGGTCAAGCACTCCCGCGTCGTAGGCCCGCGCGTCCGGGGATGCGTTCCGCAGCATGGCCACCATCAGGCCCCCGCACGCGTCCACCACTCGCACCAGACCTTCGGGTCCCGCCTTCCGATCCGCGAAGATCACCAGCCCCGGTCCGCCCGGCCGATGCCGCGCCCATGCGAACGGCACCATCTTCTCCGTCGATGGCGTCCCGGGCGCCAGCTGCGCCCCGTGGAAGAAGAAGTTGTCGGCGATGTGTTCCGTGGTCTCCCAGCAGGTCCACTCCAGCGGACCCGCCTTGGCCTCCCAGTTCACATCCAGCACCCCGCCCAATGTCGCGACGGTGAGGCGAACGGTCTGCTGTAGATCGGCTGCGGTGACAGACATCGGCGGAGGCTAACTCGGTTCGGGCATCCGAGGCGAACGGTTTGTCTGTGGGTTGTGTTTTCCAACCGACTCTGCGAGGGTGGTGTGAGTTGCATCAGGAGACCCAGGAGGTCGGGCGTGGCGAACTTGCCGGCGCGGTTGGTGGAGCACCCGAACGTGAAGGCGGTGCGCGAGCGGCCTGGGGGAGGGCCGGCGCGCGTGATCGACGCGGAGTGGCTCCGGAAGCTGTGCCTGGACGCCGGCGTGGACGATGTGGGCTTCGTGCCCATCGACCACGAGGACCTGGCCAGCGAAGTCGAGCATGCCGTGCATGCGCTGCCGGGGACGAAGAGCTTCATCAGCCTGGTGGCGAGGATGAACCGGGACAACGTGCGCTCACCGGCGCGGAGCGTGGCCAACCAGGAGTTCCACCGCACGGGCGAACTGCTGAACGAGGCGGCGCACGGCATCGTGCGGGCGCTGGAGGACGCCGGGTACCGGGCGATCAACCCGTCGGCGACGTTCCCGATGGAGATGGGCAAGTACCTCGGCCGGATCTGGGTGATCGCCCACAAGCCGATCGCCGTGGCCGCCGGCCTGGGGGCGATGGGCATCCACCGCAACGTGATCCACCCCAGGTACGGCAACTTCGTGCTGCTGGGCACCATCCTGGTGGACGCCGAGATCAGCGAGCACGGGCAGAAGCTGGACTACAACCCCTGCCTGGAGTGCAAGCTGTGCGTCGCCGCCTGCCCGGTCGGCGCCATCAGCAAGGACGGCGTGCTGGACTGGCGGGCCTGCTCCACCCACAACTACCGGGAGTTCATGGGCGGCTTCACCGAATGGGTGGAGACCATCGCCGACAGCAAGGACGGCGACGAGTTCCGGGACCGGGTCTCGGACTCCGAGAACGCCTCCATGTGGCAGAGCCTGTCCTTCAAGCCCAACTACAAGGCCGCCTACTGCCTCGCCGTCTGCCCGGCCGGCGAGGACGTCCTCGAACCCTACCTCGACGACCGCAAGGCCTTCATGAACCTGGTGCTGAAACCGTTGCAGGACAAGGTCGAGCCCATCTACGTCCTGCCCGGCTCCGAGGCCAAGGCGCACGTGGAGAAGCGGTTCCCGCACAAGCGGACGATCGAGGTCACCGGCGGCCAGCGGCGCCGGAAGGCCGACTAGGTCAGGCGATGCCGGCGTCGATGAGCTGACGCCAGATGTCGGCCTGGTCGGCGACCTCCACCTCCAGCTTCTCGGCCTTGGTCAGCTTGCTGGCGCCGACGTCGGCGCCGGTGATGAGCAGGTCGGTGTTGGCGGAGACGGAGGAGGCGATGGTGGCGCCGGCCTTCTCGCACAGGCGCTGGAAGGCGGGGCGGGGGACCTTCTCGCCGGAGCGGGGGTCGGCGATGGAGCCGGTGACGACGACGGTCTTGCCGGCCAGGGGAGCGCCGGCCGCGACCACGGGCGGCAGGTCCTCGGTGCGCACGTCGAGGGTGACGCCGAGGGAACGCAGGCGGTCGATCTCGGGGCGCAGGCGCGTGAGGTGGGCGGACAGGGAAGCGGCGACCCGGGGACCGATGTCGTCGACGGCGGTGAGTTCCTCCTCGGCGGCGTCGGCGACGGCCTCAAGGGAGGGGAAGCCGGCGCGGCAGAGGCGGGAGGCGGTGCCCTCGGAGGCCATGGGATCGCCAGGCCGATGAGGGCGCGGCGGAGGCCGACGCCGCGGCTGGCGGCGATGGACTCGATCATGCGGGCGGCGGAGACCTCGCCGATGCGGTCGAACTCCAGCAACCGTTCCTTGGTGAGGGTGTAGAAGTCGGACGGGTTCTCCAGGTCGCCGGACTCGGCCAGGCGCTCGATCCACACCGGACCGACGGCCTCGATGTCGGCGGCGGCGCGGGACGCCCAGTGGATGAGCCGGCGGGTGGTCTGCGCGGGGCAGGAGGCGTTGGTGCAGAACAGTTCCCGGCTGTTGCCCTGCTCGGTCAGCGGCTCGTCGCACGAGGGGCAGCGGGTCGGGGGAATGATCTCCCGCTCGTCGCCGGTGCGCTTGGACTCGTCCAACACGCCGGCGACGAAGGGGATCACGTCGCCGGCCCGGCGGACCAGGACGGTGTCGCCGATGCGGATGCCCCGGGCCTTGATGACCTCCTGGTTGGCCAGGGTGGCGCGGGTGACGGTGGTGCCGCCGACGAACACGGGCTCCAGGTGGGCGACGGGGGCGATCTTGCCGGTCTTGCCGACGTCCCACACGACATCGGCCAGCACGGTGGTCTTCTCCTCGGCCGCGAACTTGTAGGCCAGGGCCCCGCGCGGGGAGTTGGACCGGGTGCCGGCGGCGCCGTATGCGTCGCGGTTGGCCAGCCGCAGCACGGCGCCGTCGAGGTCGTAGTCACGGGTGTTGCGGCTCTGCTCGATCCCGGCGATCACGGCCTGCGCCTGCTCGGCATCGGCGCACAACCGCATGTCGGCGGCGGCGAGCCCGAGGGCCGACAACGCCTGTTCGAGGTCGGCCGAAGCGGCGTCGGCGGACGTGTAGAGGTCGAAGGCGAACAGCTGTAGCCGCCGCTCGGCCACGGTCGCCGGGTCCTTGGCCCGGAGCGTGCCGGCAGCCGCCCCACGGGGGTTGATCAGCGGCTTGTCCGGGTGCGCGGCGTTGTAGGCGGCGAAGGTGGAGCGCAGCATCACGGCCTCGCCCCGCACCTCGACCCGCCCCGGCGCGTCGATACGCTCGGGCACGCCGTCGACCAGGGCGCGAACCAGGAACGTCACGTCGTCGCCGGTGGTGCCGTCGCCGCGGGTGACCGCCCGCACCAGCCGGCCGTCCTCGTAGATCACGGCCAGCGACAGGCCGTCCAGCTTGGGCATGACGGCCATCGGCTGGCCGGGGAAGCGGTCGAAGAACGCCGCCACCTGCTCGGGGCGGGTGGCCTTCTCCAGGGACAGCATCGGCCGCGAGTGCCGGACCGGGGCGTGCAGCACCGACGGGCCGCCGACCTGCTCCAGCGGGTTCGGGTCGGGCGCCAGCTCCGGGTTGGCCGCGATCAGGCCCCGCAGCTCGTCCTCGATGGCGTCGTACTCGGCGTCGGCCACCTGCGGCGAGCCGCTGTAGTAGGCGTCGCGCAGCGCCACGACCTGGTCGGCGAGTTCCTGGATGCGTTCCCCGGGGTTCACGGCGCAGACGCTACCGCCAACCCCCGACAAAACGCCGCGCCCGGGCGAACACGGACGGGTCGATGGCCGCATGTCGCGTATTCGACACGATCGCGGCATCAAATGTCGCAAGCTCAGCGCTCAAGGCCGCCAAATGTGACACACGCTGCATCCGAGGCCTTAGACCAGTGTCACCAAGTGGAACGGTCGGCGTGGGGCATGACCACCCGCCAGACGGTGATCGGCGTGCAGGGCCTGGAACACGCCATCACCTACGACGAAGCCGTTGCCCTGCACACGACTCAGGCGACCCGGCTGGTCGGCGAGGACCACCTGCGCGGCATGATCACCGCGGGCCGCCTCGCCGACCTGACCGTGTGGGACCGCAATCCCGCCGACTGCGCGAACCTAGCCGACCTCAACCCCGTCCACACGATTGTCGGCGGCCGGTTTGCGGGCCAGGAACCGCAGGGTGCCGTCGTCGATCCGGCCGTGGCGCAGCCGCACCACGTCGTTGGCGTAGCTCATGCCCAGTTGCCACGGCCGCCGCGACCCGGCCCGCGGGAACTCGTGCATGGAGCGCTGCACGTAGCCGGCGGCGAAGTCCATCAACGGCCGCTCGGTCACCTTCGGTCCGTCCTGGACCGGCATGCACTGGCTGAAGCCATGGGAGTCCATGTGCCGCAACAGCCTCACCGTATACTCCGAGACCAGGTCGGCCTTCAACGTCCAGGATGCGTTGGTGTAGCCGATGGTGAACACGAAGTTCGGCAGGCCGCTGAGCATCATTCCCTTGTACGCCAAGGTCTCCGGCAGCTTGATCTCGTGGCCGTCCACGGTCAGCCGGATGCCGCCGAAGGCCAGCAGCCGCAGCCCGGTCGCCGTCACGACGATGTCCGCCGGCAGTTCGGCGCCGGACTTCAGGCGGATGCCGTCGGTGGAGAAGCCGGCGATCTCGTCGGTCACCACGGAGGCGTCGCCGCGCCGGATCGCCTGGAACAGGTCACCGTCGGGCACCAGGCACAGCCGCTGGTCCCACGGGTCGTAGCGGGGCTTGAAGTGGGTGTCCACGTCATACCCGGCCGGCAGCATCTTCACCGTGTTGTCGCGGATGAACGACCGGATCATGCCCGGCCGGCGACGGCTCAGCTTGTAGATCAGCGTGCTCATGGCGACGTTCTTCCACCGCGTCACCTTGTAGCCCAGGCTGTCGCCCAGCAGCCGGCGCAGCTGGTTGGCCAGCTTGTCCTCGCCGGGCCGGGCGAGGATGTACGTGGGGGAGCGCTGCAGCATCGTCACGTGCGACGCCTTGTCGGTCATCGCCGGCACCAGCGTCACCGCCGTGGCCCCGCTGCCGATCACCACGACCTTCTTGTCGGCGTAGTCCAGGTCCTCGGGCCACGCCTGCGGGTGGATCACCGGCCCGCCGAACCGCTCGATCTCCGGGAAGTCCGGCGTGTAGCCACCGTCGTAGTGGTAGTAGCCGGTGCACAGGTACAGGAACCGGGCGGTCATCCGCACGGTCTCGTCGCCGTGCGAAACCTCGACCGTCCACAGTGAATCCGCAGTGGACCACGACGCCGAGATCACGCGATGTCCGTACTGGATATGGCGGTCGATGCCGGCCGAGGAGGCCGTGTCCCGGATGTAGTCCAGAATGGACGGACCGTCGGCGATGGCCTTGGCCTGTGTCCACGGCCGGAACCGGTAGCCCAGCGTCTGCATGTCCGAGTCGGACCGCACGCCCGGGTAGCGGAACAGGTCCCAGGTGCCGCCGCTGGCCTCCCGCGCCTCCAGGATCGCGTAGGTGCGCCAGGGGAAGGCGGCATGGATGTGGTGGGCCGCGCCGATGCCGGACAGGCCGGCCCCGACTATCAGCACATCGACGTGGTCTGACACGCGGGGCTCCTCAGCGGCGACGGTCGGCGACGCGGCCGATCAGGTCGAAGTAGTGGGTGGGGGCGATGCGCATCATCGCGTCGAACACGTAGGCGTCCGGGCCGACCAGAACACGGGCCTTGCCGGCCTCCACGCCTCGGTGGATGATCTGCGCCGCCTTGTCCGGCGTGGTCATGGCGATCCGCTCGAAGGAGGCCGCCATCTCGTCCATGGACCGCTCGCCGCCCTCGGGGTCCTGCCGCATCCGTCCATTGCGGACGATGTTCGTCTTGATGCCGCCCGGGTGGATGTTGACCGCGCTCACACCGGTCCCGCGCAGCTCCTGCCTGAGCGAATCGGTGAAGCCCCGCACCGCGAACTTGGCCGCGCAGTAGGCGCTCTGGTACGGCATGCCGGCCAGCCCGAACACGCTGGAGGTGTTCACGATGACACCCGAGTCCTGCGCCACGAGGATCGGCAGGAACGCCCGGGTGCCGTTGACCACGCCGTGGAAGTTGATGTTGTGCAGCCAGGCGTCGTCCTCGGGATCGGCGTCGAGCACCGTGGACGACAGGGCGACGCCCGCGTTGTTGAACACCCCGGCCAGTGGCGCCGGCAGCCAGTCCCGCACCTCGTCGGCGAACTTCCGCTGGTCGGCGGCGTCGCTGACGTCCAGCACGCGCACGAGCACCTTGCCGCGCAGCGAGGCGGCGGTCTGCTTGAGCCCCGTCTCGTCCACGTCGGCGACGGCCACCGGCGAGCCCAGCCGGTTCAGCCTCAGCGCCAGGCTGCGGCCGATGCCCGAGGCGGCGCCGGTGATCATCACTGGCCGGCCGGTGAGCCTAGGAAGCTGTCGGGGCATCGGCACTCCTTGTCGCGTGCTGGTCGAGCAGGGTCCGCTTGCGCACGATCGCGAGGCCACCCTTGGCCGGCGCGGTCGCGATGCCCCGAGAATGCCAGGGCTCGTCCGGCAGTGTCGTCGGGGCCAGGTCCCACTCGCGCAGCAGGGTCCGCAGCACCACGCTCATCTCCATGGTCGCGAACGCCGCCCCGATGCAGCGTCTCGTGCCGCCGCCGAAGGGGATCCACTGGTACAGATCGGGTTTCGTGCCGACGAACCGGTACGGGTCGAACCGCTGGGGGTCCGGGAACAGCGCCGGGTCCTGGTGGATCAGCCCGATGCTGACCAGCACCGTCATGCCCGCCGGCAGCGTCCACCGGCCGAGCCGGGCCTGGTCGGTGCGGATCCGGCGGCCGACCATGTCGATCACCGGCCGGGTCCGCTGGATCTCCAGGATCGAGGCCTCCAGCAGCGTCTTGCCGTCGGTGCGGGCCTCTTCCGTCAGGTCGCGCAGCACGTCCGGGTGGCGGCGCAGGCGCTCGACCGCCCAGGCCAGCGTCGTGGCCGTGGTCTCGTGGCCCGCGCTGAGCAGGGTCAGCAACTGGTCGGCGATGTCGCGGTGGCTCATGGCCGTGCCGTCGTCGTAGCGGGACTGGAGCAGCAGCGCCAGGATGTCTTCGCGGTTGTCGAGGTCGCCGTCCCGTTCCGCCTTGGCGATCAGCCGCTCGATGATCGCGTCGTACTCCTCGCGCATGAGGCGGAAGCGGCCCCAGGGGCTCCAGCGGCCCCAGTCCACTCGGGGCACCGGCAGCACCGCCAGCAGGGAGCCGAGCTTGCCGAGTCGGGGCAGCAGATCACGCAGCTGTTCGAACTCCGCGCCCTCGGCCCCGAACACCGTGCGCAGGATGATGTTGATGGTGATCCGCATCATCGACGGCAGGGTCTCGAACTGCCGGTTGTGCGGCCAGGTGGCGAATTCGCGGAGCGTCTCCTGCTCCATGATCTGCTCGTACGCCGCGAGGCGGCGGCCGTGGAACGGGGGGACGAGCAGCTTGCGCTGTTTGCGGTGTTCGTCGCCCGCCAGCGCGAACAGCGAGCCCGGGCCCAGCACCCGGCCCAGGTTCGGCTCCAGGTTGTCGGCGATGTCCGCGCCCGCCTGGAACAGCTGTTTGATCTCGCCCGCGTCGCTGATCACCAGCGCCCGGCCGAACAGCGGGGAGTTGATGGTGAACGCGTCGCCGTACCGCTCTCGCGCCCGGCTGAATCCGCGCCCCGGCTTCGTCAGCGCGGCCACCGCCTGCATCAGCCTTGGGGTGGACGGTCCCGGTGGCAGCGTCGTCATCCTGCGCCTCCCTCGTGGTACATCAACGTACCACGGCGATGGTACGCTCACGTACCAGCACCGTTCAAGGGGGAGGTATACCGTGACGATGGTGACGCGCACGCACACCGCCACCTCGGTGGACTTCCGGCGGCGCCTGCTCGACGCCATGACCGCGGCCATCGACGAGATCGGCTACCGCGACACCACCGTCGCCGATGTCGTGCGTCTGGCCCGTACTTCTCGGCGCACTTTCTACGAGCATTTCGCCAGCAAGGAGAGCTGTTACGTCGCTTTGGTCAGCGAGGCCAACGACGTGATGATCGCCCGCATCACCGCCGCCGTCGATCCCGCCCGGCCGTGGTCGACCCAGGTCCGCCAGGCCGTCGAGGAGTGGCTCGCCTGCTCCGACGCCGAGCGCGCCCTCACCCACAGCTGGATCCGTGACATTCCCGCCCTCGGCACCCTCGGCCGCCAGTTGCAGCGGGACCTGATGGAGAAGTTCATCGACATGGTCCAGTCCCTCACCGATCGCGAGAGCCTCCGCGCCCGGGGCATCCACCGCGTCGACCGCCAGATGGCCATCCTCCTGCTCGGCGGCCTCCGTGAGCTCATCGCCAGCAACGTCGAGGACGGCGGCCAGGCCACCGACATCACCGAGACCGCCGTCCGCGCCTCCATCGCCCTCCTGGGCCCGTAGCTGTTGGCGCGGGGCTGCTCCCGCTAGCTTGTTTGCTCCAGCCCGTCGGAGAACACCGGCCGCTGGTCCACCATCGTCACCGTCCACCGACTGTGGTGGATCAATCGGTGGTGCGCCCCGCACAACAGCACCATATTGTCCAGGCTGGTCGGTCCTCCGTTAGCCCACTCGACCACATGATGGGCGTGGCACTGCGCCGGCTCCGTCTGGCATCCCGGGAACGCACACGTGCCGTCCCGCTCGATCAGCGCCTTGCGGATCCCCTTCGGAGCCGTCCGCTGCTGCCGACCCACATCCAGGATCTCTTTGCCGGCACCGAGCACCAGCCGCATCACCGTGCTGTCACAGGCGATCCGCCGGGCCTCCGCCGCGCTCATCAGACCGCCGCCTTCGACCTTCGCCACACCCGTGTTGTCCATGAAATCCTGGAACGACATCGACAACGTCAGATGGGGGCGTTCGCCGCCCTGCTCCGGCAGGCCTTCGCTGCGGGAGGCCAGTTCGATGATCTCCGCGAACGCATCCCCCTGCCGCTCCGCTGTCGTGCGGGGGTCCTTGCCCGAGGTCGGCTTGGCCAGCGCACTGAGCATCGCCGCGATCTTCGCCCCGTACTCCTGATCGAGCATTCCCCAGAACACCATGCTGCCGTCTATCTTGCGTTCGAAGCGGAACTCCCGCTTCGGCGCCCGCAACCCCCGGTCGTCCGGGGCTTTGCCGTCCTGGTCGAGGTGGAACAGGATCCGCTGGGCGATGTTCTTGAACTCGCCCTCGTCGAACTGGACGTTCTCCAACAACGACGCCTCGACCCGCTCCCGCTCGACCGCCGGCGCTATCCGCAGCGTCTCGTGGATGATCTTCAGATGCTCACGGCCCAACACCCCGGCGCGGCCTGCTTCGCGGACCGCTTGGCTGTGGAACAACTCCGCGTACCGAAGCCGCTCACGGGCTTCCCTGACCGTGAGCCGCCAGCGGATCACCATTGTCGACACGATCGAGGTCCGGTCCTCTTTCGACCGGCACGACCGGTCCCATACCTCCCACACCCGCTCCAGCTGCTGGATGTAGAGCGCCCGACACCGGCTCTCGGCTTCTTCCCCGGCTTGCCACAGCTCCAGTTCGCCGTGCTGCCACCCTTCGGTGTCGGCAGGGAATTCAGGATTCGCTGACATACCCCCATTCTACTACCCTTTTGTGATCGACTTCCGTTACACACCAACCTATACACGATCGTGGCGGCCTTCACTCCCTTCGCTGGAAAGCGCTTTCCAGTCCTCCCGCACAACGCTTCCCTCGCGGAGATTAATCCTCCACCCTCCGACCCGTCCCAAGCCTTCTGTAAACACGCGCACCCGCTCAACCTTTGTCGCGCAACGCAACCGGTCCACCCACCTGCCTCGCGTCCCCTCACTCCAGAACCGCATGCCGAAGAGAGTGATTGTGTTTTGTAGGCAAAGGCCGGCAACTGCGCGGTGCGGACACCCGAAGCACCACCACCCACCCACCCACCCACGAGCCACAACCCCTACGGCACGATCAACACCTTCCCCTTACGCCCCACCGCCTCCGCCTCAACCACCGCAGCAACAACCTCCTCCAACCCGAATCGCTCCCCAGGCGAGTTCTCCAGCACCCCCGCCCGGATCAACGTAGACATCTCCTCGATCAGCCCGGCCATGGTGAGCCCGAGCTGACTCAGCCGCGGCAGCCAGTACCCGAGCCAGAAGACCTCCAGCGTCCGGCGGCCGGACAATGTCAGCCGGGGGTCGGCGCCGACGCTGATGCCTTGTCCGGTCAGCGACCCGTAGAGGAGCATGCGGCCGTTCTCGGACAGGGAGCGGAAGACCTCGGTGCCGGTGGGGCCGGCGACGGGATCGAGGGCGTGGTCGACGCCGGCCTCGCCGACGATCTTGCGGACCTGTTCGTCGATGGGGCCGTCGGTGGAGACGATGACCTCGTCGGCGCCGAGGTTCTTCAACTCGCCTACGGCTTCGGGGCGGCGGACGACGTTGAGGGTGCGGATGCCGTCGTGCCGGGCGAGACGGATGATCATGCGGCCGAGTTCGGAGCCGGCGGCGGTCTGGAGGAGCCAGGAGCCAGCGGGCACGGCGAGGACGTGGCGGACCATGAGGATCGCGGTGGCGGGGTTGATCATGAAGCCGGCGGCCTGCTCGTCGGGGATGTCGTCGGGCACGGGCCAGACCAACAGCGTGGGCACGACGGCGTACTGGGCCCAGTTGCCGCCGTCGGGGTTGTGTGCGAACACCCGCTGCCCGACCGTCAGCCCCTCGACGCCGGGGCCGAGCTTGTCGACGATCGACACGCTCTCGAAGCCGGCACCCGAAGGGAAGTGCTCCTCCACGCCCGAATAGTGCCCGCGGACGTAGAGCAGGTCGGAAGGGTTGACGGGGCTGAGCCGGATCCGCAGCCGCACCTGGCCCGGCCCCGGCTCCGGGACAGGAAGGTCGGTGACGCCGAGGACGTCCCGAGGCTCTCCGTAACGGTCGAAACTGACGGCCTTCATTTCCCCAGCTCCTCAATGAAATCGGTCAAAATCCCAGCCATGGCAGCGGGTTGCTCGACGTGCGGCCAATGACCGGCCCCGGCCACCCGGGCCGTGCGGACGTCGGTGAATCGCGGCGCGACGGTGTCGACGGAGGTGAAAGTGTCCTCGCTGCCGATCAACAGCACCGGAACGTCCACCTTGGACGGTTCATCCCCAAGTGGATGCCCGGTCGTCCACGCTTCCAGCTCCTGAAGAGCCATTTCCGGCGGCGTGGCCAGTGTCGCCGTGACCAGGGCCTCAAGAGCCCCGGCGGAGTTGACCAACAACGCCCGTCGGCCCTCGGCGGCAACCTCAGCGTCACGACTACGAGCACCCTGTTCGAACACCGCCGCCTGCTCGGGCGACAAAGGGTAGCCCGCCAACGGAATTGCAGTCAGCAACGCTATGCCGAGCACAGCCTCCGGCCGCGCGACCGCCACCAGCTCGGCGATCTGAGCCCCCATGCTGTGCCCCACAACGACTGTAGGACCGTCGATCACCGCCAACACCTGGTCGCGATAGCCCGCCAAGATCGCTCCCCGCCCGGCCGCGACGTCGACGTGCCGCAGGTTCACGGCGCGCGCGGCCAACGGAAGGCGGATGTTGTTCCACAGCGAGGCGTTGTCCATGAAGCCGTGCACGAACACGACGGTGGTCATCGCTGTGCCCACGACTCGGCGAGGGTCTCCGCGGTGGTGAAGAGGTACTGGATGCCGGCGATCCGCCAACCCTCGATCGTGCGGATCGCCTCGAAGTGCACGGCCATGCGCTCGATCTCGGACTCGTCGGCGCGCCGACGGGACCAGATCACCTCGATGGCCGCCCCGTTGTCGTGATAGACGTGCACGGAACGGTCGAGGACCTCGGTGTGGGTGTAGCCGTCGGCCCGGAGACGGGCCTGCATCCCACCGAGGAACTCGACCACCGCCGGCCCGTCCAGCGCCCACCCGGCGGCCGCGTCGGGATTGGCGACGAAAAGCGGATGACCCCAGTAGTCGAGAATGAACTCGGGTCCCCTGTGGATGGTCCCGTTGCCCACGCCGACCCAGGTCGGCAGGTAGTCGTCGAAGAACCAGGCGGTCACGTCGGACATCGTTTTCCCTTTCACGACAACAGGCCCTGGGCCCCGTACCACACCGGACCCGGGTTGAGCCGGTCCGGATACAGCGCGATCATCCGGTCGAAGTACTCCTGCGGCGTGGGCTTGTCGTCCAACAGCCGCTGCGCGTCGATCAGGTACTGTCGCGTCTGCCCGACGATGGCCGGATCGTCAGGCAGGGCGGGGTTCTTGTGCCCGGCGACGACCGCGCGCGGGTGCAGCGCCTCGATCTTGTCCAGCGCGTCCAGCCACGACCGGAAGCCGTCGCCCTGCGCCTCCAGGATGTACTGGTGCACACCGTTGTAGGCGACGTCGCCGGCCACGACGAGGCCGATCGACGGCACGTGCAGCACGGTGGTGTCGTCGGTGTCGGTGTGGCCGGTCTCGATGGCCTCGAACCGCTGGCCCTCGATCTCGAAGCCCCCGGCCGGAATCGGTTGGTACACCACGGGACTGTCCGGGATCAGGCCGGGAAAGTCGACGTCCCACAGCTTTTGCCGGCCGATGGTGGCCTGCTTGTGCATCACCGCGATGGTCTTCTCGGTCGCGTACGCCACGGCGTCCGGGAAGCGTGACAGCAGCCGGGCGGTGCCGAACCAGTGGTCGCCGTGGCCGTGCGTGGCATAGACGTAGGCCAGCCGCCGGCCGGACTTCTCGACCCAGTCGGCCACGCGATCGATCTGCTCGTACGTAAAGGGCGGGTCGACCAGCACCGCCTCCCGCTCGCCGAGCACCAACACCGTGGAGACGGGGGAGGAGATGATCGGGCTGCCGTCCGGCAGGGTCGACTCCCGCTGCCGGCGCACGCCTTCGTGCACAAGAACTTCGTACTCCATGATCAGTCCTTTCCGGACAGGTGTGTCAGGAACCAGTCGCGGGCGGCGGCGCTGGTCCTGTCGAACTGGCTCAGGTACGCCTCGAAGTGACCGCCGGGCACGGTGAGCAGCCGCTTGGGCTCCAGCGCCCGCTCGTAGGCGGCGAGGCCGGTGTCGGTGAGGGTGATGGTGTCGCCGAGGGCCACGATCATCAGCAGCGGCGTGGGGGAGACGCGGGAGACCCACAGCCCGGGCTCGTACATGCGGGCCGCCCGCCCGGACCGCACGGTGACGGTGTTCTCGAAGGCCACGCCCTCGGGCACGAACTGGCGGTAGAAGGCCACCGCGTCCGGCGTGCTGTATGCCGCCGGCTGCGCCGGGTCGTCGCTGACGATCTGCTGCGTGGCCGGGGGCTCGCCGGCGAACCGGCGCCGCTCGTCCTCGGTGAAGGCGGCCTCCAGCGCGGCCACCCGATCGGGCGCCACCCGCCGTAGGCCCTGTTCGTAGCCGCTGATCGTCGGCACCTGCGAGACGACCGCCTTGAGCCGACGGTCCGTGGCGCCGAGCACCAGGGCGTGGCCGCCGGCGTAGCTCGTGCCCCACAGGCCGATGCGGTCGGCCTCGACCTCGGGGCGGCTCTCCAGGTAGGAGATGGCGTAGCGCCAGTCGGCGATCTGCCGCCACGGATCGACATCCTGGCGCGGCTCGCCGCCGCTGGCCCCGAAGCCGCGGTGGTCGTGCACCAGCACGACGAAGCCGGCCTCGGCGAAGACCTGGGCGAACCGGTCGAGGCCGTGCTCCTTGATGCCGGCGTAGCCGTGCGCCATGGTGATCGCCGGCCGCGGACCGGGTCGGTCCGGCACGAACAACCACCCGCCAAGCGTCACATTTCCCTCGGTCGGGAACTCGACCTCAAGCTGATTCACCATGACCCGATCGTGCGTGGCGCCGAGGCGGGCCGGGTAACCCTGTGGAGAGTGGTAGTGGCAGGGCGACGTTAGGCTTCTGCCATGGCCAATCACCTCGGCGACTACCTCCGGGCCCGGCGCGGGCAGGTCACGCCGGAGGAGGTCGGGCTGGTTCCGGGCCCGCGGCGGCGGGTGGCCGGCCTGCGCCGCGACGAGCTGGCCATGCTCGCCGGCATCAGCAGCGAGTACCTGCAACGGCTGGAGCAGGGCCGGGACCGCCACCCGTCCGTCGAGGTCCTCGACGCCATCGCGCGGGCCCTGCGCATGGACGAGAAGGCCGTGGCCTACCTGCACCAGCTCGCCAACCCGATGCCCCGGCGGCCCAGCCCGGAGCAGGTCGCGCCGGCGGTGGCGGGATTCGTGGACCAGCTGCCGACGCCGGCGCTGATCGTGAGCCGGTATCAGGACGTGCTGGCGGCGAACGCGCTGGCCGAGGCGTTGTCACCGGGGTTCTGCGTGGGCCAGAACCTGTCGAGGTGGCGGTTTCTGGAGCCCGCCGCACGGGAGGTGTATCCCGACTGGGACGACGCGACGGCGGTGGCCGTCGGCGGTTTGCGGGAACTGTCCGCCACCGATCCCGACGACCCCGTGCTGCTGGACCTGATCGCCGAGCTCTCCGGCAGCAGCGAGCGGTTCAAACAGCTGTGGGAGCAGGCCGACGTCGGCTACTTCGAGGGCGTCAACCACATGCGGCACCCGGTGGTCGGGGACGTCTATCTCACGCGGATCAAGTTCGACGTGCCGCATTCCGGCGGGCAGCACCTGCTGGCCTTCCACGCCGAACCCGGCAGCCCGTCGGCCGCGGCGGTGGAGCGGCTGCGGACGCTCGGCCGCTGATCGCTGCCCGTTCGGTCGGGAACCGGTGGCATGCCAGGTGATTCAGGACGCCTATGGCCGGTGTCGGTTGCGTCGGTGAAGGATAGTTCACGTATCGCGATCATCTCGTCACGGCGGTGCCATAGTGGCCGCCATGTCTTGGGCGCGATCATCCGTGGTGGCCTGTGCCGTCACGGTTCTGGTGGGAACTGTCGGTGGCCCGATTGCCGCGGCGGCCCAACAACCCGATGTGGCGCAGCTGCATCAGCAGGTGCACTCGGCGACGTTGTTGCAGAATCACGGCTTACGGCCGGTTTGCGGGCAATGCCGGTCGCTGGTGGTCACGGCCTCGCCGGGGAGTCGGACCCCGCTGAGCACGGCGGATCCCGCCGGCTACTCGCCGTCGGAACTGGCCACGGCCTATTCGCTGCCGGCGGATTCCCGGAGCGCCAACACGATCGCCCTCATCGGCGCCGGCATCGACGGCAACCTGGCGGCGGATCTGGCGACCTACCGCCAGACGTTCGGGCTGCCGGCCTGCACCGTGGAGAGCGGTTGCCTGAAGCTGCTGGACTACACCGGCGGCCCGCAGGTGCCGCCGCAGACCGGTGGGCAGGGGGCGGCGGTCGAGGAGGACGTCGCCACCGAGACCGCCCTCGACGTGGACATGGCTTCGGCGGCCTGCCCGTCGTGCCGGCTGATGTACGTGTCGGTGCCGTGGCAGGACGCCATCGACGACAACGACGTCAGCACCGGGGACTTCGCCGCCGCCGTCCACACCGCGATCAAGGCCGGCGCGAACGCGGTCAGCATCAGCTACGGCTACACCGCCGACGTGACCAACACCCAGCAGTTCGCCCTGTCGCACAAGGGAGTTGCCATCACGGCGGCCACCGGCGACGAGGGCTTCAACGGCGGCGTCCACCAGAGCTGGCCGGCCGACCTGCCCGGCGTCGTCGCTGTCGGCGGCACCACGCTGACCGCCCCTGGACAGGAGACGGCCTGGTCGTTGGCCGGCAGCGGCTGCGAGACCGCCTTTCCCAAGGCCAACGGGCAACCCAAAGCCGTCACCGCGGCGTGCAACGGGCATCGCGCCGCCTCGGACATCTCCGCCGACGCCGACGGCGCGACCGGCGTCGCGGTCTACACCACGTACGCGCCGACCGGCGACGCGCCCGGCAACTGGCTGGTCGTCGGCGGCACCAGCGCCTCATCCCCTTATATCGCCGCGCTTTACGCCCGCGCCGGCCACCTGGCCAAGGTCGACGGCCCGAACACGTTGTACGCCGCCAAGTCCTCCGCGTTCCACGACGTGACCAGCGGCAACAACGAGATCTTCCACCAGTGCACCGACTTCCCGGGCTCCGGTTCGTCGGTCTGCAACGCCGGGCCCGGCTGGGACGGCCCCACCGGCCTCGGCACCCCGCGCGGGCTCGACGCCTTCTGAGTTCTGGAGACTGCCTTGAAGAAGCTCGCCCTGGCCGTGGCCGGCCTGCTCGCCCTGCCCGCTTTGACCGCCGCCGCGTCCCCGCCGCCGGTGCAGTGCGGCGTGAACCTCGTGTCCTTCTACTACGGCGGGTTCAGCCAGAACCTCAGCCTCGGCACGTTCGACGTGACGCTGGTGGCCCACGACGGCGTCACCTGCACCCTGCCGGACACCCCGCTGATCACCGTTTCCGGGCCCGACGGGGACCTGCCCGTGCACGTCAACGGCCGCGGCGGCATCCTCACGCTGCGCCCCGACAGCCCGTTGCACGCCACGATCGCCTACAACCGCCCCGACCTGCCGGAGAACGCCGCCAAGGTCAGCGTCCTCCGGCTGGCCATGCCCGACAAGTCGTTGCGGGGCACCTTCTTCGGCACGCCCGGCGTGATCGACATCCAGAAGGACGGCGTCTCGGTCACAGCCTGGCGCACCGCCATCGGCCTGGGGCAGGGGGAGGGGACCAGCTGATCAGCGAGGCTCGCCGAACCAGCGGCCCAGCGCCGGCTCCAGCTCGTCCGGATCACCGGCCCAGCACACGTAGCCGTCGGGACGGACGAGTATCGGCGTGCCGGTGGTGACGCGGTCGACCCGGTCCGACCAGAGATCCGCGATCTTGCCGAACTGGTCGGCCGGGTCGAACAGCACGCCGCGGCCGGAGCGCAGCAGCTCGTGCAGGCCGTCCACATCGGGCGCGGCGTGGCCGGTGTCGGCGCCGGGCATCTCGTAGCGGATGGCCGTGCCAGACAACAGATCCCCGAGCCGACGCTGCACCGCCGGCAGCTGCGCCAGGTCCTGGAACAGGCTGCGGGTGGCCAGGACGTCGGGGTCGCGGGTGCCGAGCCAGTCCATGATCAGGCTCTGCGCCTGCACATTGCGCAGCACCGCCGCCCCGACCGGGTGGCGTTCGTCGTGGTACGTGTCGAGCAGCCGCGCCGGTGCCCACCCGTGCACGGCGGCGCCGAGCTTCCAGCCCAGGTTGACGGCGTCCTGGATGCCGGTGTTCATGCCCTGCGCGCCGAGCGGGAGGTGCACGTGGGCGGCGTCGCCGGCCAGGAACACCCGGCCGTGCCGGTACCGCGCGGCCTGGCGGGCGGCGTTGGTGATGCGCCGGGAGTAGCGGAGTTCCAGCAGCTGCACGCGGTCGCCGAAGACGGTGCGCAGTCCGTCGCGGAGCTCTTCCTCGGTGATGGGAGTGTCCCGGGGCACCGACCGGCCCGGGCCGCCCACGACCAGCCGGGTCAGCGGCCGGCCCTGGGGATCGGTGCCGAGCGGGAACAGCGCCACCCAGGTGCCGTCGTCGCTCCAGGTGTGGGACATCTCCCTGCCGGCGCCGGCCAACCGCACGTCGGCCGCGATCACCGTCTCGGTGCCCGGTCGGCCGAGGAAGTCGGCCCGCAGCAACGAACGCACCTTGCTGTGGCCGCCGTCGGCCGCGACGACGTAGCGGCTGCGAATGGTGGTGCCGTTGGCAAAAGTGGTGGTGACGCTGTCGCCGTCCTGCGCCAGATCCACCAGCTCGTGGTTCCGGCGGGCACGGATGCCGTGCACGGCAAGGTGATCCTCGAAGAACGCCTCGATGTCCACCTGCGGCACGGACCGCCACGGCAGCCGTTCGCCGACGTTGTCCAGCGGGAGCTGGATGCCGGCGAAGTGCCCGGCACTCTTGGGAAAATCTCCCCGGGCCAGCAACGGTTCCATCAGGCCACGCTGGTCGAGTGCCGCCAGCGTGCGGGACTGCACGCCGCCCGCGCGGGACAGATCGCTGCGCTGAGGCAGTTTGTCCACCAGCACCGCCGAAACTCCCGCCACCCGCAGCTCTTCGGCCATCATCAGGCCCGTCGGCCCCGCGCCGACGATCAGCACATCGGTGTTCATGGAATGCCCCCAATTCGGTTCGTTCTCTCGTCGGGGACAACGGTGCCGCCGGTCGGCGCGCCGGGCCAGGAACGGCCCCAATTGCGGTGGGATCCGACATTCATTACCGTTATGACGGTGGAATCCGACTACGACGAGCTCGACCGGCAGCTCGCCTGCGCCCTCCAGGTCAACGGCCGGGCCCCGTTCAGCCTCATCGCCGAGGCGCTGGGCGTGTCGGATCGCACCATCGCCCGCCGCTACGCGCGGCTTCGTTCCGCCGGGGCATTGCGGGTCATCGGCGCAGTCGATCCCACCGCGCTCGGCGCGATCCTTTGGTTCGTGAGGGTTCGCTGCGCCCCCAACGCGTCCGTGCCCGTCGCCGAGGCGCTGGCCCGGCGGCCCGACACATCGTGGGTGAGTCTCACCTCCGGCGGCACGGAGATCGTCTGCACCGTGCGCACCGAGAACGAGGCCGACAGCGAGGCGTTGCTGCTGGCCAAGCTGCCGCGCACGCCTCGGGTGGAGGGCATGACCGCCCACTCCGTCCTGCATTCGTTCTACGGCGGCCCCGACAGTCTCGTCGCCAAGCTCGGCTCGTTGGACCCCGCCGCCGTCGACCGCCTCCGCCCGCCGCCGCTGCCGTCGCGGCCCGGCCCCGTGAGCCTCGATGACGGCGACCGGAAGTTGTTGGCCGCCTTGGCTTTCGACGGCCGGGCCGAGGTGGAGCAGCTGGCCTCGGTGACCGGCTGGTCGCCCACCACCGTCCGCCGGAGGATGACCGAGCTCCGCGAACGCGGCGTGCTGTACTGGGACATCGATGTTGACGGCCGTCTGTTCGGCGTCGGCCCGCGCACCCTGCTCTGGCTGTCCGTCGCCCCCGCGCACCTGGCGGTCGTCGGCGCAGCCCTGGCCGAGCACCCCGAGATCGCCTTCGCCGCCGCCACTACCGGCCCGTCCAACCTGTGTGCCAGCATCGTCTGCGCCGACCAGCGATCGCTGTACAGCTACCTCACCACCCGCGTAGCCGACCTGCCCGCCATCACGCACATCGAGACCGCGCCGGTGATCCGCACTGTCAAGCGGGCGGCCAACCAGTCGTGATCAGGCCGTCATGATCTGCTCGACCATGTCCAGGACAAGGGAACCGGTCCGGCCGGCCAGGCCCTCCAGGCGTTGCCCGAGCTGTTCCGCTGCCTCGGTGCGCTGCTGCGCCAGGTAGAGCTCCACGGCCTCCTGCCGAGGAGGCTGCCCGCCTGGCCGAGGCCGCCGCGGCCGGCGCCGAGGGCGTCACCGGCGCGGCCGACGCCGCCGAGCTGGCCGAGGCCGAGACCCTGGAGGCGGAGGCCGAGGCCGAGTCCGCGGAGCTCTCGGCGGACGCCGAGGAGACGTCCTCGCTGCCGGAGTGCGAGGTCGGTGCGCCCTGCATCAACAACGGCATGGGCAATCTCGTCAAGGTGAACAAGCCCGACGCCGGCGCTGACAAATTGGCCGAGCGCATCGGCGGCGAGTCCCGGATGAAGTTCGAGAACGACCCGGCCGGCAAGGAATACGACACCATCACCGACCGGTATGTCGCGGAGACGAAACCGGCCAACTTCACCTTGAACAAGGACTGGCGCAGGCAGGCCAAAGCCGTGTTCGACATGGCAGTCAAGACGGGTCGAACGCCGTACTTCCACTTCGAGGGGCCACCCGGGCCGGGAGTTCTCGAAGCGCTCAAGCGGTACGCGGAGAGATACGCGATCGAGCCGGTCATCGACCTTGAGCCGTTAGGCTGACGGCCATGCACGAGTTTCACGGTTGGTTCGGCATCTCGGAATCGGCCTATGAGGCTGATGAGGGAACGCTGGCGGAGGGGCTGGCGGAGCTGCGGGCCAGGGTCGCCGAGTTGGCGTGGTCGATGGGCACGGCGCGGGTGGTCATCCACAACGCCCGGGAATTCCTGGAGGTGAACGGGGTGGCGAACCGACGGGGAACAGAGGCGATGGAGCTGGACAGGCTGTTGGAGCATGTCGCCACTCGCTTCCCCGGCAGCTACGGCCTGCTGTACGAGCGCTCGGACGACCCGGCCGACTTCGACACGCCCGGGGTCAACGCGTTCCGGGTGCGGGTGATGGCCCGGGGCGAGATCCACACCCGCCTGGACCCGTTCCTCTCCCCGTGCAACCCGGTGATCGAGGACTAGGACACCAGGTCGAAGCGGACGACGATCGGCAGGTCGCCGATCTCGCCCAGCGTGACGGCCGTGCCCTCGGCGACGGCCCGGGCGGCGACGGGCCTGCCGTCGAGCCTCAAAGCGCTGCCGGCATCGAGCAGGCCAGCGAGGTGAGGAAGGCGCACCTCGCCGGTTTCGGCTATCAGGGCATAGGCGTGGTTGCCGCTGCGAGTCCAGCGCAGCCAAGGGGAATCGCTGGAGGAAGCGCCGTCCAGCGGCCGGGTGTCATGGATGGCAACGGAATTGACGGCCATCCACTCCGCCATGCCCTCCAGCACGTCCCGCTGCGTCGGTGGGAGCGTGCCGTCGGCGCGAGGGCCGACGTTCAACAACAGGTTGCCGCCACGGGAAACCACGTCGGCCAGCTGGCGGACGGCTCCGGCCACGGACAGGGAGTGGGAAGCGTCCTCGGCCTGGTTGTAGCCGAAGGAGAAGCCGATGCCACGGCAGTTCTCCCACGGGCCGGAGCCCTCGACGGAGCGGTTGGCCTGGTATTCGCTGGTGCGGAAGTCGTAGGCGACGTCGGGGCGGCAGGCGTGGGTGCCGTCCCACCGGTCGTTGACGATGCCGTGGGGAACGTCGGCCCGGTAGAAGGCGAACAGGCCGGGCAGGTCGACCAGGCCCTGGTCGGGCCAGCCGATGTCGTTCCACAGGATGTCGGGGGAGTAGCGGGTGATGAGGTCCTGGACGTGGCGAAGGGCGTATGCGGCGTAGGCGGCCTCGTTGGCCCGGCCGTGGTCGTCGATCTGGTCCTCGTGCCGGATGACGGCCCGGCGGCCGGCGAACCAGTCGATGCCGCCGGAGTAGTAGACGCCGAACCGCAGCCCGGCGGCACGAGAGGCGTCCGCGATGGAGGCGACGAGGTCGCGGCGGGGACCACGGTGGACGGTGTTGCGGGTGCCGGTGCCGGGGGCGTCCCACAGGGTGATGCCGTCGTGGTGCTTGGTGGTCGGCACCACGTAGCGGGCCCCGGCCCGGGCGAAAAGCGAGGCCAGGTCGGCGGGATCGAAGTTCTCGGCCCGCCAGGAGTCCAAAAAGGAGTCGTACGGCCGGCCGCCGTGCACCGTCTGGTGGTGCGAAAAGGCTGCGCTGCCGGGGATCTGACTGGTGTTCCAGTACCACTCGGCGTACGGGCAGTGGGCGAACCAGAACTCCGAGTCGAACGTGCCCAGCTCGCCGATGGGCTCGGCCCACGCCGGCACGGAGTAGGCGCCCCAGTGCATGAAGATGCCGAACTTGGCGTCCTGGAACCAGGTCACCCGCGGATCGCCCCCTCGGTGGCCCCGGCGATGAAACCGCGGGCGAACAGGCCGAACACGGCGACCATGGGCACGGTGGCCATCAGGACCCCGGCCATGACCATGCTGTAGTCGGTGCTGTGGCCGACGTTCAACTGCGCCAGCGCGACCTGGAGCGTCAGCCGGTCGGGGTTGGTGAGCACGATCAGCGGCCAGATGTAGTCGTTCCACGAGTTGACGAAGGCGTAGATCGACAGGAACGACAGGGCCGGCCGCATCAGCGGGACGGCGACGTTCCAGTACTGGCGGAAGAAGCCACAGCCGTCGATGCGCGCGGCGTCGAGCAGCTCGTCGGGCACGCCGCCGCTGATGTACTGGCGCATCCAGAAGATGCCGAAGGCGTTGGCCAGCGCGGGCGGCACCAGGGCCTGGAGCGTGCCGACCCAGCCGATCTGGGACATGATGATGAACTGCGGCAGGGTGCCCAGCTGCAACGGCAGCATCATGAACACCAGCAGCAGTCCGAAAAGGACCCTGCGGCCGGGGAAGTCGAACTTGGCGAAGGCGAAGGCGGCCAGCGAGTCGATGAACACCACCAGGAACGTCGTGACCGAGGCGACGACCAGGGTGTTGAGCATCGAGCCGACGAAGTCGATGTTGGCCAGCACGTTGCCGATGTTGTCCAGCAGGTGCGAGCCGGGCGTGAACTTGGGCGGGTTGTGGTAGATGTCCGTGGTCGTGTTGGTGGCCATGATGATGGTCCACACGAACGGGAACACGGAGATCAGCACGGCCACGACCAGGATCGCGTGGGTGCCCCAGCGACGGGTCATTCCTTCCTCCCGCGTTGCACCAGCCACCAGTTGACCACGACCAGCACCAGGATCAGCAGGAAGAACGCCCACACGATCGCGGCGCCGTAGCCGTAGTCGTTGTTGGTGAACGCCTCCTGGTAGAAGTACAGCAGCGTGGTCAGGCCGGCCTGGCCGGGCCCGCCGAGGCTGGCGTTGGCCGCGTTGGTGCCGAACAGCACCTGCGGCTCGCTGAAGCTCTGCAGCCCGTTGATGGTGGAGATGACCACGGTGAACAGGATGATCGGCCGCAGCATCGGCAGCGTCACGGAGAAGAACGCGCGCACCGGCCCGGCGCCGTCGATGCGGGCGGCCTCGTGCACCTCCGGCGGGATCGCCTGCAGCCCGGCCAGATAGATGATCATGTTGTAACCGGTCCACATCCACGTCATCAGCAGCGCGATGACCACCTTGATCAGCCACGGGTTGCTCAGCCACGCCACCGGCGGAATGCCCACCCCGGCCAGAATGGCGTTGACCAGCCCGAAGTTGTTGCTGAACACCGCCGCGAAGAAGATCGCGACGGCCACGATGGAGGTGACGTTAGGCAGGAACAGCGCGATCCGGTAGAAGCCCTTGAACCGCCGCACCGAGTGCACCAGCGCGGCCAGCACCAGGGCGCCGAACAACGTCGGCACGGTCGAGAGCACCCAGATGACCAGCGTGTTGCGCACCGACAGCCAGAACACCGGATCCTTGATCAGGAACCCGAACTGCTGCAGCCCCACGAACTTCATGTCGCTGAGGCCGTCCCAGTGCTGGAAGGCCAGGAACAGCGAGAAGAACACCGGGAACAGCGAGAACACCGCGAACATCAGGTAGAACGGCGAGATCGCGAGGTACTGCCGCCAGTAGGTGAGGACTCCTCGCCGGGCCGGCTGGGCCGAGAGGGGAGGAGTGCGCCGAGGGCGGAACCGGGGCGGCGCCGTCCGAGTGGCCAAGCTCAGGTCACCCCCTGCCGCTGGGCGATCTGCTTGGCCTGGCTCACCGCGTCGTTCCAGGCGGCCTCGGGCGACTTGCCGCTGGCCTCGATGTTGCCCAGTTCCGTGCGGTAGGGCGCCATCACGGCCGCGTCGGCCGGGGCCTCGTAGCTGATCGGGATGGCCTCGGCGGCCGGCCCGAACACGTCGATGGTGCTCTGGCCGCCGAAGTACGGGTCGCCCGCGGTCAGCGCCGGCAGCTTGTAGGCGGCCGGGGCGGCCGGGAAGATCGCCGCGTCGGTGAAGCTTCGGGCGTCGTTGGCCGGGCTCAGGATCCAGCTGACGACCTTGAACGCCTGCTCGGGGTTGCGGCACTGCCTGGGCAGCGCCAGGAAGGAGCCGCCGTCGTTGGCCGGGCCGCCGGGCATCGGCGCCACCCGCCACTTGCCCTTGAGATCGGGGGCGGCCTGCTCGATGTCCAGGGCGTGCCAGGCGGCCCCGAGCTCGACGCCGAGCGTGCCGGTGGAGATCGCCGCGTTCCAGCTGTTGTCGTCCACCTTGCCGTTCAGGCCGGCCGTCGCGCCCTTCACGGCGGTGTTCCAGGCCGTGCGAATGTGCTCCTGGTCGCCGATGAAGTGGTTGTTCTCGTCGATGAACCGCTTGGTGCCCTGGTTGACCACGATGCTGAACAGCTCGGGCAGGTTGCGCATGGGAAAGGACCTGGGCACGGCCTGGTGCAGCTGCTTGCCCATGGCGAAGAAGTCGTCCCAGGTCTTGACCTGCGCCGCCACCTGCTTCGGATCGGTGGGCAGGCCGGCCTGCTCGAACAGGTCCGTCCGGTAGTACATGCCGGTCGGGCCGATGTCGATCGGGAAGCCGAGCTGCTTGCCGTCGGTGGTCTGCGCCCGCTTGACCTTCCACGCCAGGTACTGCGACGAGACGTCCTTGAACCCCAACTCGTTGAGGTCGAGGAACTTGCTGGCGCTGGGCAGGAACGAGGCCATGTCCTCGCCCTTGATGCCGGTGATGTCCGGCACCGAGGAGCCGCCGGCGGCCAGCGTGGTGACGAGCTTCTGCTTGAAGTCGCCGCCGATGGAGCTGGCGGTGAGCGTGATGTCCTTGGCGAACTGGGTCTTGGCGTCGCCGACGACCTTGTCGCTCAGGCCGCCGCCCCAGTACCACAGGGTCAGGTCCTTGCCCTGGGCGCCGCCTGCGCCGGAGCTGCCGCAGGCGGCGGAGAAGCCGGCGGCCATGGCGGTCAGCGCCGAGACCTGGATGAATCGTCTGCGGGAGAGTTCCATGGGATCGCTCCTAGTCGTGCATGCCCGGCAGGCGGTCGAGGAAGGCGTATTCGGGGCGGTGATCGGTGGCCCGCCAGCGGGCCAGGTCCGTCCACAGTGGAGCGGACGCGGCTCCGCCGATCCGTCGCACCGACAGTGCGGCGACGAGGGCGGCGAAGCGGAGCCGGTCGGCCAGCGGCAGTCCGGCCAGGGTGGCGAAAACCAGTGCGGCGCCGAACACATCGCCGGCGCCGGTGGTGTCGACGGCGTCGACGGCGACGCCGGGGATCGAGGCGTTCTCGCCCGTGCTGCCGTCGATGGCCAGGACGCCGTCGGCCGCGCACGTCACGACAGCCAGCGGCACCAGTTCGGCGAGCTTGGCCACCGCGGCCTCGGCGGAATCCGTTCCGGTGTAAGCCATGGCTTCACGGTCGTTGGGTAGAAAGGCGTGACAACCAGGCAGCTGGGCCAGGATCGCCTCGGCGTGGTGCGAGGCCTCCTCCCACCCGGCGTCCGCGAACACGAGGGTGTCCTGGGCGACGGCCTTGCCGATCCACGTCTGCGGCTCGGGGCAGAGGTGGGCGACGGCCGCGCGGGCCGGCGGCGGGGTGCCGACCAGGTCGTCGGCCGTGACGGGTGCGGCGGTGCCGTGGGTGACCAGCGCGCGGTCGCCGTCGTATGCCATGGCCACGGTCAGCGGCATCAGCCAGTCGGGGATCACCCGGGACAGCGACAGATCGACGCCCTCGGCCAGCAGCTCCCGCTGGCACATGTCGCCCATGACGTCCGAACCGATGGCGGCGGCCAGAGAGGTGCGCAGGCCCAGTCGGCTCAGCGCCACGGCGAAGTTGGCGATGCCGCCGGGGCTGGTGCCGCGCGACCCGGCCCAGACCTCGGTGCCGGCCGCCGGCGCGGCGGGCAGGCCGGCGAAGCCGATGTCGTAGAAGAGCAGGCCCGACAGGAACACGTCGGGGACCGCCGCTGGTGTTGCCACGCCGCAACCTTCTGTTCGGTCCGAAGTTGAGCTAGAGACTGCACCGCGTGCACGGGAATGGCAATAGCTGCGTGACTTTGAGCGAGTTTGCAGAGTAGGGTCCGACTGTGCTTCCCGCCCGACGACACGAGCTGATCCTGCGCGCGCTGCGCTCGGACGGCCCCAGCACGGTGTCCGCGCTGGCCGACCTGCTGGGCGCGAGCCAGGCGACGATCCGGCGCGACCTGCTGCAGCTGGAGGATGAAGGCCTGCTGCGGCGGGTCTTCGGCGGCGCGGTCCCCGTGAACGGCCATGACGACCCCTTCGCCGACGTCGCCGACGTGCGCGTGGAGGCCAAGGACGCCGTGGCCGCCCGCTGCGCGGCGATGGTGCGCGACGGCCAGACCGTGCTGCTGGACATCGGCACCACCGCGCACCGCATCGCCCGCCACCTGCGCGGCCGTTGCGTCACGGTGATCACCAGCAACCTCGCCGTCTTCGAGGAACTGGTGGAGGACAAGGAGATCCAGCTCATCCTGCTGGGCGGCGTCGTCCGTCGGGACTACCGTTCCCTGGTGGGCTTCCTGACCGAGGACAACCTGCGCCAGGTGCACGCCGACGTGCTCTTCCTGGGCACCAGCGGCATCCGGCCCGACGGCCACGTGCTCGACACGACCGCCGTCGAGGTGCCGGTGAAGCGGGCGATGATCGCCGCCGCCGAAAAAGTCGTGTTAGCCGCCGACGCCGGGAAGTTCCCCGGCACGGGTATGGCCCGCGTGTGCGGGCCGGAGGATCTCGACGTCGTGGTGACGAACGCGCCCGCCGACGCGGCGACGTGCGGCGCACTGCGCGAAGCTGGGGTGGAGGTCGTGGAGGCATGAGGCTGACGATCCTGGGCGGGGGTGGCTTTCGGGTCCCCCTCGTCTACCGGGCGCTGCTGGCCGATCGGGGCAAGGACCGGGTCACGCACGTGACTTTGCACGACCTGGATCCGCGCCGCCTGGACGCCATCGTCAAGGTGCTGCGCGAGCAGGCAGCCGGTTACGACGACGCGCCGGAAGTGCACGTGACGACCGATCTGGACGAGGCGGTGACCGGCGCCGACTTCGTGTTCTCGGCCATTCGCGTCGGCGGCCTGGCCGGCCGCGCCATCGATGAGAAGGTGGCCCTGGAGCTGGGGGTTCTCGGCCAGGAGACGGTCGGGGCCGGCGGCATCGCGTACGGCCTGCGGACGATTCCGGTCGCGGTGGACATCGCCCGCCGCATCGCCCGGCTGGCCCCCGAGGCGTGGGTCATCAACTTCACCAACCCGGCCGGCATGGCCACCGAGGCCATGGCCGCGCACCTGGGCGACCGCGTGATCGGGATCTGCGACTCGCCGGTCGGCCTCGGCCGCCGCGCCGCCCAAGCACTGGGCGTCGACCCTTCGCGGGCCTGGCTGGACTACGCGGGGTTGAACCACCTGGGCTGGCTGCGGGCGATCCGCGTCGACGGCGTGGACGTGCTGCCGCGGCTGCTGGCCGACGAGGACGCCCTCACGTCGTTCGAGGAGGGCAAGCTCTTCGGCGCGGATTGGTTGCGTACCTTGGGGTCGCTGCCCAACGAGTACCTGCACTACTACTACTTCAACCGCGAGGCCGTGGCCGGCGCGCGGGCGGCTTCGCAGACCCGCGGGGCGTTCCTGCTCGACCAGCAGTCGCGTTTCTACGAGCAGATGCAGGTCCCCGGCACGCCGCCGTTCGCCACCTGGGACGCCACGCGCCTGGAGCGCGAGGTCACCTACATGGCTGAGAACCGTGAGGCCGTGGACGCCGGCGAGCGCAACTCGTGCGACCTGGACTCCGGCGGTTACGAGAAGGTCGCCCTGGCCCTGATGCGAGCGATCGCCCTGGACGAGCGCACCACGCTGATCCTCAACGTCCGTGGTCGGGGAGCGTTGAAGCCGCTCGACGACGAGGCGGTGATCGAGACGAACTGCCACGTCGACGCCAACGGCGCCCGCCCCATCACCGGCCTGCCGCTGGCTCCTCACTCCGTCGGGCTGGTGACTGCCGTGAAATCCGTGGAGCGGGACGTCATCGCAGCTGCCACTACTGGTGACCGGTCCGCCGCCCTGCGGGCCTTCGCCCTGCATCCGTTGGTGGATTCCGTTGCTGTGGCACGGCGTCTGCTCGACGGGTACCTGACTCACGCCCCCGGCCTCGACTACCTCAAGGCGGCCAGCAATGCATGATGACCGCAAGCAGGTCGAGGCCCGTCTCGATCGTGTGTTGGAGCAGCGGATTCGTCCGGCTGTGTATGGGGATGTCGTTCCGTTGACGTTGACCGCGTGGCACGTGCCCGATGAGCTGGTGCCGGTGTCCGAGGCCTTGGCCACCCCGTACTCGCCGTTCGCCGTGGGGGAGCGGTGGGGCCGGCCGTGGTCGACCACCTGGTTCCGTGTCGTGGGGACCGTGCCGGCGGAGTGGGCCGGACGGCGCGTGGAGGCCGTCTTCGACCTGGGCTTCGTCGGCGACTGGCCCGGCGGCCAGGCCGAGGCGCTCGTGTACTCCCCGTCTGGGCAGCCGGTGAAGGGCATCGAGCCGCGTAACCAATACGTGCCGGTGGCCGCCCCGGCCGTCGGCGGCGAGCGGGTGGAGCTGCTGCTGGAGGCCGCCGCCAACCCGGACATCCTGGCCAACGGCTTCATCCCGACGCCGATGGGCGACAAGCTCACCGCCCCGCCCGACCCGATCTACACCTTCGCCCGCGCCGACCTCGCCGTGCTCAACGAGGACGTCTGGCATCTCGTGCTGGACATCGAGGTCGCCGGCGAGCTGATGAAGCAGCTCAGCGAGCACGACACCCGTCGCCACGAGCTGCTGCGCGCGTTGGAACGGATGCTCGACGCCGTCGACATCGCCGACATTGGTGGCACGGCTGCCGCCGCGCGTGCCCAGCTTGAGGGCGTGTTGTCTCGACCGGCCCATGCCAGCGCGCACACCTTGTCGTCGGTCGGCCACGCGCACATCGACAGCGCCTGGCTGTGGCCGTTGCGGGAGACCGTCCGCAAGACCGGCCGGACCTTCGCCAACGTCACGGCGTTGGCCAAGGACTACCCCGAGTTCGTCTTCGCGTGCTCGCAGGCCCAGCAGTACGCGTGGGCCAAGGAACACCACCCCGTTGTGTACCAACGCATGCAGGAGGCGGCCAAGGCCGGCAACTGGGTGCCGGTCGGCGGCATGTGGGTCGAGGCCGACGGCAACCTGCCCGGCGGCGAGGCGCTGGCCCGACAACTGGTGCACGGCAAGCGTTTCTTCCTCGACGAGTTCGGCGTCGAGTGCGAGGGCGTGTGGCTGCCGGACTCCTTCGGTTACACGGCGGCGTATCCGCAGCTGGCGCGGTTGGCCGGCATGCACTGGTTCTTGACCCAGAAGATCTCGTGGAACCAGACCAACAAGATGCCGCACCACACCTTCTGGTGGGAGGGTATCGACGGCAGCCGGGTCTTCACCCACTTCCCGCCCGTGGACACCTACAACGCGGTGTTCTCCGGCGAGGAGATGGCCCACGCCGCGCGGAACTACGCCGACAAGGGCGGCGGCACCCGGTCGTTGGTGCCGTTCGGGCACGGCGACGGCGGTGGCGGCCCCACCCGGGAGATGATGGAGAAGGCCCGGCGGCTGGCGTCTTTGGAGGGGTCGCCGCGCGTGGTCGTGCAGGACCCGAACGTGTTCTTCCGTGAGGCCGAGGCGGAGTACAGCAACGCCCCCGTGTGGTCGGGGGAGTTGTATCTGGAGCTGCACCGGGCCACGTACACCAGCCAGGCCCGCACCAAGTCCGGCAACCGCCGCAGCGAGCACCTCTTGCGCGAGGCCGAGCTGTGGGCGGCCATGGCGGCTGTGCGGGCCGGGTTCTCGTACCCGTACGAGCAGCTGGACCGGTTGTGGAAAACCGTGCTGCTGCACCAGTTCCACGACATCCTTCCCGGCAGTTCCATCGCTTGGGTGCACCGTGAGGCCGAGGCCACCTATGCCGCCGTCGCCGCAGAGCTCCTCAGCATCATCGATGGGGCCTCCTCGGCGTTGGCCGGCACTGCGGCCGATGTCCCTTGGTTGCTCAACGCAGGTCCTCGCGCTCGAACGGAAGTCGTTGCCGTGCCTAGGGAATTGGCCGTCGACGGTCAGGAGTTGTCCGACGGCAAGGTAGCCGTGCTGGCCGCTGTCGACGGCTCCGCCGCCGGGCCGTTGGTCCCTGTTGATGTTGCGCACCCGGTCGTCGTCGGCGATCGCCTGCTGGAGAACGGCCTGGTCCGGGTCTCGTTCGACGACGACGGCCTTTTCACGTCCGTCTACGACCTCGTCGAGGACCGTGAGGTGTTGGCTCCGGGGGAGCGCGGCAACCTGCTGCGCCTGCACACCGATTTCCCCAACCAGTGGGACGCCTGGGACATCGACAAGCACTACCGCCACCAGTACACCGATCTCACCGACGCCTCGTCGATCACCGTCGTCGAGCACGGGCCGCTGGTCGGCGCTCTTCGCGTCGAGCGCCGTTTCGGTTCGTCCACCCTCGTCCAGACCATTCGTCTGTGTGCCGGTTCGCCTCGTGTCGACATCGAGACGGAGATCGACTGGCACGAGCAGGAGAAGATCATCAAGGCCGTGTTCCCGTTGGACGTGCACGCCGACCGGTCGGCCGCCGAGATCCAGTTCGGCCATGTCTTCCGGCCCACGCACACCAACACCAGTTGGGAGGCCGCCCGGTTCGAGGTCTTCTGCCACCGCTGGGTCCACGTCGCCGAGCCCGACTACGGCGTCGCCGTCCTCAACGACTCCACCTACGGCCATGACGTCGGCCGCACCGCCCGGCCCGACGGCGGCACCACGACCACCTTGCGGCTGAGCCTCGTCCGTGCCCCGCGCGTGCCCGATCCGCACGCCGACCAGGGCCGGCACCGGATGACCTACTCGCTGCTGCCCGGCGCCACCGTGGCCGACGCCGTCGAGGGCGGCTACGCCCTCAACCTGCCCTTGCGGGTCGTCCCCGGTTCTTCCCGCGCTTCGACGTCCCCGTTGGTCGCCCTGGACGGCCGCCGGGCGGCGGTCGAGTCCGTCAAGCTGGCCGATGACCGCTCCGGCGACGTCGTCGTCCGCCTCTACGAGTCCCTCGGCGGCCGCGCCCGGACCGTGCTTCGCCCCGGCTTCCCCGTTTCCCGCGTCCAGGTCGTGGACCTCTTGGAGCGCCCCCTCGGCCAGGACCTCCCTGTCGCGCCTGACGGCTCCGTGCACCTCCGCTTCCGCCCCTTCCAGATCCAGACCCTCCGCTTGACCCCGGCCCCGTAGTCGCCCGTCAGTACTGGTGGGCTTGGGTGCTGTACTGCCGCCCCAGCGACGTAGTCCAGTGCGTCGTCCCGTCCGCATCCCGCGTCACGCTGTAGTTGTCGTGCTTGACGTGATGATGCCGGCGGCACAGCCCTTGCAGATTCGCCGGCTCCGTGCCGCCGCCGGGCCACGGCGTGATGTGGTCATGCTCCTCGATCGGCCTCGAACACCCCGGCGCCGTGCACGTTCCCCCACTCCGCACATGATTGAACTCTTTCATCAGGGTGGACGGCCGGTACGTGTTCTTGCTGATCGCCGCCGCCCTCCGGTACTCGTCCAGCGCAATCCCCCGCCAGCGCCCTCGCATCGCCAGCTCCCGCGCCGCGTCCGCCGCGATCGGCCCGTACCCGGCCAGCTGACCCGGCTCGTCGTCGAGCCCCATCAGCGTTTCCATCCCCACCGTGACGAACGTCCTGACGTTCCATTCTTTCCGCTGGCCCAGCACCCTCTCCATCAGCACGTCACACCGCTTCTGGTCGGTAGTGCGCCCGTCGGCCGGCAGTCCTTGGGCATCCGCGCACACCTGCTGAAACAGCTCCCTGGCCTCCGCCGCCGGCAGGGTCCACATCAGCTTCGCCATCCCGTCCGGCAGCGGCGAGAACTCCACCCGCCGCTCTTCCCGGGCTTTCGTGCACCGCCGCTCGTACCCTTCCGGATCCGCGGTGGCCACCAGCGCCGTGGTCTTTCGACACAGCTGCGACCGGGTCAGCCCGCCAGCGACCTCAGCGAGAACCCGATCCACTTCCTTCACCTGCGCCGGGTCTTCCAGGTGCCGGGTCCGCTCCTGCACCGCCGAGAACCGCGCCAGATCAACATCCCCGCCCCGAAACCGCTCCGCGAGCGCCGGATGACTGCCCAGGGCCGCCGCCGTCTCTTGGGCCTTCGCCAGCGCCGGCTCCGCCACCTTGATCGCCATCGCCAGCTCGGTGGTGTCCCGCACCTGCGCCAGCGCCGCCAGCTCGGCGTATTCGCAGCTGGCTCTCAGTCTCCGCGCCACAATGGCAAACGTCAGTAATTCTTCCTGCGTGAGCCCCGCCGGATCGACACTCATGATCAGGTCGTATATCGCCCCATCGGGCCGCACGTTCTCTATTTCCGGAGTGAGTTCTCCCATGTCTCCAGAATACTCCGATGGAAGATCCAACTCGAATCACTAACGGGTGATTGTTTCATGCATAATCGCGCGCTTGGTGGACTCGGAGGGAGAGGGGGAGAGGTGAGAGGTGAGAGGTGAGAGGTGAGAGGTGAGAGAAAAGCTTTTCCGTCAACCTTCCACCTCCAACCATTCAGAAAAGCGTGGATTTTGCGTGGAGGGGATCGATGTCATACAATTGACTATGCGAGGGGCAGGCCTGCCTGCCCCTATTTGCCCCTCGCGTCATCGATCAGAGGCTCCACGCCAAATCCACGCGACCCAGCCCACGAACCAGCACGCGCCCCGGCTGACGAACCACGCCCGGCCGCCCCACTCGGCTGACGGCCCGCACTTCTAACCCCGACCCCGGCTGTCCCAGACCCCAACCCACCACCCCGCCACTCCCGCCGCCCACCCCACCACCCCAACCCCACCGACCGCCACAGCTGCATCACCCCACCCCCTGAACGTATGGTTGCCACGTGCATGCTCCTTACTCCCCAACACCAGCCGCGTGACCGCGCCGACTCGCCCCGCGCGGAGCGCGATCCTCACTGTCGACGACGACCCCGGCGTGTCCCGAGCCGTGGCGCGGGACCTGCGTAGGCGCTACGGCGACCGGCACCGGGTGATCCGGGCGGAGTCGGGGCGGCAGGCGCTGGACACGCTGCGGGAGATGGCGCTGCGCGGGGAGTTGGTGGCGGTGATGCTGGCCGACTACCGGATGCCGGACATGAACGGCATCGAGTTCCTCGAGCAGGCGATGGACCTGTACCCGGCGGCCCGGCGCGTGCTGCTGACGGCGTATGCCGACACGGAGGCGGCGATCGACGCCATCAACCTCGTGGACCTGGACCACTACCTGCTCAAGCCGTGGGATCCGCCGGAGGAGAAGCTGTACCCGGTGGTGGACTCCCTGATCGACGCGTGGGCGAGCACGGACCACAAGCGGGTGCCGGAGACCAAGATCGTCGGCCACCAGTGGTCGGCCCGGTCGTCGGAGGTGCGGGAGTTCCTGGCCCGCAACCAGGTGCCCTACCGGTGGTACCAGGTCGACGAGCCGGAGGGCGAACGCCTGCTGGCCGCCGCCGGTGCGGACGGGCGGGTCCTGCCGGTGGTGGTGACCACGAACGGCGACGCGCTGATCGCGCCAACGGACGCCGAGCTGGCCAACGAGGTCGGCCTGAGCACGAAGCCGTCGGAACGCTTCTATGACCTGGCCATCGTCGGCGGCGGCCCCGCGGGCCTCGGGGCGGCGGTGTACGGCGCCTCGGAAGGGTTGCGGACGGTCCTCATCGAGCGCACGGCCACGGGCGGGCAGGCGGGCCAGAGTTCACGGATCGAGAACTACCTGGGCTTCCCGGACGGGGTCTCGGGCGCTCAGCTCGCGGACCGGGCCCGCCGACAGGCCACGAAGTTCGGCGCGGAGCTGATCACCACCCGTGACGTGGTCGGCGTGGAGATCAACGGATCGGCCCGTACGGTGCGATTCGCCGACGGGGACGCGATCGACGCGCACGCGGTCATTCTGGCCACGGGTGTCTCGTACCGGCAGCTGTCCGCGCCGGGCCTGGACGACTTCACCGGGCGGGGCGTGTACTACGGGTCGGCGCTGACGGAGGCCACCAACTGCTCCAAGCAGGACATCTTCATCGTCGGCGGGGCCAACTCGGCCGGGCAGGCGGCGGTGTACCTGTCCCGGTCGGCCCGGTCGGTGACGATCGTGGTGCGGGCCGAGGCGCTGACCGAGTCCATGTCGCACTACCTGATCCAGCAGATCGCCGCCATCCCGAACATCTCGGTGCTGACCTGCACGGAGGTGGTCGAGGCCGGCGGCGGCGACCACCTGGAGCACATCTCGTTGCGGCACAACAAGACCGGCGAGGTACGCAAGGTCGACGCCTCCTTCCTGTTCGCGTTCATCGGCGCCGCGCCGCGCACGGACTGGCTGGACGGCGTGGTCGCCCGTGACGAGCGGGGCTTTGTCATCGCCGGCCCCGACCTGGCCGTGGACAACGCATTGCGGGACTGGCCGCTGGACCGCCCGCCGTATCACCTGGAGACCAACGTGCCCGGCGTGTTCGTGGCCGGTGACGCGCGCTCCGACTCCGGCAAGCGGGTCGCCTCCGCGGTCGGCGAGGGAGCGATGGCCGTCATGCTGGTGCACCGTTATCTGGAGCGGACATGAGCCCTCTGCCGTGTGACATCGCCGAGCTGCGCACCCTGTTCCTGTTCGAGAAGCTGGACGAGCACCAGCTGGAATGGCTGTGCGAGCACGGGCACATCGAGCATTTCGAGCCCGGCCCCGTCTATCGCGAGGGCGACCCGGCGACCTGCTTCTACGTGATGATCGAGGGCGGCCTGGCGATGTCCCGGCGGGTCGGCGCCGAGGACGTGGAGATCAGCCGGACCACCCAGCCCGGCGTGTACGCCGGCGCGTGGCGGGCCTACCTGGGCGACCGCGTGCCGCAGAACTACGACGGGTCGATGCGGGTCACCGAGCCGTCCCGGTTCTACGTGCTCGACGCGGTGCTGTTCGAGCAGGTCATGCGCGAGTGGTTCCCGATGGCCCTGCACATGCTGGAGGGCCTGTTCTTCGGCATGCAGAACACCCAGCAGGCCATCGGGCAGCGGGAACGCCTGCTGGCGCTGGGATCCCTGTCGGCCGGGCTGACCCACGAGCTGAACAACCCCGCCGCCGCGGCGATCCGGGCGACCTCCACGCTGCGGGAGCGGGTCGCCGGCATGCGGCACAAGCTGGGCATGATCGCCGCCGGCCCGTACGACCGGGTCTCGCTGGCGACGCTGGTCCAGCTCCAGGAGCAGGCCGTCGAGCTGGTGGCGAAGGCCAAGCCGCTGGAGCCCCTGGAGGCCGCCGACAAGGAGGACGAGCTCTCCGACTGGTTCGACGAGCACGAGATCCGCGCCGGCTGGGAGATCGCGCCCACCTTCGTGCAGGCGGGTCTGGACGTGGCCTGGCTGGACACGGTGGCCAGCACCGTGGACAAGTCCATTCTGGAGGGTGCGGTCCGCTGGCTGAACTACACCGTCGAGACCGAGCTGCTGATGACCGAGATCGAGGACGCGACCACGCGAGTGTCCACTTTGGTCTCGGCCGCCAAGCAGTACTCCCAGCTGGACCGGGCGCCGTTCCGTCCCGTCGACGTGCACGAGCTGCTGGACAGCACGCTGCTGATGCTGGGTCGCAAGATCGGTGACAACATCACCGTCGTGAAGGACTACGACCACAGCCTGCCCGAGGTGCCGGTGTACGCGGCCGAGCTCAACCAGGTGTGGACGAACCTGATCGACAACGCCATCTCGGCCATGGGCGGCGTCGGCACGCTGACCGTGCGCACGGCCCGCGAGGACGACCGGCTGCTGGTGGAGATCGGCGACACCGGGCCCGGCGTGGCGCCGGAGATCAAGAACCGGATCTTCGAGCCGTTCTTCACGACCAAGCCGGTCGGCTCGGGCACCGGCCTCGGCCTGGACATCTCGTGGCGCATCGTGGTCAACAAGCACCGCGGCGACCTGGCCGTCGTCTCGGTGCCCGGCGACACCCGCTTCCAGGTCCGCATCCCGCTCGTCCCCGCCGTTCAGGAAGGCAACTCATGACCGTTCCCGGCATCGACCCGTCCGTGCCCCCGAGCGGCGCCGGCTGCGTCGAGTGCGACGCCGCCGGCGGCTGGTGGGTGCACCTGCGCCGGTGCGCCCAGTGCGGGCACATCGGCTGCTGCGACTCGTCGCCGGCCCAGCACGCCAGCGCCCACGCGAAGTCCTCCGGGCACCCGTTCATCCGCAGCTTCGAGCCGGGCGAGGACTGGTTCTGGAACTTCCAGACCAACGAGTTCTACGACGGCCCGGCGCTGGCCGGCCCGCAGTCGCATCCCGAGGACGCCGCGATCCCCGGTCCGGCCGGTCGCGTTCCGGAGGACTGGCGCAGTCACGTGCACTAGGTTTGACGTCCATGAGCCACGAGGAGCTCGCGGACGCCCTGCGTCTCGCGGTCGTCGGTCGTTCCGGAGTGACTCCCGTGTCGCTCCGGAACGCCATTTCGAAGCGGGTGGCGGGCGGGCCCGCGGTGAAGGAGCCGTACGACACCCTCGCCCGGCGGATCGCCGAGGCCTCCTATCGCGTGACCGACGCCGAGGTCGACGCCGTCCGGGAGGCGGCCGGCAGCGAGAAGGCCGCGTTCGAGGCCGTGATGGCGGCCTGTGTCGGGGCCGGTCTGGCGCGCTGGGATGCCTTCGTGGAGGCGCTCGATGCGTCTTCCTGAGATCGAGCGCGGCGACAGCCTCCGCAGCCGGGCGTTGATCCAGGTCGTCTCGCTGGCGTTGGGGGCGCGACTGCCCGACGCTGCCCGTGTTGCCTTCTATCACAAGGCTTTTGTCGGCACGGCGCTCGGCGCGTGGACGCAGGAGGCCATGCGCGGCCCGAGCGAGTGGTCCGTGGCCGAGCGGGAACTCATGGCGGCGATGGTCGCCCGGTGGAACTCGTGTCCGTTCTGCGTCGGGGCGCATCGGGCCATTGCCGCGCTGGGCATGGACAAGGCCGTCGCCGAGGCCTGCCTCGACGACTACCACACCGCGCCCATCTCGGAACCGTTGCACGCCACACTGTCCTTTGTGGAGACCATGACCCTGCGTCCCGGCGAGCTGCCGGCCGCGGTCCGGACAGCAACGGCCGAAGGCGTTACGCGGCAACAGCTCACGGACGCCGCCGCGGTCGCCTCGGTGTTCAACATCATCACCCGCTACGCCAACGCCCTGGACTTCGTGATCCCGAGCGAGGCCGAGTTCGACAAGGCCGCCGGCATGATGCTCAAGCGCGGCTATGCCTGAGCTCCCCGAGGTCGAGTCGGCCCGCTCCGTCATCGACCGCGCCGCGCTGGACCGCCTGATCGTCGAGGTCGACGACACCGACGACTACGTGTGCCGGCCCCATCCGCCCGGCGAGATCCGGTCGCTCCTGCTCGGCCACCGGCTCGTCGCCGCGCACCGCCGGGGCAAGTCGCTGTGGTGCGACACCTCCTCCGACGGCCCGGCGCTCGGCATCCACCTCGGCATGTCGGGGAAGATCGTCATCGCCGGCGTCGACGGCAGCGAGATCGACGGCGGCGACTACTGGGAGGGCCGCCGTGTGTCCGGCGACTACCGCTGGTCGCGGTTCGCCCTGACCTTCTCCGACGGCGGCCGCATGCTGCTGGTCGACCCGCGTCGGCTGGGTCGCATCACCCTCGACCCGCCCGTCGACCGCCTCGGACCCGACGCCGCGACGATCACGTCCGCGCAGTTCAAGGCGGCCTTGTCGAGAGGGTCGGCCCCGCTCAAGGCCCGCCTGCTCGACCAGCATTTCGTCGCCGGCATCGGCAATCTGCTGGCCGACGAGATCCTCTGGCGCGCTCGCGTCCATCCCGGCCGTCTGGTCGACGAGCTCACCCCGCGCGAGGTCGGGAAGGTCTTCCGTGCCACCCAGTCCGCCGTGACGGACGCCCTGGAAGGCGGCGGCGTGCACACCCTGTCGATCATCCCGTTCCGCCACGCCGGGGCGCTGTGCCCCCGCGACGGCGCACCCATGACCCGGGGCACCGTCGGCGGCCGCACCAGCTGGTGGTGCTCGGCGGAGCAGGTGATCTAGTCGGCGTTGTTGTTGTCCGATCGGGCATTTCTGGTCCGAGGTGACCTCCTTGCCGTGATCGTCGTGGTTAGGGTGGCGGCATGAGGTTCGGGCTGTACCTGCCGCTGGCCGCCGTGACCGCAGGGGGCCTGCGATGAAGGCTTTGCGCTTGGAGCGCTGGAAGTCCGATCCCGTGCTGACCGAGGTTCCGGAGCCGAGGCCCGGGCCGGGGCAGGCGGTCGTGCGGGTGGGCGCGGCCGGCGCCTGCCACTCGGACCTGCACCTGATGCGGGAGTTCGGCCCCGGCGTGTTGCCGTGGGGTCCGCCGTTCACCCTCGGCCACGAGAACGCCGGCTGGGTGCACGAACTCGGTCCCGGCGTGACCGGCGTCGAAGTCGGCCAGCCCGTCGCCGTGTACGGGGCGTGGGGCTGCGGAACCTGCGCGCGGTGTCGGCTCGGCATCGAGTCGTACTGCGAGAACCGTGCGGGGGCACCGGCTCCGGGCGGAGGCTGTGGGCTGGGTGTCGACGGCGGCATGGCCGAGCTGGTGCTCGTGCCCGATGTCCGACACCTCATTCCGTTGCCGGACGGCCTCGATCCCATCCTCGCCGCCCCGCTGACCGACGCCGCGCTCACTCCGTACCACGCGATTCGGCGCTCCTGGTCCAAGCTGCATCCCGGCGCCACGGCCGTGGTGATCGGCATCGGCGGCCTCGGCCATCTCGCCGTGCAGATCCTGCGGGCCACCACCGCCGCCCGTGTGATCGCGGTCGACACCCGCAACGAGGCGTTGGAGCTCGCTTCGCGGGCCGGGGCCGACCACTGCTTGTTGGCCGGTCCCGACGCCGCAAGCACCATCCGCGAGCTCACCGACGACCGCGGCGCCGACGCCGTTTTCGACTGCGTGGCCAGCGAACGCACCGTCGCCCTCGGTGCTGCCGTCGGGAGGGTGATGGGCGATCTGACGCTCATCGGCCTCGGCGGGGGAGCCGTGCCCGTGCGCTTCGCCGCTGTCCCGCACGAGTTGTCGGTGCAGACGACCTACTGGGGCAGCCGATCCGAGCTGGAGGAGGTCCTCGATCTCGCCGCCCGGGGCCGGCTGCATGCCGAAGTCACCACGTTCGCCCTCGACGACGCCCTGGAGGCCTACCGGCTGTTGGAGGCCGGCGAGATCACCGGCCGTGCGGTGATCGTGCCTGGCCGGCATGGGTAGTTGGTGGTGGGGGACAGGCGCGTCGGCCGTTCAGGTCGAAGGCGCGCATCCGGCCGACGATTGGCACGGCTGGAAGGACGCGCCGGATTCCGGTGACGGCAACGGCTTTGCGCGTCGCTACCGCGAGGATTTCACGCTGCTGCGAGATCTTGGCGCCACGGACCACCGGCTTTCGCTCAACTGGGCTCGCGTCGAGCCGGTCGAGGGACAGATCGACCAGGATGCGGTGGCCTACTACCGAGCGGTGTTGGCGGCGGCGCGGGAAGTGGGCCTGCGGGTGTGGGTGTGCCTGCTGCACAGCGCGATCCCGGTGTGGTTCGCGGACAAGGGCGGCTTCGCGGGGGACCGGGCGGTCGGGACGTGGCTGCGGTGGGTGGACCTGGCGGCCGAGCTGTTCGGGGATCTGGCCGGCGGCTGGATGCCGATGAACCTGCCGACGACATACGCCCAGAAGGCTTATCTCACCGGCAGTTTTCCGCCCGGTCACCGCGATCCGGCGCAGTTCGCGGCGGTGCTGGCCACCATGCACACCGCTGACTTCGAGGCCGCGCTCCGGCTCAGGGACACGGGAAGGCCCACCTGTTGCAACGAAGCGGTGCTGCCGCTGTATCCGGCGGACGACAGCCCCGAGACGGCAGCGGTGCTGGCCCGGCTGGACGCGATGGTCTGGGACTCCTGGCTGCGCCTGGCCCGCGATCCCCGATATGCCGACGCCTTCGACCTGATCGGCATCTCTTACTACTACGCGATGACGGTGCACTCCAACGGGGCGCTGGCGCCGTTCCCGGCCGACGGAGAGCCGGGGCCGCTGGGCTATGTCCCTTGGCCCGACGGCCTTGCCGCGGTGCTGGAGCGTCTGCATCGTGAGCTGCCCGACGCGCGGGTGGTGGTGGCGGAGATCGGCTACGGCGACGCCGGCGAGCAGGACGACACCGCCCGCTGCGAGTACCTGCGCCGCGCGTTCGAGCTCATCGCGGCGGCGCAGGACAACGGGATGCGGGTCGAGGGCGTGTCGATCTGGACCGGCATCGACAACTACGAGTGGCTGGCCGGCCGATCGGTGTCGTTCGGGCTGTTCGACGTCGACCGCCGGCCGCGGCGCAGCGCCGAGCTCATCCGGTCACTGGCTCGCGGCTGACCGCGGATCGTTGTGCAGGTAGGCCAGTTCCTGTGCCCGGTGGGCGATGCGCCAGCCGGCGTCGGTGCGCACGAAGCGGTCGATGTACCAGAGGCCCACGAACATCACGCCGCCGGCGGTGAGCACGAGCGGGTTGTGGCACATGGTGCGCCCGGTGGCGACGTCGCCGTCCAGCTCGATCTTGCTGGCGGCGATCAGGTGCTGTGTGACGCTGAAGTACGCCATGGTCTCGCCCAGGTAGGCCTTGACCGTGGCGAGGTCGCCGTGCACGGAGCCGGTCGTGGCCCGGAAGTCGATCTCGGCGTCGGGCGTGAAGATCCCGTCGAGCGCGTCCCACTCCCGCCGGTCCACCGCGTAGCTGTAGTCGACGAGCAGGTCCTGGATCTCTAACCGGTCGGACAGCTCCTGCAGCGACTTGGTCATGCGCGCCCCCGGCCCGTGGTGATTATCGTGTCACCATGACACGTTAATCGCCACGGGCCGGTTCGTCACGCCCGGATCACTTCACCAGCCTGCACGCCGAGGGGTCGGCCGAGACGTGGAGCTCGGTCGTCCAGCCGTAGCCGACGACCTTGCCGGCGCCGTCGGCCGCCAGCGGCGCCCAGGTGTCGGTGTTGTCGTCCCGCTTGTACCAGCGCAGCACCGGGCCGGTCGAGATCGAGGAGCCGCGCGCGTACAGGATGTCCGCGCCCGGCGAGAAGATCTCGCTGAACATCTGCCAGCCGGTGCCGATCGGCTCGGCGATCTGGAGCCACCTGTTGTCGGCGAAGGAGTACTCGTACCGGAACAGGGCGCCGGCCGGGGTGCGGGCGTAGAGCACGCCGTCGCCGGCCGCGGTGATCGAGTTGTACATGAGCCAGTTGGTGCCCAGCGACACGCCGGCGCCGTTGACCCAGTTGTTGGTGGCGGTGTTCCAGATGAACACCCGCAGCTCGCCCTTGGCGTTGATGGCGAAGATCCGGCCCTGCGAGTCCACGGTGACCCGGTTGGCGTACGCGGCGGTCAGGTACGGCGCCCAGCCGCCACCGACCTGGCCGCCGCCGGTCCACTTGGTTCCGTTCCACGCGAAGCGCCGGATGACGCCGTCGGCGAACGTGTCGGCCGCGCCGGTGTTCTTGTGGATGTCCCACACGATGCCGCCGGGCGCGGCGAGCATGCGGCCGAGCCAGCCGCTGCCGACGGCCGCGGTCGGGTTGACCCAGTTGGCCGTGCCGTTGGCGGCGTCGTTGTGCACGTAGTGCCACATCCCGCCGCCGGCTCGTTCGGACCAGACCGTGGCCGGGGTGCACTGCACCTGCGCGGGGGCGGTCTGTTGTCCGATCCACGCAGCGAGCGTGTCGGTGCGGATCTCGGTGGTGCCCTGCTGCGGCTGCTCGATGCCCATACAGCCGTGTTGCAGCGAAGAAGTGGTGACGCCGACGAGCGTCGCCAGGCCGCCCGCCTCGCGGAAGGCCGGGGCGCCGGCGTCGCCCTTGCAGGCGTCGGCGGTGTCGCTGTGCAACACCAGCTGCGCGGCGTCGACCGTCCCGACGGTGAAAGCGCTGGTGTGCAGCACGTTCGGGATCCACTCGTCCGCGGTGCGGCCGAAGCCGGCCAGTCGGACCGGGTCGCCGGCGGTGGGCGCGGTGGTGCTCAGCGGGACGGGCGTGATGCCGGTCGCGGCCTTGTCCAGCTTGACCAGCATCACGGTGTGGCCGGCGTCCGGCACGAGCTTGGACGCGTGAGCGGTGATGCCGGCCGTCGAGTCCAGGTTGACGCGGCCGACAACAACTGTTGTCGCCTTGGCCGGCGCGCCGCCGTTCGGGTTCTCGGGAAAGCAGCTGGGCACGGTGAGGACCCAGGCCGGCGCGACGAGGGCGCCGGAGCAGGCCCGGCCGTCGGCGGTGATCTTCGCCGTGAAGTTGTAGGTGGTCGCGGCGTCACCCGACACGGCCAGGGCCGGCGCGGTGAGCAGGGCTCCGCCGGTGACGGCGACCAGGGCGGCGGTGACGGCTCTCGACCGGATCCGCGCAGATCTCATGCATCCCCCTCAGATGTGCAGCTGCCCGGCGAGTATCGGGTGAATTCGCCCCCGATGTCCCAAGAGATCACTGTGACCTGGGTCACTAACGGGTGGGCGACACCGGTTGGCCACGCGATGTTCGTCGGGGCGGGATAGGAAGCGGGAGAACCGATTCTGGAGGTCCAGCGATGTCACTGACCCGGCGCACACTGTTCCGCGGCGCGCTCGCCGCCGGTGGCCTGGCCGCCGCCGGTCCCGGCCTGGTTCGTTCCGGTCGGCCCGCGTTGACCCACGGCGTGCAGAGCGGGGACGTGCTGGCCGACCAGGCGACGGTCTGGGCCCGCGCCGACCGGCCGTCCCGGATGATGGTGGAGTTCGGGACCGATCCGACGTTCCGGCGGGCCACCCGGATGCCCGGGGCGCTGCTGCTGCCCGGCTCGGACTTCACGGGCAAGACGGTGCTGCCGCACCTTCCGGACGGGGCCGACGTCCACTACCGCGTGACCCCGGTGGACCTGCACGACAGCTCGCTGGCCGGCCAACCCCTCAGCGGGCGCCTGCGGACCGTGCCGCGACGGGCCAAGGACGTGTCGTTCGTGTGGTCCGGCGATCTGGCCGGGCAGGGCTTCGGCATCGACACCGCCCGCGGCGGCTACCGGATCTTCGAGCAGATGCGCCGCCTGGACCCGGACTTCTACCTCTGCAACGGCGACAACATCTACGCCGACGACCCGATCGAGCCCACCGTGGCGCTGCCCGACGGGACCCTGTGGCACAACGTCGTCACCGAGGAGAAGTCGAAGGTCGCCGAGACGCTGGACGAGTTCCGGGGCAACTACAAGTACAACCTGCTGGACGAGAACCTGCGCCGGTTCTACGCCGAGGTGGCGCAGATCCAGCAGTGGGACGACCACGAGACCCACAACAACTGGTATCCCGGCGAGATCCTGGACGACCCGCTCTACACCGAGAAGCGGGTGGACGTGCTGAAGCTGCGGGCCCGGCAGGCATACCACGAGTACGTGCCCATCAAGCCGGTCTACGACCGGGAGAACCGGATCTACCGGGTGCTGCACCACGGGCCGCTGCTGGACGTGTTCGTGCTGGACATGCGCTGGTACCGCGACGCCAACTCGCCCGACAAGCAGACGTTCAACGACGGCGGCATCCTCGGCCAGGAGCAGGCGGCCTGGCTCAAGCGGGAGCTGAAGCGGTCCACGGCCCGGTGGAAGGTGATCTCCAACGACATGCCGCTGTGCGAGGTCGTCACCGACGCCGGCGGCAAGTTCGAGGCGGTTTCCCAGGGCGACAACGGAATGCCCCTCGGCCGGGAGTTGCAGATCGCCGAGCTGCTGACGTTCCTCAAGCGCAACCGCATCCACAACGTCGTCTGGCTCACCACGGACGTGCACTACACCGCCGCGCACTACTTCGACCCGGACAAGGCCGCCTACCAGGACTTCGATCCCTTCTGGCAGTTCACTTCCGGGCCGCTCAACGCCGGGGCCTTCCCGTCCGACGCCGTCGACACGACCTTCGGCGCGCAGCAGGTCTTCGTGAAGGCCCCGCCCTACGCCAACGCCTCGCCGGCCACCGAGTTCCAGTTCTTCGGCCAGGTCAGCGTTTCCGCCGAGACGGGGGCCATGACCGTGCGGCTGCGGGACAACTCAGGCGCCGTGCTGTGGTCGAAGGACCTGACACCCCAGCGCTGAGCCGGGTCCAGGCGTGTCCGACGCCCGAACCCGGCCCGGGGCTATGCCGGGTCGAACGGCTTCTGGTCGATGCCGCAGGTCGCGCCGACGGGCGGCAGCACACCGGAGATCAGGTACGTGCGCTTGGCCTTCTCGGCGCAGGTGCTGTGCACGTACATGGTGCTGTGGCCCGATCCCTCGACCACCAGCAGCCGCGCCTTGGCCAGCTCGGCGATGCCGTCCTTGGCCCCCTTGAGCGGCGTGGACGGGTCGAAGCGGCTGTTGATCACCAGGATGGGGGCGGAGGTCGGGCGGTTCCACGGGCCGCGGTAGGGCTGCACGGCCCGGTGCGGCCAGTAGGCGCAGGACATCATGTCGAACACGCCGATGCGGCCGAAGTACGGCACCCGGGCGTCTTCACTGGTGGCCAGGGCGCTGTACGTCGACTCGTCGGTGGGCACGGTGCTGTCGCCGCACTGGATGGCGTTGAACGCCTCGGTGGAGTTTCCGAGGTACGGCTCTCCCTTGGGGGACAAGGCCTTCGCCGTGACAGCGCTGGCCTCGTAGAGGCGCTCCAGTTGGGCGGCGTTGTCCTTCCACGCCTCCGGCTTGGCGAGATCCCCGGCCAGGTTGATCACCGCCGAGTAGCTGAAGGTGCTGGCGGTGCCATCGGGATTGGTGACGGTGATCGGGTGCTGGCGGGCCCGCTCGGCCAGCGTCTGCCACTTGGCGTGCACGTCGCCGCCGGAGAAGGCGCAGTTCGGGCCGGCCGCAGCGCACTGCGTGAGGAAGGACTCGAAGGTCTCGGCGATGCCGCCGGCCACGTCCTGCCGGGTGTCCACGGGCAAAGTCGTCCCGGCGTTGCCGTGGCCGGTGGCGCTGCCCTGGAAGTCCATGGTGCCGTCCATGACGAGCGCCCTGATCCGGTTGGGGAACAGGTTGGCGTAGATGGCGCCGATGTGGGTGCCGTAGGAGATGCCGTGATAGGTGATCTTGGCGTCGCCGACGGCCCGCCGCAGCAGGTCGATGTCCCGCGCGGTGTTGACGCTGTTCATGTACGGCAACAGGTTGCCGGCCTGTTGCTGGCAGCGGTCGGCGAGGTCCTTGGAGGCGTGGAAGTAGGCGGGCTCGCCGGCCGCGTCGCCCGGCATCTCCGGGAACGAGGCGAAGTACTGCTCCTGCTCGGCGCTGGTGGAAAAGCACCGCACCGCCGTGCTGTGGCTGACCGCCCGCGGATCCCATGACACCAGGTCGAACCGGGCGCGCAGCTCGTCGGAGAACAGCCACTGCCACTTGGCCCGCTGCCGCAGTCTGTCCACACCGGACGGTCCTGGCCCGCCGAAGTTGACGAACAGCGTGCCGATCCGGTGGGCGGGGTCGCTGGCCGGCAGCTTGATCAGGGCCAGGTCGATCTTGGCGCCGTAGGGGTTGGCGTAGTCCAGCGGAACGCCGGCCGTGGCGCACTGGAAGCCGTCGGCGCAGTCGGCCCAGGTCAGCGCGGGCGTCGGCGCGCGATCGGCCAGCACGTCGGAGCCGTCGGCCGTGGCGTCGGCTGTCGCCGGCAGCAGGCCGAGACCACAGGCCAGCGCGGCGGCGAGGGCGGCGGCCCGCAGGCGCGGTCTTGTTCGGAAAGACACTGGGAGGTCTCCTCATGGTCGTGTGCAGCCATCTGACGCCATGCGGATCACCCAGGTTGTACGTTGTCGGGCAATGGTCACGGTGCCCGGTCGAGCCGTCGGGGGTGGACGGTCAGGCGGTCACCTGGATGATGGTCTTGCCGGCGGTGCGGTTTCGACGGGCGAAGGCGTCGGCCGTCTCGGCCAGCGGGCGCACGGCCCCGACGAGGGGCTTCAACCGGCCGTCCCGCACGCGCTGAGCCAGGTCGGCCAGCTGCGCGCGGTCGGGTTCGACGACGAAGAAGACCGCCCGACCGTCCTTGGGCTGCACCGTCGGCGGCGCGGCGATGGTGACCAGGGTGCCGCCGGGGCGGACCAGCGTGGCCGACCGCTCCAGCACCGAGCCGCCGATGACGTCGAGCACCACGTCGACCTCGCCGCTCAACGGTTCGGCGTCCAGGTCCACAAATGCCTGTGCGCCAAGGCCGAGCACCAGATCACGGTCGGCGGCCCGGCCGGTGCCGATCACCTGGGCGCCGACCTCGCGGGCCAGCTGCACGGCGATGGACCCCACACCGCCGGCCGCGCCGTGGATCATGACGGTCTGGCCGGTGGTGAGACCGCCGTGGACGAAAAGTCCTTGCCACGCCGTCAATCCCGAGATGGGCAGCGCCGCGGCGACGGTGTGGTCGATGTCGGCGGCCAGCGGCGCGAGGTTGCGCGCCTCGACGGCCGTGTACTCGGCCAGGGAGCCGTCGCGGGCCCAGTCGGCCAGGCCGAACACCCGCTGGCCGACGGTCAGACCCGTGGTGCCGTAACCGAGTTCGGCCACCACGCCGGACAGCTCGTGTCCGGGGATGCTGGGCGTGCGGTCGCGGCCGGCCCGGTCGGTCCAACTGGTGGGCCAGTCCAGCTCGCCCGGGGTGAAGCCGGCGGCGTGGACCCGCACGATGACGTCGTTCTCCGCGGCATGCGGGTAGGGCCGGTCGGTGAGCGTCAGTCCTTCGATGCCGGCGGCCTGGTCGGTCACGGTGATTGCTTGCATGCCAATGCCTTTCCCGAGCGCCCGGCGGTCCGCGTGGACCGCCGGGCGGCGTGCAGCGTCGCGAACAGGGACAGTGTCCCGACAAACGCCGTGTACAGATAGCTGGTGGCCGCCAGACCCCACCAAGGTGTGGCCGCCCGGCCGAGAGCGGGCACCGTCAGCTCGGCCAGGCCGAGCCGAGAATGCGCTCGACCGAGGTGGTCTGCCGGAAACCGGGGATGAAATGGGCCAGCACGTCGGCGTTCACGGTGCCGTTGGTCGTGGCGGGTCGGTGCTTGAACCCGTCGAAATAGGCGCGGAGGAACTCCTTCTTGAAATCACCCCTCGGGTGGCCGGCCAGCACCTCCTCGACCTGCGCGATGTCCAGCTCGTCGAGGCCGAATCCGATCACGTCGGTCACCACGCCGAAATACAGCGACGAGATCTCCGGGCCCATTCGGTGCGGAATTCCCGGCGTCGTGTGCAGCGCGATCGCCGTCCACACCGTGTCGGCCGCCGCGGCCGAGAAACCGTGCTCCAGCAGGAACTTTCGCCCGTGGTCGGCCCCGTCGACCTCGAACCGCTGCTCCACCTCGGAAAAGGGTGTGGCGAGGCCGGTGTCGTGGAACATCGCGGCCAGGTAGAGCAGTTCCGGATCCGGCGTCACACCGAGACGTCGGGCCTGGATCTGGCCGAACAGGAACACCCGGCGCGAGTGGTGGTAGACGAGCGGGCTGGTCGTCTCCTGGACGAGACGGGTGGCCTCGGCGACGGCCGCCGTCTCCGGAACCTCCACACCCGCGATGACCTCTGACATGACGTTCCGCGCTTTCGACTGGTGGTGACCGGACTTCTTCCATGGTGCCGGCCGCGGTCGGACCCGCGCCGGTGTTCTCCGGCCACGAAACCCACCGATCAGGACACGCGGTCGCCATCGACGGCGCCGCTTCCGCCGAGCCCGCGCCGGACACGTACCTGGTGGCCGGCTCCGTCAATCTGAGCGCCCGCCACCTGACCCGGCTTTGCCCTGAGGAAGTGTCGCTGGGTTCCACCGCCTACCAGCGACGATTCGGCACCACCCGACAGGGAGCATGATCAACTCCTGGCGGGCCGGCTGATTCGTGGGCACTATGGGCCGCATGTCCGCGATTCCCGAAAATTCGGCCGAAGCCGTGCTGAACGACTACGACAGCTTCGCCGAGGCGTACGTGGCCGAGAACGAGACCAGCCTGTTCAACGCCTACTACACCCGGCCCGCCGTCGTCGAACTGGCCGGTGATGTGGGCGGCCGCCGCATTCTCGACGCCGGCTGCGGCGCCGGTCCCATCTTCTCGGACCTGCGCGACCGCGGCGCCGTCGTGAGCGGCTTCGATTCCAGTGCCGAGATGGTGCGCATCGGCCGTGAGAAGCTCGGACCCGACGCCGACATCCGGGTCGCCGACATCACCCAGCCCCTGCCGTACGCCGACGCCGAGTTCGACGACGTCGTCTCCGCCCTCGTGTTGCACTACTTCGAGGACTGGACCGCTCCGCTGGCCGAGCTCCGTCGCGTGCTCAAGCCTGGAGGCCGGCTGATCCTGGTCGTGAATCACCCCATGATGTACAAGCTGGTGTTCCCCGACACCGACTACTTCGCCACCACGCAGTGGTCCGACGAGTACACCTTCGCCGGCCGTCCCGCCGTGCTCACCTACTGGCACCGCCCTCTCAGTGCCATGAGCGATGCCTTCGCCTCCGCCGGCTTCCGCACCGCCCATATCGCCGAGCCCTACCCCACCCCCGAGGCCTACGAGCTCTATGCCGACCAGCTCAAGGGCTACAGGCGCTTCATCTGCTTCATCTTCTTCGTGCTGGAAGCGGTCTGACCGCGGCCCTGCTTCGAGGTAGCAGTACATAGCACTATGACTTCAGTGACGAGTGAAATCCAATCTTCTGACCCGGGGCAGGCAAAATCCTGCCTGGAGGGCGAGCTCCAGCCTTCAGACCGGCAGCAGGGCGGGAGTCAGATGATGTCGGAGGCGAGGGGCCAGCGGCGGACGCGGTAGGGGAGCCACCAGGCGCGGGTGCCGACCAGCCCGACGAGGCCGGCGGAGATGAGGTCGCGGGCTATGGGGGCGGGCAGACAGGCGAGCGGGGGACCGTCGCGGAGGGCCTCGATGGCCTGGCGATAGCGGGGGTCGGAGATGATGATCTTGCGCAGGCGGCCGGAGCGGAAGTCGCGGATCTCGACGAAGCCGGGGCCGTGGCGGTCGACGCACTTGCAGAAGTGGTAGGCGGACCGCCACTGGTCACGGATCGAGGGGTGGCCGACGACCTCGGCCGGCGGGTGGAGGTGACTGAGGGCGGGCCACGTCGCGGCGTCGCCGGGCAGCCGCAGGCGCCAGTCCACGGCGATGCCCCACGCGGTCAGCTCCCGTACCAACGCGAGGGACCGCACGGTGGAGGCCTCCGCGTCGGCGGCCAGATCGACCAGCGAGGGCAGGACGGCGTGCCGCGCGCCCTCGGCGTAGAACTCGGCCACGGCGGCGGGGGAGGGCACGGACCTGGTGCCCAGCACCGTTTCCGACCGGCCGTAGTCCCGCCACAGGATCACTTCGGTCACGGCAGCCGCCCCTCACTGCCGACCAGCGGCGCCGACGGCGTCCAGGTGGTCCGGGCACCACGCGAAACCCGGGTCAGCGCCTGGTTGTTGGCCAACGGCGCGGTCGACACGTGCTGGCCGCCGTCGGAGTACAGCAGCCCGAGTTCCCGCCAACGGCTCAACAGAGCCGAAACCGCGCCATCGCCGAGGCCGGGGAACCGGTCGGCGAGCTTGCGGGTCAACGCGGCCGACGTGTGTGGGCGGTCGAGCAGTCGCAGCGCGGTCAGCTCCAACGGGTCGTCGACGGTCAAGGTCCGCCAGTCGAAAGCCGAGCGCTCGCTGACGAGTTCGATGTGGTCACCCCGGTCGGCGCTGGTCAGGCGGCTGCGCTGGTACGAGGCGGCCCAGCGGTCCACGGCCGCCGCCAGTTCGGCCGCCACGTCCTCGTCGATACCGCGCGGCGGCACCGCGAACAGGTAGGCCAGCTCGAACAACTCGGACTCGGGCAGGTCGTACATCATCGCGTACTGCGGATCCGGCGCCAGGTCGGGGAAACCGAGCTCGGGGCGGTTGAAGTACGGGCTGAACCGCTCGACCGCGAACCGCCCCACCGAGTGCGGCGGCGGCAGGTGGTGCAGGGCCGGCATCTGCGCGACGACCGAGGCGTAGTCGCTGACGGTCTCGCCGGGAAACCCGTACAGGTAGTTCCATTCCACCCAGACGCCGCAGGACTCGGCGTCCCGCAGCATCCGCACGTTCTGGCAGCCGCTGATGCCCTTGTCCATGATGCCGAGCACGTGGCTGCTGAGGTTCTCGATGCCCGCCTGCACGTTGACGATGCCGGCGTCGGCCAGCAGCTGCACCTGCTCGCGGCGGAGATTGGCCTTGATCTCGCAGAAGAACCGGAAGTCGTGGTCGGCGGCGGCGAGCTCGGGCAGCAGCGAGGTCAGGTAGTTCATGTCCAGGATGTTGTCCACCATGAAGATGTCCAGCACCCGGTGGCGCCCGGTCAGCTCGACGATCTCGTCGAAGAACCGCCGCGGGCTCTTGCTGCGGAACTCCATGAACGAGCCGTTGAGGCCGCAGAACGTGCAGTGGTGCTTCTCGCCCCACCAACAGCCGCGCGAGCTTTCCATGACCAGCTTGGGATCCGTCCACGTGCGAGCGGCCGACGACGCCAGCCGCTCGAAGTAGCCGTCGTAGTCCGGTGCGACGATCTCGTTGGGCGGCAATGGTTTTGTGCTCATCGCGTTGGCCACCGAGCGGTCGCCGTCCCGCCAGCAGAGCCCGGACACGGCGGCGAGGTCCCGGTCGCCGGCCAGTTCGGCCACCAGCTGGGGGAACGCCACCTCGCCCTCGCCGCGCTGCACGAAGTCAAGGAAGTCGAAGTTGCGGTGCAGCGCGGCGCCCTGCGGACCGTCGCAGCTGGCGCCGCCCATGATGGTCATGATCTCCGGGGCCAGCCGTTTGATGTGCTTGGCCGCGGACAGGGCGGCCGTGGTCTGCTGGAAGGTCGCGGTGAAGCCGACCAGATCCGGTCGGCCGGCCACGATGCGCTCGGCCAGCTCGGCGACGAACGCCGGGGCCGACCGGTGCAGCCGCCGCAGCAGCGCCAGGTCCCGCTCGGAGCGGCCGCCGGCGACCGCGGCGACGAGCTGCGGCCACCGCCAGTCGGGGTCGTCGTACAGGGCCGACGAGAAGACGAAGTCGCCGCCGCCGGTGGTGAACGAGTGCAGCGAGAACAACTCGTAGTCCGGCAGCGTGACCGGTGATTCCCGGCTCAACCAGTCCACGTAGTCGATGTTCGCGTGCAGCACCTCCACCTCGGCGTCCGGGAACCGGACCCGCAGGGCGCGGCTGAGGATGCCGAGCGCCAGCGACGGGATTTCGACCGAGCCCCAAGGCATGTTGACCAGCACTATGCGCATGACACGTCTCCGGATTCGCGGCTCAGGCCGGGTCCATCAGGGCGAACTGCGATGCCGTCGCGGCGGCCAGCGATCCGGTGGCGTGCAGCCGGTCGAGCACGATGGCGTCGACGATGTCGGCGTGCAGCCGTTCGGCCGCCTTGTCGGTGTTCGGCTCGGCCCCGTACCCGCACACCACCCACCGCTCCCGCACGACCGGCTCGCGGTGGTAGCCGGCCGTGACCGTGCCGACGTCGTATCCGTCCTGGCCGGCGGAATGGCAGCAGCTGTACAGGGTTCCGTCGGAATTGACCACCGCGCCGGTGGCGCCGCCGACCGCGTCGCAGAACAGGCAGGGGGCGGCCCTCGGCGGGGCGACCGTGAAACCGGCGTCCATCGCGTGCAGGTACAGCTCGCCCACCCGTTTCGCCAGTTCCGCCGAATGCCGCACGGATTTCTGGTAGCCGATGCCGACGTCCTGGATCAGGGCCAGCTTCAGCATGAACCGGCCGGTGTCGAGCCGGTTGCCGAGTCGGTCGATGAGCGTCTGCACGCCATCGATGGACTCGCGGCTGATGTTGACCCGCAGCCGCCATTTCAGCGCGGTCCGCGCGGAGGCCGCCTCGACGTTGCGCAGAATGGTGGCGAACGTGCCGCGGCCGCCGAGGGTGATCCGGGAGCGGTCGTGGTCGGCTGCGTCGCCGTCCAGGCTGATCTGCACCCATTCCAGGCCGGCGCGTTCCATCTCGATCGCACCGGCGGCGTCGAACAGCGTTCCGTTGGAGATCATCGACGCGCCGGCGAGCCCGAGCGGCCGGCATCCTTCCAGCAGTTTCAGGCAGTAGCCGGGAAACATCGTCGGCTCACCGCCGAACAGCATCAGCTTGACCGCGGTCTTGTTCAGCTCGGCCATGCGGTCGCGGGTGAAGGCGAGGATGTCGGCGACCTTGCGGTCATCGACGGTGGCGCCCGGGATCCGCAGCGGAATCGCGCCCTCGGGGGCCTGCGGGAGTTCGGTGTTCTGAAAGCAGTACGGGCAGGCCAGATTGCAGCGGGTCGTCACGAGCACGGTCAGGCCGTACAGGTCCGAGTCGGTGGCCGGCGCGGCGTCCCGGGCCGCCAGCAGTTCCCGCACCGCCGGCGTCGGCCGTCCCTGCGCGTCGAAGTGCTGCTCCGGGACGCGCGCCACGAAGGTGCTGCCGACCGCCCAGTAGCCGGCGGCGCCGCGAATGAAACGCATGCCAGGACCCCCATTTTCCGCTGGCTCGAATTTCCCTCGAATACGTGTGCGCCGCCGGGCGAGAGCCGACAACCCGCCCTCACCCGGCGGGTTCTCACCGTGTCACAGCGGCAGGCACGGCCAAGCGACCTGCGTCTGGAAATCGAAGAATTCGATCTGGATCGCCGGCTCGCGCGGCGGATCGACGGTCGCGACCTCGGTGAGGTCGAGTTCGTTCTCCACGTGGACTCCTCCTTTCGGGATCGACCAACCGCTCAAGAATCGCCGGGCCAGCGCGGGGCAGGCAATGGCCGGTCCGCTCAGCGGACCGGGACTTCCCGAATTGGCCCCGAACGGGGCATGCTGGCCCCGTCGGCGTATTCGCCCGCGGCAGACGGTGGTGGTTGTGCCCATGGAATCCGGTCCGCGAATCATCGTCTGGGACACGACCTATGCGTGCCCGCTGCTCTGCGTGCACTGCTATTCGGAATCGGGTCGGCGGCCGACGCGGCAGCTCGATCCGGACACGATGCTGCTGGTCGCCGACAAGATCGCGGCGGCCGGGCCGGAGTCGGTCGTGCTGTCGGGCGGAGAGCCGCTGCTGACTCCCGTGATCGCCGACATCGCCCGGCGGCTGTCGCAAGCCGGCGTCCAGGTCGTGGTGTACACCGGCGGCTGGTCGATGCGGCCCGAGCTGGCCGAGCAACTGGCGTCCACGGTGTCCCTGCTGGGCGTCAGCGTGGACGGCGCGACCGCCGAGGTCCACGACAGGATCCGCGGTCGGCGCGGCGCCTTCGACCGCGCGCTGCGCTCTCTCGCCATCCTCGACGACGTCGCCTCGCGCGTGCCGTTCAACTTCGGCCTCGACTGCTCGGTGATGCGGAGCAACTTCCACCAGCTCGACGACATCTGCGCGACCGTCGCGTCCCGCTTCCCGCGGCTGGGTTTCGCCTACTTCGGCCCCGTCGTGCCCAGCGGCGCGGCCAGCCGTGCCGGGTTCGACGCCGAGCTGCTGACCGACGACCAGGTGCGGGAACTGACCAGCGACGACCGCGTGGCCCGGCTGCGCTCGTTGGCCGGCGTCGGCGTGGACGTGCAGACGACCGACAACCGCCAGCTGATGATGCATCCCGATCGGGCCAGGGACTGGTCGACCTACGGTTCCGTGCAGATCGAGCCCGACGGCGAGGTGCGAGCCATGTCCATCTACGAGGGCACCGTCGGCAACATCCGCACCGACCCGCCGTCCGTGCTGTGGGAGCGGGCGCTGGCCCGCTGGCACGATCCCTTCGTCGTCGAAACCCTGGGTCCCGTGCGGACCATGGCCGAGTGGGCCGTCGCCGCCCGACGCATCGACCAGCGTTTCGGCTCGCCCGACGACCTGCGCCGCATCGCCCGCCGCCCGGCCTGACCCTCGGCGGGGCTGACTGTCAGCGGGCCTGATCGTCAGGCTGGCCGACCGTCAGCCGGGTTCGAGGCCGGCGCTGATGGCGCGGCCGACCCGGCGGAGCACCTCGGCGATGCGGGGCAGGCGCGGGGAGGCCTCGATCATGGCGCACACCGCCGCCACCGAACGGCCGTCCCGCGCGCGTATCGGCACGGCGGCGCAGGCGACGCCGGGGACCGCCTGCTCGTGGTCGAGGGCGATTCCCCGGTCCCTGATCAGGGCCGCTTCTCGTTGCCAGGACGCGGATTCCAGGGCGAGCGGGGCCATGCCCGCGGCCAGCGCCTTGCCGACCGCGGTCGGGAAGCCCCAGGTGGCGCCCGCACGCAGGGGCACCAGCTCGTCGATCTCGCCCGGCACGCCCGACACCACCAGGGCCCGGCCGGCCCGCAGCACGCACAGACCCACCGAGGCCCCGGTCGCCCGGGCCAGCTCGTGAAGGGGCTGCGTCGCAGTGCTGCGTAGTCCGGGATGCGGCTCCCACGCCTGGCCCAGCTGGAACAACCTCGGACCGACGCGGTACCTGGTGTCGGCCCGTTCGACCGCCCCCAGCCGCACCAGCTGATCCAGCAGCCGATGCGCCGTCGCCTTCGGCAGTCCGCTGCCTGCCGCCAAGGCCGTGAGGCCGGCGTCGCCGACCTCGCACAGTCGGTCCAGCAACCGGAACGCGCCGTCCAGCACCCCGCGTCCCCCGTCGTCCGCGTGTGCCCCGCTCATCGGCCGTGACCGCCGACCGCCGCTCGTCGTGGAGTCCGCATTCCCCCGAGCATCCGGCACCGACGCCGTCGCCAGCGCCGCCCGGTGCCGTACCGCGCCTTCGGGCACCCCATCGCGCAGCTGGGCACGGGCTTTGCCGCACGCGGCCCGGGTCGTAGGCGGCGACGGTCCGGCGGAGTCGGGAAACGTTGCCCCGCCAGTACGAAGTGCCCCAGTCTGGCTGGGTCGGGTTGATGTAATTGACGTACGAGCCGCTGCCAATCTGCACCGAGACCTGAGCAGCCCGGTGCGCGAACGCCGTCTCCGTGGCGCCGGCTGACGAGAACTGGCCGGCGCGGTCAGCGGATCGAGCACTCCTTCTTGCGCTCGCGGTAGGCGCGAGTGGCCATCTGGCCGCTGCACGAGGTGCTGCAGTACAGCGCGGAGGAGTTGCGGGTCTTGTCGAAGAAGGCGGTGTAGCAGGTGTCGTTCTTGCACACCTTGACACGGGCCCAGGCGCCACGGGAGGCGAGGTCGGCGACGGCGCTGAGGAGATAGGCGAAAGAGCGGTCGACGCCGGTGCCGGTGGGGTGCAGCTCGCAGCCGTCGGCGGTGACGACGGTGGTCACGGGGAAACGGAGCGCGGCCCGCTGGAGGTGGGCCTCGGCCTCGGACACCATCGACAGGCCCTCGTCGCAGCCGACATGAGCACGAAGGATGCTGAGCAGCGCGTCGCGAAGTTCACGGGCGGTGGCGGCATCGGCGTCGGTGGCGTCGGACGACTCGCCGGCGCCGGCGGCCGCGAACCAGGCCGCGACGGCGGGACCGTCGGCCAGCAGCTCGGTGGGCTGCTTGTGGTGCGGGCGCGAATTGACGAACGCCATCAGCAGATCCGAGCTGACGCACTCCGCCCCGGCCCGCGGCGGACCCAAAGTCACCTTCACGACCAACACCTCCTGGAGCCGAGTCTAGTGGACGCGGGTGTCATGGGCTAACTCGTTACGAATGTCACAAGGGGGCCGGCGGGCTTGCTATGTGATGACCGTATGCGAGTAGCGTATGACGGGTCACGAGCCGCGCGGTCCAGCGTGGCGACAGTTCAGGGAGACGAGAACATGAGCAAGCTGCTGGTGATCCTCACGTCCGCGACGGTCTGGAGCCAGAAGGACGGCAGCCAGCGACCCACCGGCTTCTGGGCGGAGGAGTTCGCTGTGCCGCACCGGATCCTGTCGGCGGCCGGCGTGGAGCTGACCATCGCGACGCCGGGCGGCCGACCGGCCCGGGCCGACGAGCTGAGCCTGAGCGCGGAGGCCAACAACGGCAACCAGGCGCACGCGGACGAGATGCGGGCCTATGTGGAGGCCCATCGCGACCTGCTCCAGGAGCCGGCGAGGCTGGAGGACGTGAACCCGGCCGACTTCGACGGGGTGCTGATCCCCGGCGGCCACGGCCCGATGCAGGACCTGGCGGTCAACGCGGACGTGGCCCGCGTGCTGGCGGCGCTGCTGCCCGACCAGACCAAGGTGGTGGCCTCGCTGTGCCACGGCCCGGCCTCGTTCTTCGCGGCCGGCGCGCCCGACGGCAGCTGGCTGTTCAAGGGCCGCAAGCTGACGGCGTTCACCGACGACGAGGAGACGCAGGTGGGCCTGGCCGCGAACGCCCCGTGGCTGCTGGAAGAACGCCTGCGCGGCGCCGGCGCGGACTACTCGGCGGGCCCGGCCTGGGGGTCCTACGTGGTGGTCGACGGCAACCTGATCACAGGCCAGAACCCGGCCTCGGGTGGCGAGGCGGCGGAGGCGGTCCTGAAGGCCCTGGCCGAGCGCCTGAGCGATGTCGAGGGGCAGCGCGGACCACGCGCTGCCCTATGCTCGTCGGGTGATTCGTGTTGACCATGCAGTCACCAGCGGCACGTTCAGCCTCGACGGCGGGACGTTCGACGTCGACAACAACATCTGGGTCGTCGGCGACGACACCGAATGCGTTGTCATCGACGCTCCGCACTCCGTCGGCGACATCCTGGCGGTGGTGGGGGAGCGGACTGTCAAAGCCATCGTGTGCACGCATGCCCACGACGATCACGTGCGGGTCGCGCCGGCGCTCCGCGACCGGGTCTCGGCCCCGATCCTGCTGCATCCCGACGACCGGCCGCTGTGGGAGCTCACGCACACGGAGTCCCGCTGGGACACGGACCTGATCGACGGCCAGACCATCGACGTGGCCGGCACTTCGCTGCAAGTCCTGCACACGCCGGGTCACGCCCCCGGGGCGGTCTGCCTCTACGCGCCTGCGCTCGGCTGCGTCTTCACGGGCGACACGCTCTTCAACGGCGACCCCGGCGCCACCGGGCGCTCGTTCAGCGATCGCCCGACGCTCGAATCGTCCATCCGCGCAAGGCTTTTCGCGCTGCCGGACGACACGATCGTCCACACCGGACACGGCGACGACACCACCATCGGCCGGGAACGCGCCCTCCTGGACGCGACCGACTGACGCATGTTCCGCCGTCGCTGGGTCCGGCGCGTGCTCGGCGCCGGGCTGGTCGCCGTGGTGCTGGCCGTGCTGCTCACGAGCGCGAGTGTGATCTGGGCGTACTCCGCCTCGGCCGGGCATCGTCACGACCTCGCCGACGCCCCCGTCGCGCCGGTGGTGATCGTGTTCGGCGCCCAGGTCCACACCCCGTTCCTCACCGGACGGCTGGAAGCGACGATCGAGCTGGTGAAAGCCGGCAAGGCGAAGTCGGTGCTGGTCTCCGGCAACGCCGCCGGCAGCTCCGGCGACGAGACCAAGGAAATGACCTCCTACCTCGTCGCCCGGGGCGTGCCCGCAGCCAAGATCGTCGTGGACCCCTACGGCCTGGACACGTACGACACGTGCGCTCGGGCCGTGCGGGTGTTCGACATCCGGCGGGCGCTGCTCGTGACGCAGGCCTACCACCTGCCGCGGGCGGTCTCGCTGTGTCGCGGCCTGGGCGTGGATGCCGAGGGTGTGGCCGCCGACTGCGACTGCGGCGCCCTCCTCCTGTTCGTGAACGAGGTCAGGGAGTGGTTCGCCACGGTGCGTGCCCTCGGCGAGACGATCTGGCCCCGAACGGCCGACTGACCAGCTTGCGTTCCGGGTTAGCTAAGCCTAAACCTAACGGCCTTGTGACTCTTCTTCCGATGGCGGCGGCGCCGACCGAGGCGGCGATTCCGGCCTGGTGGCGGGTGTTCAGCGAGGTCGCCTACTTCGCCGCGCTGGCGGCGGTGATCGGCGGCGCGGTGGTGTACCTGGCGGTGATCCGCCCGGTCCTGAGCTCCGATGTGGACGATGCCGATCGACGCTCGGTGCACCGGAGAGCCGTGCGGTTACTGGCCTGGTGCGGTCCGGCCCTGCTGGTCGCGGGTTACCTCCAGCTGGCCGGCCGGGTGGCCCGAGGCGTCAAGGGCGTCACCTTCGGGCAGGCGTTGGAACCAGGCCGGATCTGGGCCTTCCTGAACCTCCCCGCCCCGCATGGCGCGTGGGTGTCGTCGGGAACGCTGACCCTGGTCCAGAACGTCTGTTACGTGCTGGCGGCGCTGGCGCTGATCGTCCTCTTCGTCCGCGACAGTCCGGTTCTGGCCACCGCCGTCGCGCTGCCGCTGGCCGTGCTCGGCACGGTCGTGCTGGCGCTGCCGACGACCTGGCACAACCAGACCGTCGACACGCAGCTGAACTCCTGGCTCACCCAGCTCCACATCCTCGGCGCGTGCGCCTGGCTCGGCGGCCTGTTCGGGCTGGTCATCGTGGGTCGCGGCCGTGGTCTCGGCGAACGGGCCGGCCTGGCCTGGGCCCGCATGTGGCAGCGGTTCAGCTCCGTCGCCCTGGTCTCGGTCGGCGCGGTGGTCGCCTCCGGGGTCTGGCTGGCCTGGCGGCACGTCGGCGCCGTCGGGCAGCTCTTCACCACCACCTACGGCCGGTTCCTGCTCGTGAAGCTGATCATCGTCGCCGCCATGGTCGCGGCCGGCGCCTACAACCAGCTCGCCCTCACCCCACGCATCGCCCGGGCCCACGCCGCGGGCGACCTCGGTCGGGGATTTGCCTTGACGCTCAAGCATTTCCCGAAGGTCGTGGCGGTGGAGACGGTGCTGGGCCTGGCCGTGCTGACCATCGTGCCGTTCCTGTCCGGCTCGGCCCGGACCCAGGCCGGCGGCCCGCCCGCGCCGGCCGTCGACGGCGGTGTGCTCGCCCTCGGCACGGTGCTGGTCGTGATGCTGGTGGCGTCGCTGTACGCCAGCTACCGCGTGTCGACCATGTTGAGCCGGCGGGTCGAGCCCGTGCCGGCGTGACCGCAGTGGTCACGAAACGATAACCGGCAGCGGAATGGCGAACCTGTCGGCGGTGTGCGCGTCCCTGTATGTGTGAACGAGATCCGTTCGTTTCCACAATTCTTCGGGGGAATTCCGTGATGAGCACCGCCATGCTTAAACGCGTTCGCCTGCTGGCCGGTATCGGCGCCGGAGTCGTGCTGGTCGGACTGGCCGCCATCGCGTGCGACTCCACGCCGGCGAAGGTGTCCGCACCGACCACGACCACCAGCACCGCCACGCCGACCAGCACCACGACGACCACCGCACCTGCTCCCACTACGAGCACGGCCACGTCGGCGCAGGCTTCCCGGCCGGCGCCGACCCTGGGCCTGCCGTGGAACACCTCGCAGAAGGGCTACGGCACGGTGCGGCCGGCCGTCATCGACAACGGCGGGGACGGGACCGGCGTCGTCGACGGCGTGAAGTGGCAGTCGTGGGGCGCCGCCACCGCCGTCGCCACCGGGACGGCCTTCTACGTCGCCCCGGACGCCCCCGATCTGGCGCACGGCGTTTCCCTGACGGCGACCGTGCAGGCGTTCAATCTCGGAATGTGCCACGGCAAGCTCATGTACCAGGCCGTCGAATGGTATTTCCCGAGCGAGGACGGCACATTCGATCCGAACAACTACTGGAACATCTGCACCGGCGCGCGCGTCGGCTCGAACTGAGCCGTCATTCCGTGCTGGCCCAGGCGGTTCCCGGGGGCACGAAGGCCACGCGGCGGGCGATCGACATCGCGTGGTCGGCGTAGCGCTCGTAGAACCGGGCCAGCAGCGTGGCGTCCACCGCGGGCATCACGCCGTACGACCAGTCATCGCCCATAGTCGCCGCGAAGACGCTGCGATGCAGGGCGTCCATGCGGTCCTCCAGCTCGTGCAGCGATGGTCCGCTCGTGTGGCGGCGAATCACGCCCTCGGCGATGTCGGCCATCTCCGCGGCGATCGCGCCCATGTCGGCGAAGGTCGCCCGCAGCGGCTCCGGGACCGCCGGATTCGGGTGCCGCCGGCGGGCCGCCTGCGCGATGTGCCGGGCGAGATCGCCCATTCGCTCCAGGCGTTCGGCCACTCGGATGCTGGCCAGCACCACCCGCAGGTCGGTCGCCACCGGGGCCTGCAACGCCAGCAGGGCGTACGCGCGGGCCTCCAGCTCGGTCCGCGCGTCGTCCAGCGCCTCGTCCCCGCCGATGACGCCCTCGGCCTTGCCCAGGTCCACCCGGAGCAGCGCCTCCGTGGCGTCCCGCATCGCGGTGCCGGCCCGCTGGCACATCGAGGCGAGCTGGAGGTCCAGGTTCTGCAGTTCGGCGTGGAAGTTCTCGCGCATCGTCCGATCCTAGAGCCTGCCGGCCCGACCCCGTGCATCGTGGGCGAGTGTGAGCCTCACTCCGATTTCACGGTCAACCGCAAGGTGTTCTCGCGCGTCCTTGGGGTGAGGGTGGGAAGCGGGGTGTTCGTGAGTTCGCCGTTGGAATGGTCGTTGGTCGAGGGCCCGATCCCGGTCGCGCTCACGGTGGTCTCGGCGCTGTTGGTGATCGTCTTGTCGTGGACCCGCCGGACACGGTGGTGGACGCGGGCGGCGCCGATCTGTGTCGCGGTCGCGGTGGCGGTGACCGCCGGACTGCGGTGGGTGATCGAGGACGTGGCGGCGCCGTTCCCGGACCGGCTGCCGTGGAGCCTGTACGGCTGGGTCGGGCTGACGGTTCTGACCGTGGCGCTGGCGGTGGCCCGGGTGGGCTCGGCGCGCTGGACGGGGCGGGTGCTGCTGGCGTTCGGCATGGTGCTGTCGGTCGTGATCGGGGCGGCCAAGGTCAACGAATTCTTCGACCAGTACACGACTTTGCGCGCCGTGCTGGGGCCGCTGGTGTCGCCGCAGGCCGATTTCGCTTCGGTGCGGGGAAAAGACGGCTGGCTCGTGCGGTCGGGTCGGGGGAAGCCGCTGGCTGACGTGTGGCATGCGCCGGCCGGCATGCCGGACCGGGGAGCGGTGTCGACGGTGGAGATCCCGTCCTCCGGCGGATTCGGTCCGCGGGCGGCGTGGCTGTACCTGCCGCCGGCCTACCTGGTGTCGCCGAGGGCCGAGTTACCGGTGCTGGTGCTGCTGTCCGGCCAGCCCGGCACCACCCGTGACTGGTTGGACGGCGGCCACTTGGCGGACATGCTGGACGACTTCGCCCGGGCTCACCAGGGTTTGGCGCCGGTGGTGGTCATGCCCGACATCCTCGGCTCGTACGCGGCCAATCCGCTGTGCCTGGACTCGCGATTAGGGCAGGTGGAGACGTACCTGGCCAAGGATGTGCCGGCGTGGATCCAGCGTTCCCTGGCTGTGACGGACGATCACCGGCGATGGGCGGTCGGCGGATTCTCCTTGGGCGGCACGTGTTCGCTGCAATTGGCGGTGCGCGCGCCCGAGGTGTACCGGAGCTTCGTGGACCTGTCCGGTCAACGTGAGCCGACGCTGGGCGGGCGTGAGCAGACCGTGGCCGCGGCGTTCGGCGGCGACCAGGCGGCGTTCGCCCGGGTCAACCCGTTGGACATCCTGGCCGCCGCGAAGTTCCCCGGCAGCGCGGGTTTCGTCGCGGTGGGCCGTCAGGACGAGACCTATCGGCCGCAGCAGCGCACGGTGTCCGAAGCCTGTCGGGCGGCCGGCATGGAGGTGCGGTACGAGGAAGTGGACGGCGGCCACAGCTGGAAGGCGTGGCGGCCGGCGTTCCAGCGGTCTTTGCCTTGGCTGGCCACAAAAACGGAGCTGACCGGCTGAGGCCGCCCGGTCGCGCGGACCGGGCGGCCCCGTGGCGTCAGCCGGCGGCGGCCAGGCTCAGGGCGAGCGTGCCGGTCGAGGTGTAGTCGTCGGCGGGCTCGTTGGTCGCCCAGGTGAGGATGTTGTCCAGGTAGCGGACCGAGGTGTTGTCGTACGTCTTGTACGAGGTGTCGCTGCACGCGCGGTAGCCGTCGGGCAGCGGGTCGATGGTGTCGAACTGGTGGGCGTCGATCGGGCCGTTGGCCACGCCGCCGACCGCGATCCTGCCGCTGCCGGTGAGGCTGCCGGCCAGGTTGGCCACCTGGTTGTGCACGCACTTCGGGAAGTTGCCCGAGCCGATCAGCATCGAGATGCCCCACGCGTTGGAGCCGAGGATGTAGTCGCGCTGCTGGGTGGCGAAGGCGTCGTAGTCGTGCTTGCCGGTCAGCTGCCCGTACAGCAGGGCGGTGGTCATCAGGCCGAAGGTGTGCGTGGCCCCGTCCCCGTCCACGATCGGGGCGCCGGTGCGGAACGGGCTCTTGGCCGCCTCCGCGGCGGCCGCCTTCAGCTGGCGGACGAGGTCGCCGGTCAGCTGCGCTTCGGTGACGGCGAGCTTGGGGGAGTTGTTCTGGCGCAACAGCTTCACGAGATCGGCGTGGCCCAGCGCGCTGGTGTCGTACAGGTTGAGCGAGTCGTGGTTGCTGCTGGCGATGTAGGCCTTGGCGTACTTACCGGCGTCGGTCGCCCAGCCGTTGGCGCGGTTGTCGCCCAATGCCTTGGCCGCCAGGGACATTTCGGTGGCGCCCAGCTCGAGGTCGTCCAGATAGGACGATTCCGGGTAGTACTCGTGCGGGAAGACGGAGACGACGCTGCCGCCGGCCGTGTCGGCCAGCGCGTAGATCGCCGCCGCCGAGGACAGGTACTGCCTGGCCTTCGCCTTGTCCGCGGTGGCCAGGTTCTGCGCGGCCAGCGCGAACGAGGCGGCCATCCGGCCGGCCAGGTTGGGGCTGATCTTCGCGCCGGGCTTGTTGGCCGCGAACACCGGGCGGTACTTGATGAAGTAGTCCTTGTCGCCCGGCTTCGGGTTCAGCGCGTCGTCGGCCTCCGGCAGCCGCCACACCTCGTGGTCGCCGACGAAGTCCTTGCCGTCGCCGACCCCGATGCCGACCTGCGCGTACAGCACGCCGGTCCTGGGGTCCCACATCTTGTTCAGGTAGTCCAGCCCGAACTGCGCCTCCGCGCCCAGCGCCGCGGTCGGGTGAGCCCGTTGCGACAGCAGGAGGTTGCTCACCGTGTACGAGGTCGTCGCGGTGAACTTCAGGAAGTCACCGGCGTCGAACCAGCCGCCCGAGGCGTCGACCGTGACGCCCGTCCCGGTCATCTTGCTGGTGATCGTCTCGTCGTTGAACGTCGGGATCTCGTAGACCGACGCCGCTTTGTCGGTGAGGTGGCTGGGCTTGCGGTCCATGGTCCCGGGGATCACGTCCTGGCCGTCCCGCTGCATCTGGAAGAACGTCACCGTGTCGTCGGCCAGTGGGGAGAACAGGGCGCTGGCGCTGTCCACCTTGAACGTCGGCGACGTCGTGCCGCCGACCTTGACCTGGTAGGTGCCCTTGGTCTTCAGCGCCGTGAGGTTGATCGGGTACACCGCGCTGTAGGCCGTGCTCCACTTTCCGGTGCTGGCGCCGACCTTGCCGGTCAGCACCGACTTGCCCGCCGCGTCGACCACCGTGAACGCCGCCCCGGCGTTCGCGGTCGTGCCCATCAGGTAGGCGGCCTTGGCCTCGCCGGTCGCGTAGCCGACCTGGTCCACCCTGATCTGCGCCGTGGTCGCCGCCGGCACGGCCGGGCTCACCGCCGACGCGATCGCGGTCAGCGCCGCTATCGCTGCTGTCACACCATGCATGGGTTCCTCCGGTACGGGGGCCGGCGGCGTGGCCCACAGTTAGGAAAGTTTCCTAATTATTGGGTAGAAAGTACGGACCGTCGAGGGACCGGTCAACCGCGTCGAGTTCCGCTCGGCCATCCGTGCAGGGCAGTGCGCACAGGCGGCCGGGGGGAGTGGGTTCTAGGCTCACGGGCATGTGCGACGAGCCTGGTAGTGCCGCTGAAGCCCTGGCCGCCATGCCCCGTGCGGCCGACGGGACGGCGGTGGACCCGATCGGGCTGGAGCCGGTGGACGCGGTGGAGATCACGACGCTTGTCGACAACGTCTACGACGCGCTGCTGCCCGGAAGCGATCGGGTGCGGCGGCCGAGCATGGCGGGCAGGGTGCCGGCGGCGCAGTTCGAGGACGGCGCGACGGTGGCCGGGCTGGTGGCCGAACACGGGTTCTCGGCGCTGGTCACCGTGCATGCGGGCGGGCGCAGCACGAGCGTCCTGTTCGACACCGGCCAGTCGCCGGACGCGATGGTGCGCAACGCCGAGCGGCTCGACGTGAAGCTGGGCGAGCTGCACAGCGTGGTGCTGAGCCACGGGCATTTCGACCACGCGGGCGGGCTGGCCGGGCTGGCCGGACGGAAGGGCGCGCGGGCCCTGCCGATGGTGGTGCACCCGCTGATCTGGACCCGGCGGAGGTTGGCCGTGCCCGGTCGGGAGGCGATGGAGCTGCCGACGCTGTCGGCCCGGGCGCTGGCCGGTGAGGGCTACGAGGTCATCGAGCGGCGGGAACCGTCGCTGCTGCTGGACGGCCGGGTGCTGATCACCGGCGAGATCGACCGGACCACGGAGTTCGAACGCGGCATGCCGCCGGCCCACCAGGCGTGGACCGGATCCGACTGGCAGCACGACCCGCTGGTCCTCGACGACCAGGCGCTGGTCGTCAACGTGCGCGGTCGGGGCCTGGTGGTGCTCACCGGTTGCGGCCACGCCGGCGCGGTCAACATCGTGCGGCAGGCCATGCGGCTCACCGGCGTCAACCAGCTGCACGCGCTGCTCGGCGGCCTGCACCTGAGCGGCCCGGCGTTCGAGCCGATCATCTCGCCGACCGTCGCCGCGTTCACCGACCTCGCCCCCGATCTGCTCGTCCCCGGCCACTGCACCGGTTGGCGCGCCCAGCACGCCCTGGCCGGTGCCCTGCCCGACGCATGGGTGCCGAGCAGCAGCGGCACGACGTACCAGCTCACGGCGGCCTGAGCTCGTCCAGCTGTCGTTGAACGCGCTGGGCATCGGCGGTGCGCCCTTGCTGCCGGTACAGGTCCAGCGCTTCGAGCCACACCGCGCGGGCCCGCCCGTGTTGCCCGGAAGCGGCGTACGGGCGGCCGATGCTGTCGAGGGTGTTCGCGACCTCGTAGGCGTCATGGAACCGGCGTATGTCAAGAGCCTGGTTGTACAGAATGAGGGCCTTCCGGTGGTCGCCGCGGCGGTGCGCGACGAACCCGAGGCTGTCCAGGGCGGCTGCCTCACCGACGACGTTGTGGTGGCGTCGCTGCAAGGTGAGGGCAGCGGCGCAGTGGTCGTGGGCGATGTCGAACTCGTCCAGATGCGCGGCACACCAGCCCACCAGGTTGAACGCATCGGCTTTCGACGTCGGCTTGTCGAGGGCGAGGTAGAGGTCGAGAGCGTGGTGGGCGTGCACCAGCGCTCGCCGGTAGTCGCCCTGGTTCTGCCAGGAATGGGTGATCTGGAGGTGGGTGTGGGCCTGGTGGGCGGGGTCGTGGATGTGCTCGGCCAGTACGAGGGCCCGGTCCAGATTCCTGATCGCCTCCTGGTGCCGGCCCAGCATGGAGCAGGCCCGGCCGAAGTTGCGATGGGCGCGGATGCGGATGATGGGATCGGGCAGGTGAGCTGCGGCGTCCAGCGCGATCCGCCACACGGTCAGCGCGTCGTGCAGCTGCCCACGCCGGATGTGGAAGCCGTTCAGCGTCCAGGCGATGTGCCAGACGACGCGGTGGCGGCCGAGGGCGACGGCGGCGCGTTGAGTGGCCAGGAGGGCTGCGTGTTCGGCCTCGAACCAGGCCATCGCCGCGGTGAAGTCGGCCATCGGCAGTGGCTGGACGCCGGCGGCGGGCGGGGCGAGCGGAGCGGGCGAGCGGTATGCGTCCACGAGGGGTTCGGCCGCGACGGCGGTGTGCAGGTAGAAGTCCATCACCCGCACCAGAGCCGCCTCGCGTACGTCCTCGGACAGGACCGTGCTGGCGGCGTAGTCGCGGATCAGGTCGTGCATCACGTACCGGCCGCCGGGGCGGCGTTCGAGCAGTGACGCCTCCTCCAATGCCGAAAGTGCTTGGCGGGCAAGGGAATGTGACAGCCCGGTCAACGAGACGACGGCCGGCAGGGCGATGTCGGGGCCGGGGGCGATACCCAACAGGCCGAAAACTGTGCGGTGCTGCTCGGTGAGACGGCGTAGGGACCAGGACAGGACGGTGGGCAGGCTGGCGGCGGGGTCGTCGGAATCCAAGGCGGCCAGACCGAGGGCGCCCAGGTCGGCGACAAGGTCGTCGATCAGGGTCGGTTCGCTGCGGATGCGGGCGGCGATCAGGCCCAGCGCGAGCGGAAAACCCTTGCACAGTGCGGTCAAATCGGTGACGGCCCGCTCCGCGCTGTGGCCGAGGGCGGATTCCAACAGGGTGCGGGCCTCGGCGTCGGTGAGCACGTCGACGTGCACGGGGTGGGCGCCGTGGCGGGCGAGCAAGGACGGCAGGCGGTGGCGGCTGGTGATCAGGACGGTGCACGTGGTGCCACCGGGCAGCAAGGGCTCGACCTGGTCGGCGGTGGCGGCGTTGTCCAACAGGATCAGCAGGCGCCGGCCGGCGGTGTGGGTGCGGTAGAGCGCGATCCGGGCATCGAGGTCGGTGGGCTGGTGATCGCGGTCGACGCCGAGGGCGGCGAGGAAGTCGGCCAGCACGTCGGCGGGATGCCGGGGCTCGCCGGGGCCGAAGCCGCGCAGGTCGGCCGAGAGCTGTCCATCGGGGAACCGGCCCAGGTTCCGGTTGGCCCAGGTGAGTGCGAGCCAGGTCTTGCCGAACCCGCCGGCGCCGCCGATCGCGGAGATCACCGCGGTGGTGCAGGCGTCAAGCGCGGCCAGCTTGTCGTCACGCCCGACGAACCCCGCCGGCGCCGAAAGCAGTTGGCACGGCCGGGGTGTCGGCGGCCGCGGTGCGGGCAGGTGCTGGTGGATGTCGCCGGTGACCAGGCCGCCCTGCACGATCAAGCCGGAGACCGCGTTGGTGTTGACCGTGTTGCTGGTGTGTCGGTTCGTGTCCGTCATCGCCTCGACCCCTGTCGTGCGCCGTATCCGACGCTAGCCAAGGGAATTGGCCTTGCCTATGCGATTCACGCGAACAGGTGGCCGAGCCCGGATTTGCGGGACTAGGTGTACTGCCCCGGGAGGTTGTGAACGGGTGGACACGTGAGCCGATGATGTTGAAATGAGGGAGGGCCTCCAGGTTCGGTGTGGATTGCGACGTCT